>NZ_JAYJLH010000006.1:0-179924 GCF_051948695.1 Halopseudomonas sp. Lyrl_26
CAAGCACGTTTTCGCACCCGGGGCAGGTGCTCCTACGGTGCGGTGATCCCCAGGGAGGGACGAGCACCAGCTCGTCCGCAATACGGGGTGTAGCGCACCCGCGCTACGCCATTCGCACCCGGAACGTAGTGGTTTTGTTGGTGTAGGAGCACCGCCTCGGTGCGAACGGGGCCAGCACCTTTCTGCATCCGGGAGGGCGTTTTCGCACCCGGGGCGGGTGCTCCTACAGCGCGGTGGTGCCCTGGGAGGACGAGCACCAGCTCGTCCGCAATGCGGGTGTAGCGCACCTGCGCTGGAACTCACACCTCGGGATAGAGGCTTTCCAGCTTGGGTGCGCTTTCTTCTTCGGCTTCGCGGCGCTGGCTCTGGATGACCATGCGGACGGCGCGCCACAGGGGTTTGCCTCGCCATTGGTCGCGGGCGCGGCCGAAGAGGCAAGCGTTGAGGTCGTCGAGGGCTTCTTCGAGCTCCAGGTGGTTGTGGCTCAGGCCGATCAGCCCTTCGCTGTGCTGCTGTCTGGCCCAGAGCTCCAGCGCCTTGCGGGCTTCGGCGGGGCGGTTGGTGCGGCAGGCGGCCTGCAGATCGGCCAGGGGATTGCCCTGTTCCTGATCGTCGAACTGCTCTTCGGTCTCCGTCAGCTGGTACTCCGCCAGTGCCTGCCGGGCGCGGTAGAGGAAGTACAGGCTGACGGCCAGCGCCAGTCCCAGCAGGGCGCAGGCCAGCTGCCAGGGCCAGAGCAGCGCGGGCTCCTCGGCAGCATAGCTCACTGGCGGGCTTGCGCTGCCGAAGTCGGTGTCGCGGCTGACGTTGAGCACCACGCTGTCCAGGGTCGCCGTCTCCAGCCGGTCCTCAAGGGTATTCCACCAGTGCACCCGCAGCGCCGGCAGCGTGTAGGAGCCTTCCTCAAGGGCGACCAGGGCGGCACTGTCATGACGGATGCCCCGGGCACCCTGGTCGCTGTAGTCGGTGTGCAGTTGTGGCTGATCAGCGTACTGGCGCAGCTGGTTGTCGTTGTCCGTGTCGGGGTTCAGGCTCTGCAGGGCCGGCAGTTGGGCGGCGGTGAGGCCATCGGCGGCAAGTATCAGGGTGCGGGTGAGCGGCTCACCGCTGAACAGGTCGATGCCGGGGTCCGGCTGCCAGGTCTGGGTCAGGGTCAGGCTGCGGGCAGGGATCCAGGGGGTGTCAGCGGGGTAATCCGTCGGGATGGGCCTGACCTGCAGGGTGATGCTCGGTGAACGTACCTGCACGACCCGACCGCTGCGGGCGCTGGAGCGGCCCGTGCCGGGTTGCAGGGCGGTGGCGCTGAACAGCTGGGATGGAATCTCCAGTTCTCCGCTGTGCTGCGGGTAGATGGCGTAGCGCACCTCGATCACGCCGTGGCGAACGCCATTGATCACCCGCTCGAAGTTGCGGGGCCGGCCGAGGCTTTCCACCCGGGCGTTGGGTATCTCCAGCCCGCTGAGGCTGGAGTCGTCGAACAGGGATACCGAATGGTAGATACGCAGGGTCAGCAGTACCTGGGCCTGTACGTAGGGATTCTCGATATCCACTTCGCTGTCGATGAACACCGGGGCCAGCTGCGCGCCCTGATCGGCGGCGGCCTGGGTGGCGGACAGCACATGCAGACTGATCGGCTGGCTGCTGGACTGGCCCAGATGCACCGGCGGTACCACGAGGAAGCCGGTACGCAATGGCCGCAGGGTAATGACCCAGCGGGTGATCGGTGTGGTGCGGCCGTCCACCTTGCTGACCAGACTCAGCTGGCGGCTGCGCTGAATCTCGAAATGTTCACCCAGCGGGCTCAGGTCCAGCTCGCTGAGTCGCCCCACGGCAGGCGTTTCCAGGGTCAGCTCGACGCTCTCGCCTTCGATCAGGCGGGTGCGGTCCACACTGGCTTCGAGGGCGGCGTGGGCCAAGGGGCTGAGCAGCGTCAGCAGGCAGATGACCAGCAGGCGAATCATGGCGTGGTGTCCTGTTGCTGTAGGTGCTGATAGAGGAATTTGCGGCGCAGCAGTTCCGCCGGGTCGTCGGGAATCTCGCGCAGCCATTGTTCCAGTTCCTGTTGGCGTTCCAGAGTCTGGCGTGGCAGGCGGCTGCCGTTGGCGCTGGCGGGGGCCTCGCCGTCTTCCGTGCCCGGATCATTGCCGTTGGCCGCTTCGCCGTCCGTGGACAGGCTGCCGGTAACCGCCGGGCTGCTGCCGGTGGCACCCGGGTCCTGGCCCGGGGCCTGATCACCGGCGCCATCGGCCGCCTCCTGGGCGCCGGGGCCACCCTGTGTCGTACCATTGCCCGTGCCGCTGTCCTGACCGCCATTCTGGCCAGCGCTCTGGTCGCCGTTCGCTGCTTCGTCTGCGTCGCCCTGTTGCTGCTGCTCCTGCTGCTCGCGGAGCTTCTCCAGAAAGTCCTCCAGCGCATCGCGGTTATGCCGTGCACCCTGGTGTGTCGGGTCCAGGGTCAGGGCATGTTCATAGGCTTCCAGTGCAGCGGAATAGTCACCGGCCATGGCCAGAGCGGTGCCGCGATTGAAAAGATATTCCGGGTTGTCCGGCTGTATATGGCTGAGCGTTGCCCACTCCTCGGCGGCGGCAGCATGCTCACCGGCTTGATAGAGCGCCCAGGCACGCCATTCGGGATCGCGGAAGCGCTGCGCGGCGGCCGCCGGCTGCTGGTCCCGCAGCAGTTGCATGGCCTGCTGATCCGGCCGTTGCCAGAGGTCGTTCCAACTGAAGGCGAGGGCGTCCTGCGGCAGCAGCAGGGCGCACAGCAGCAGCCCCAGCCAACCCCGGCGGGCGCCCAGGGCGGCAATCGGCAGCAGCAACAGCACCAGCCAGTGGCCGTGGTCGACCAGCAGGACGCGGTCACCGGTGGCTGCGGTGCCTGAGCTCTGCAATGGACGCAGAAGATAGTGCAGGTCACGATCGCTGGTGGTGATCTCGTGATAGCGCGCGCCATGCTCGCGGGCCAGATTACCCAGTTGCTGGCTGTTCAGTCGCGGCAGCAGGATGCGGCCCTGGTCGTCACGCAGAAAGCCACCCTCGCTCAGCGGGACAGGGGCGCCTGAGCGGGTGCCGACGCCGAGGATCGACAGCTGCGGACCGAGCTGCCGGGCATGCTCGGCCAGGACATCCCGGGCGCCATTGTCCAGGCCGCTGGTCACCAGCAGTATCTGACTGCCCTTGCTCGGTAATGGAGCGATTGCCTGACGGGCCATGTCCAGGGCGGCGCCCAGATTCTGGCCGTCGGAAGGCATGATGTCCGGGCTGAGGGCGCCGAGCAGGTTGGTCAGGGTGGCGTGGTCGTTGCTCAGCGGCGTGACGCGATGGGCACTGCCGGCATAGACGATCAGCGACAGCTGGCTGTCACCGTAGTCCTGGATCAGGGAGCGTATCTTGAGTCGCGCACGCTCCATGCGGTCAGGCGGCAGGTCATTGGCCAACATGTTGCGTGACAGATCCAGCACCACCACCAGGGCGTTGTCATCGACCCGGCGCGATTCGGCGCCGGTTTCGACGGCGGGGCCGGCCAACGCGACTATCACCAGGGTCCAGGTCAGGCCCAGGGCGGCGAAACGCAGACCGCGGCTGCCCCCGGGCTGACGCCGCAGCAGCCATTGATGCAGTGGTCGCGGCAGCAACTGCTCCCAGTCCGAGTGCTGCCAGCCGTGGCGGTGCAGCTGCACCAGCAGTATTCCGGCGGGGAGCAGGGCCAGCAGCCACCAGGGGCGCAGCAGGGTGAAGCCGAGCAGCTCAGTCATGTTGTCGACTCCTTGCCACCGTCAGCAGTGCGAGGCCCAGACTCAGCAGCAGAGCGGCGCCCAGCGGCCAATGGTACAGGGCGGTGGCCTGCCGATCCGGCAACCCGGCGCGCAGGGCGGGCTCCAGCTCGTCGAGCCGCTGGTAGATGGCCTGCATATCGCTGGCGTTGCGGGCGCGGAAGTACTCGCCGCCGGTCAGGTGGGCTATTTCCCTCAGGCTGGCCTCGTCCAGCTCGATCGACGGGTCCGACTGCAGCCCGAAGAAGCTGAAGGCGCTTTCCTGGGGCAGGGCATCGGCGCCGACACCTATGGTGAAGATGCGGATCTGGTGTTCGGCGGCCAGCCGTGCGGCGCGCAATGGGCTGACGCTGCCGGCGGTGTTGGCGCCATCGGAGATGAGTACCAGTACCCGGCTGGCCGCCGGCTCGGCCTGCAGGCGCTTGATGGCCAGACCGATGGCATCACCGATGGCGGTTTCACGCCCGGCAAGACCGATGAAGCTTTCCTCCAGCCATTGGGCAATGGCATCGCGGTCGTGGGTCAGGGGGGCCTGTACATAGGCCTGGCTGCCGAAGAGCACCAATCCGAGGCGGTCGCCGCGCCGGCCTGCGATGAAGTCGGCGAGCAGCTCCTTGACCATGGTCAGGCGGCTGACCTCCCGACCATCGAGCTGCATGTCGCGAAATTCCATGCTGCCGGACAGATCCACCGCCAGCATCATGTCGCGACCGCTGGAGGCGGTGGGCAGCGGATCGCCCAGCCACTCGGGCCTGGCGGCGGCCATGACCAGCAGCAGCCAGACGACGACATGCGGCCATTTGCGCCCGGCGCTGCGGATCTCGGGCGAGAGGCTCTGCAGCTCCTGCAGGCGACTCATGAAACTCACCTGCAGTGCGGCCGATCGGGTCTGGGCCGCCGGCAACAGGCGGCGATACAGCCAGGGCAGGGGCAGCAGGAGAAAGCTCAGGGGCCAGGCGAATTCAAACATCGTCGTGTCGCATCCACTGGCGCAGTTCGCGGAGCAGTGCCTCGCGCTTCTCCTCGCCCAGCTGCACCTGGGGGCGATAGAGATCGGCGGCCAGCGGCTGCAGGGCAGATCGCCGGGCGCTCGGGTAGCGGCTGCACAGGTAGTCGAGCCAGGCCTCGCCGAACAGGCGGGTGGCGGAATCTTCGCCGCGCTGTTTGAGCAATTGCTTGATCCGCGTGTTGACCTCCGCCAGCCAGTGGCTGTCGCTGAGGCCCGGCGGGATCGAGGAGAACAGGCTCATATGCGGCTGCACTCGTCGGCGACGGCGCCGCCGACCCTGACGTCGCAGCCAGGGGAGCAGAAGCAGCAGGAGCAGCAGACTCAGGGCGAGCACCCACCAGCCCGGCGCCGGTGGCCACCAGGATATGGGCGGCGGGGCCGCCGGCGGGATGAGCTGCTGGTGCAGTTGCTCGATCAATTCCGCCTCCGGGTGTGCTGTATCAAGAGGTGCTGGAGTTGGTCCACGGCGCTGCGACTGGTGTCCAGTGGATGCAGACTGGCGCGCAGCCGGGCGGCGAGTTTCTGCCAGTTCTGCTGGCGGGCCAGGAACTGGGCGGCCCATGCCTCACGCAGGGCGGTGCTGGTGGTGTTGAGCGTCAGCCGCTGCTCGCCCTGAGCGAACTCCAGCGCGGGGCTGCTGGGCAGGCTGGCTTCCAGCGGATCATGCACGGGCAGCAGCACCAGGTCGTTGTGGCCGGCCAGGGCGGTGATCAGGGGCAGGCTGATCTGGTCGATCGCCGAGTGGTCGCAGAGCAGGTAGAGCAGGCTGCCGGGGCGGATGATCTCGCGACTGCGGCGCAGGGCCAGATTCAGCGGCTCGTCGGGGACAGCGGCGGTTTCCGGGGACAGGCGAAGGTTTGCCTCCAGCAGCTGGCCGAGCAGTTGCAGAATGGCTCGGCGGCTGCGTCTGGGACGCACTTCGTGGCAGCCACCGGCACCGAACACCATGCCGCCAACCCGGTCGTTGTGCGCCAGCGCCATCCAGGCAGTGAGTGCGGCGGCCTCGGCGGCCAGCACCGACTTGAAGCGCGGCCGGGTGCCGAAGAACAACCGGGCGCTCTGTTCACAGATGATGAAGACCGGTCGCTCGCGTTCCTCGTTGAAGACCTTGGTGTGGACCTTGCGGGTGCGTGCGGTTACCCGCCAGTCGATATTGCGGATGTCATCCCCGGGCTGGTACTGACGGACCTGATCGAAGTCGATGCCGCGACCGCGCAGGCGTGAGTGCTGACGGCCGGCAAGGCGCCCGAGCATGGCCTGGCGCCGGGTGGCGGGCAAATCCTGACAGTGGCGGCGCATGTCCAGCAGCGTTTCCAGCGAGGTATAAGCCGCAGGTGCGTCCATTACCTAGACCACGGCAACCGATTCGAGCAGCAGGTTGATTGCCCGGTCCGCATCTATTCCGGCGGCCTCGGCCTCGAAACTGAGGATCAGACGATGGCGCAGTACGTCGTGGACTATCGCCTGGACATCCTCGGGACTGACGAAGTCCCGGCCGGCCAGCCAGGCGTGGGCCCGGGCGCAGCGATCCAGGGCGATGGTGCCCCGGGGGCTGGCGCCCATCTGGATCCATTCCGCCAGCTGCGGGTTGTACAGCTCGGGGCGACGGGTCGCCATGATCAGCTGGATCAGGTACTCCTCCACCGCGTCAGCCATGAACAGCCCGAGGACCTCCTGACGTGCGGCCAGGATGCTCTGCTGGGTGATGCGCTCGGCAATGCGCGGCTCGAAACCCTTGGCCTCGCCCCGGGCCAGATGCAGGATCTGACGTTCCAGTGCGGCATCCGGGAAGCCGATGCGCACGTGCATCAGGAAGCGGTCCAGCTGCGCTTCGGGCAGCGGGTAGGTGCCTTCCTGCTCGATGGGGTTTTGGGTAGCCATGACCATGAACAGCTCCGGCAGCGGCCAGGTTTCCCGACCGATACTGACCTGCTGTTCGGCCATGGCTTCGAGGAGCGCGGACTGGACCTTGGCCGGCGCGCGGTTGATTTCGTCGGCCAATATAAGATGATGGAAGATCGGCCCCTGCTGAAAGCTGAAACTCGCGGTCTCGGGACGGTAGATTTCCGTGCCGGTAATGTCCGCGGGCAGCAGATCAGGGGTGAACTGAATACGATGAAAGTCCGCCTCGATGGCTTCGGACAGGGTTTTTATTGCCTTGGTTTTAGCCAGTCCAGGTGCACCCTCCACAAGAAGGTGGCCGCCAGCGAGCAGGCAGATCAGCATGCGCTCTATCAGCGTTTCCTGACCGAAGATCTGCTGGGCCATGAAGGTTTTCAGTTGCAGCAGTGAGGCTCGATGGGGCATGGGTCTTCCTTTGGGCACCAATAATTTACGTCCTGTGTCGGGTACTTTACCGAAATCCACCCGGACAGGACTAATCTGGAATCAGCTCCAGAGCACATTTTACCTTTTACAGCGGCTTTCGCTCGGATTTGAGGGAGTAGGTTCATGAGTTTTATCGTTGCCAGCAGCAAGGCGGATTTTCAGCAGTACATCCGCCAACGGGTCAAGGAGCTGGCCGAGCCGGGCGAGCAGGAAGCCCTGGCGTTGTTTGCCGAAGAATATTTCGGTGTCACCTCTCTGGAGGATCTCGGCTCACGGCACGAGCGCGAGTTGATCGACGGTCTGCTCTGCGCCTGGCGGATGATGCAGCAGTCCGGTAATGCCGACGGCGAGCTGCTGGCGCGGTTTCGTGGGGGCTTCCCCCCGGGCTACAGCACCCGTTTCAGTCCGGCCACTGCCGTAGCCGACCTGCAGTTTCTGCAGGGGCTGAGTGCGGAAAACCCGCTGGCGATGAGTTTCTACCAGCGTGAGGGGGGCAAGGACACCGAGCTGCACTGCAAGCTCTATCATTTTGGCGGTTCGCTGCCGCTGTCGGACGTGATGCCGGTGCTGGACAACCTGGGCCTGCGGGTACTCGGCGAGTTTCCGTTCCAGATCACCCGGGATGACGGCCAGACGTTCTGGATCCATGACTTCGTGTTCTGCAACGCGCTGGACGCCGAGCTGGACATCGAGGATGTCAATGAGCTGTTCCGCGGCGCCTTCACTGCGATCTGGAACGGCAAGGCGGAGAATGATGCCTTCAACCGGCTGATTCTGCTGGCGGGTATCCACTGGCGCGAGGCGGCGCTGCTGCGTGCCCTGGGTCGCTATATCAAGCAGATCCGCATGGGCTTCGAGCTGCCCTATATCGCCGCCACCCTGGCCAACCATGCGCCCATTGCGCGGGAGCTGGTGCGGCTGTTCAAGACCCGCTTCTTCCTGGCACGCAAGCCCAGCGCCGGGGAGCTCGAGCAGAAGCTGGAGCAGGCCATCCTCAGCGCGCTGGACGGCGTGGCGGTGCTCAACGAGGACCGCATTCTGCGCCGCTATCTGGACCTGATCAAGGCCACCCTGCGCACCAACTTCTACCAGACCGACGCCGAGGGGCAGCCCAAGGAGTACTTCAGTCTCAAGTTCAACCCGGCGGCGATTCCGGAGCTGCCTCTGCCGCGGCCGATGTACGAGATATTCGTCTACTCGCCCCGTGTCGAAGGCGTGCACCTGCGCGGCGGCAAGGTGGCCCGGGGCGGTCTGCGCTGGTCTGACCGGGAGGAGGACTACCGCACCGAGGTCCTGGGGCTGACCAAGGCCCAGCAGGTGAAGAACGCGGTGATCGTGCCCGCAGGCGCCAAGGGCGGTTTCGTGCCGCGGCGTCTCCCGCACGAGGCCGGTCGCGATGCTGTCCAGCAGGAGGCCGTTGCCTGCTACCGCATCTTCATCCAGGGTTTACTGGATATCACCGATAATCTGGTCGACGGCAAGGTGGTACCGCCGCCGCAGGTGATCCGTCACGATGACGATGACTATTACCTGGTGGTGGCCGCGGACAAGGGCACGGCGACCTTCTCCGACATCGCCAACGGCATTGCCGCCGACTACGGCTTCTGGATGGGCGATGCCTTCGCGTCCGGTGGCTCGGTGGGGTATGACCACAAGGGCATGGCCATCACTGCCCGGGGTGCCTGGATTTCGGTACAGCGGCATTTCCGCGAGCTGGGTGTTGACGTGCAGAAGGACCCGATTACCGTCATAGGTATCGGCGACATGAGCGGTGACGTGTTCGGCAACGGTCTGTTGCGCTCCCGTTCGGTGCGCCTGCTGGCGGCCTTCAACCACCTGGAGATCTTCATCGACCCCAACCCGGTGGATGCCGGTCGCAGTTATGATGAGCGTCAGCGTCTGTATCATCTACCGCGCTCGGGCTGGTCAGATTACAACACCGAGTTGATTTCCGAAGGTGGCGGCGTGTTCTCCCGCCAGCTCAAGCAGATCACTCTCAGCCCGCAGATCCGGGAGGTCTTCGATATTGCCGAGGAGCAGCTGACTCCCAACGAACTCATCAATCGCCTGCTCAAGGCTCCCGTTGACCTGATCTGGAACGGCGGCATCGGCACCTATATCAAGGCCTCCAGTGAAAGCCACGCGGACGTGGGCGACAAGGCCAATGACGGCTTGCGGGTCAATGGCAGCGAAGTGCGCGCCAGGGTGATAGGCGAGGGCGGCAACCTCGGCATGACCCAGCTGGGACGGGTTGAGTACTGCCTGCGGGGCGGTGCCTGCAACACCGACTTCATCGACAACGCCGGCGGGGTTAGCTGCTCCGACCAGGAGGTCAACATCAAGATCCTGCTCAATGAGCTGGTGGCCTCCGGGCAGATGACCCTGGAGCAGCGCAACAGCCTGCTGGTGGATATGACCGACGAAGTAGCGCGACTGGTACTCGACAGCAACTACAAGCAGACCCAGGCCATCAGTCTGGCCCGGTCACAGGTGGTGCCGACCATGATCGAGTACCGTCGCTTCATCAACGTGATGGAATCCAGCGGCCGTTTGAGCCGTGTGCTGGAAGCCCTGCCCGAGGATGAACAACTGGCCGAGCGGGCCAGTACCGGTCAGGGCCTGACCCGACCGGAGCTGGCGGTACTGGTCAGCTACGCCAAGGCTGATCTCAAGGAGCGGCTGGTGGCTGCCCCTGTGCTGGACGATCCGCTGCTGGCGGCGACCCTGCAGCGGGCCTTCCCGCGGCAGCTGGTTGAAGGCCATGCCGAGGCGCTGGGCCGCCACAAACTGCGCCGCGAGATCATTGCCACCCAGCTGGCCAACGACCTGGTCAACCACATGGGCATCACCTTCCTGCGGCGCATGGAGCAGTCCACCGGTGCCAATGTGGGTCAGATAGTGGCCGCCTATGTGCTGGCGCGGGAGGTGTTCCACATAGCTGAAGCCTTCGAGGCCATCGAGCAGCTGGACAACCAGCTTCCTGCGGAGCTGCAGCTGGAGCTGATGCACGAGCTGGTGCGGCTGGCCCGGGGCGCCACGCGCTGGTTCCTGCGTCGCCGGGGGCCGGAGCTGCAGCCCTCCGTGGAAGCCGAGCATTTCGCACCCAGAATCCGGGCACTGAACGCCGGCTTCGACAGCATGCTGGAAGGCTCGGTACGGGCGCTGTGGCAGGAGCGATTCGATTATTTCACCCAGTCCGGGACTCCCGCCGCCATCGCCCGCCAGGCAGCCAGTACGGTACATCTGTATACACTGCTCGGGGTGATACGAGCCGCCGACGCGACCGGCCAGCCGCAGGAGAAGGTCGCCAAGGTTCTGTTCACCCTGGGCAGCGAACTGCAGTTGCCCTGGCTCGGCGAGCAGGTCAACAGCCTGCCCGCCACCAGCCAGTGGCAGGCCTTGGCCCGGGAGGCCTACCGTGACGAGCTGGAGAGTCAGCTCAGTGCCCTGACCATCAGCGTGTTACACAGCGGTCAGGCCGAGGCGTCGGCGTCGGAGCTGGTGTCGACCTGGCTGGAGGACAACCGGACGCCCATGCAGCGATGGCAGAGGCTGGTCGCGGAGCTGCGCGCCGCCGGCCCCAGCGACTATCCGATGATGGCGGTAGCAACGCGGGAGCTGGCCGAACTGGCCAGCACTGTGGACAGGTGACGAATGCAGCAACTCATCGTTGATCTGGCGTTGCCAGCCGACCGCTTCCTGGCCTGGTACAAGGGCCAGGCCGACCGAGTGCTGATGCGCAGCCGCGATGGGCGCAGCATCAGCCTCCCGGCCCACCACCTGCGCCCCTTTCTCACCCATGAAGGGGTGCACGGCAGCTTCGTCCTGAAGTTTACCGACGAGGGCAAGCTGCTGTCCCTGGAACGGCTGGGCTGACCTCTGTCACCTGCGTCTGTGCTGCCTTCGCAGCTGCGGCGCAGGTGACATTCCCTTGCAGCCGGTGATCGGTGATCCGGCGTTTATGGGGTATACTCCGCGCAGCTTTTTTCCTGCGGGGCATGCCATGTATTCCACCTTACGTTCCCTGATGTTCCGCCTGCCGGCGGAAACTTCCCACGATCTGGCGCTGGATATGCTGGGTGCTGCCGGGCGTCTGCGTCTGGCCAGGCATCTGGCGCGGCCGGTGGCGTCCCATCCGGTACAGGTGCTGGGCATGACCTTCGACAACCCGGTAGGGCTGGCGGCGGGTCTGGACAAGAACGCGGTGGCAGTGGACGGCCTCGCCGATCTGGGTTTCGGCTTCATCGAGGTGGGCACGGTCACGCCCCGGCCGCAGCCCGGCAATCCCAAGCCGCGCCTGTTCCGCCTGCCGGAAGCCAACGCCATCATCAACCGCATGGGCTTCAACAACCTCGGCGTGGACGCGCTGGTCGAGCGGGTTGGCCGGCTGCGCTACCAGGGACCACTGGGCATCAATATCGGCAAGAATGCCGTGACCCCGGTCGAGCGGGCGGTGGACGACTACCTGTACTGCCTGCGCCGGGTCTACGCCCATGCCAGTTACGTTACGGTGAACCTGTCCTCGCCCAACACCCCCGGTCTGCGCACCCTGCAGTACGGCGATACGCTCAAGGCACTGCTGGGCGAAATCAAGGCCTGCCAGGAAAATCTGGCGGCGGAGCAGGGCCGCTACGTGCCGGTGGCCATCAAGATCGCGCCGGACATGACTCCCGAGGAGCTGGTGCTGGTGGCGCGTACGCTGGTGGAGGAGGGGATGGATGCGGTGATTGCCACCAATACCACCCTGGATCGCACCCGCGTTGAGGGGCTGGAGCACGCGGACGAGGCGGGCGGGCTGTCCGGCGGGCCGCTGACCGAGGTGTCCACCGAGGTGATACGGGTACTGGCGGGCGAGCTGAAAGGCAGGCTGCCGATCATCGGCGCCGGCGGGATTCTCCAGGGTGCCGATGCAGCAGCGAAGATCGCCGCCGGGGCCAGCCTGGTACAGGTATACAGCGGTTTCATCTACCGTGGCCCGGAGCTGATCCGTGAGTGCGTGGATGCAATTGCGGCGCTGCCGTCGGCGGACCGGGGCTGACGAAGACGTAAAATCGGGGGCCTGAATGAAATGGCCCCCGGTGATGTTCCGGGGGCCTGGGCCTCTAGGGCCCGGCGCTTTGAGTAAGCGCCCTGGGAGAAAAAGGTCAAGCTTGAGGGGATTACCCTACTGCGCGCATCTCGTTGAGGCGATGCACGCCTGAAATTCCGGTATATCCTGCCCAGTGGTCGGCTCTGCCCTCACGCCAGCCGTTGATCCAGTTCTGTCTGTTGGGTCCGCCATTGAAGGGACAGGAATCTTGAGATTTGCCTTGAACGCCGTTCTGATACCCGCGCAAAAATGCTCGTTCCATCGGATCACGCTTTAGTCTTCTCATAAAGTACAGCCCTCATGTAGTAGGACAACCCGGACCGCGGTGTGCGGCCCGGGAAAGATACGGGACAAGGCCCGCATCGATGCAGGAGTTGCTCCTGCATCCAGGGATTCCGCAAAAGGCGAAATCCCTTGTTTGCACTTGAGTCCGTTGTACCCTATTGGGCAGGGTTCACAAAGATCAAATTGGCATATGTACAGCACCCTTAATCCTCAGGGTTGCCTGCCAGATATTACATAACGATGGAAATCAAACAGATGCGCGACACCCTTGAATTTTTTATTACCTGCCCGAAAGGAATCGAGGGGCTGTTGCTCGACGAGGTGCGCGCATTGGGAGCGCAAAGCGCCCGGGAAACCGTGGCCGGCGTCCATGCCAGCGGCAATCTGGAACTGGGTTATCGCCTGTGCCTGTGGTCGCGCCTGGCCAACCGGGTGCTGTTGATTCTCCAACGATTCCCGGCGGACAGCGCCCAGGCCCTGTATGACGGTGTGGCGACGCTGGACTGGGCGGATCATCTGGCCAGCGACGGCACCCTGGCGGTGGATTTCAGCGGTACGCTGCCGGGGGTCGACAATACCCATTTCGGCGCGCTGCGGGTCAAGGACGCCATCGTTGACCGCCTGCGCACGCCCTCTGGCGAACGGCCTTCGGTAGACAAGGTCAACCCCCAGCTGCGGATCAACGTGCATTGCCGCAATGGCGAGGTGCAGCTGGCGCTGGATTTGTCCGGCAACAGCCTGCATCAGCGCGGCTACCGTCTGCAGCAGGGCGCTGCTCCGCTCAAGGAGAACCTGGCGGCCGCCGTGCTGATACGTGCCAACTGGCCGGCCATGGCGGCCCAGGGGGCGGCATTGGCAGACCCCATGTGCGGTTCCGGTACCTTCCTGGTCGAGGCCGGGCTGATGGCCGCGGACATCGCGCCCAACCTGCATCGGCAGCACTGGGGCTTCAGTCACTGGCTGCAGCACGTGCCGGCGATGTGGAATCGGCTGCTGGAAGAGGCTCGCCAGCGTGCCGAAGCCGGCCTGGCCCGTACGCCGGCATGGATTCGCGGCTACGAGGCCGATCCGCGTCTGCTGCAGCCGCTGCGCAACAACATCCAGCGCGCCGGGCTGGGCGAATGGATCAAGGTCTACCAGGGCGAGCTGGCTACCTTCGCACCCCATCCGGACCGGGGGCAGACCGGTCTGATCGTCTGCAACCCGCCATACGGTGAGCGTCTGGGTGAGGCCGCGAGCCTGGTCTACCTATACCAGAAGTTGGGCGAGGTGCTGCGTCGGGAATGCACCGGCTGGCAGGCGGCAATCTTCACCGGCAACCCCGAGCTGGGCCGGCGCATGGGTATCCGCAGCCACAAGCAGTACTCGCTGTTCAACGGTGCCTTGCCCTGCAAGTTGTTGCTGATGGATCTGCAGCCCGAGCGCTATATCACCGGCAGCAATCAGCCGGATTCGGCGGGGGAGAAGGCCGGCGCTGCGCCGGCTGGCGAGGCGCGCCTGAGCGAATCGGCGCAGATGTTCGCCAACCGCTTGAAAAAGAATCTCAAGACCCTGGGCAAGTGGGCCCGACAGCAGGGCATCAGCTGCTACCGGCTGTATGACGCGGACATGCCCGAGTTTGCCGTGGCGGTCGATCTTTATGATGGTTGGGCCCATGTGCAGGAATATGCCGCGCCGGCCAGCGTCAGCGAGGAAAAGGCCCAGGCCCGGCTGCAGGATGTGCTGGTGGCCCTGCCGCAGGTGCTGGGCACATCCGCCGAGCGGGTGGTGCTCAAGCAGCGTCAGCGCCAGACCGGCAAGCAGCAGTACGAGCGCATGGATCGTCGGGGCGAGTTCCTCACGGTGCAGGAGGGACAGGTCAGGCTGCTGGTCAACCTCACCGACTACCTGGATACCGGGCTCTTCCTAGACCACAGACCCATGCGCTTGCGCATCGCCGAGGAGGCCCGCGGCAAGCGCTTCCTGAACCTGTTCTGCTACACCGCCAGTGCCACTGTGCACGCGGCGGTGGGTGGCGCACGGCGCACCACCAGTGTGGACCTGTCGAAAACCTATCTGGATTGGGCGCGGCGCAATCTGGCGCTCAATGGTTTGTCGGACCTGCACCAGCTGGTGCAGGATGACGTGATGAAATGGCTGGAGCAGGACAGGGGCGAGTACGACCTGATCTTCATCGACCCGCCGACCTTCTCCAACTCCAAACGCATGGACGACGTGTTCGATGTGCAGCGCGACCATGTGCAGCTGCTGGACATGGCCATGGCCCGTCTGGCACCCGGCGGGGTGCTGTATTTCTCCAACAACTTCCGCCGCTTCAAGCTGGACCCGGCACTGGAGGAGAAGTACCAGGTCGAGGATATCTCCGCCCAGACCCTGGACAAGGACTTCCAGCGCAACCCGCGGATCCACCGCAGCTGGCGGATTACCCGCCGGCAGTAACAGCGCACCCCCGGCTTTGTACGAGCACCCGCCCCGGGTGCGAATGGGGCTGGTTCGGTGTCTTGGCTGGAGTCCGCTTTCGCACCGGGGCGGTGCTCCTACAAATGAAGCTGCCACCACCTCGCACCGTAGGAGCACCCGCCCCGGGTGCGAATGGGGCTGGCTCGGTGTCTTGGCTGGAGTCCGCTTTCGCACCGTGGCGGTGCTCCTACAAATGAAGCTGCCACCACCTCGCGCCGTAGGAGCACCCGCCCCGGGTGCGAATGGGGCTGGCTCGGTGTCTTGGCCGGACTTCGCTTTCGCACCGGGGCGGTGCTCCTACAAATGAAGCTGCCACCACCCCGCGCCGTAGGAGCATCCGCCCCGGGTGCGAATGTGGGCTGGGCCGGTTCGCACCGAGGGCGGTGCTCCTACACCCAAGCCGGGATTTTCCTGCACCGAAACCGGGATTCTCCCCGAACCGTAGGGGCACCCGCCCCGGCTCAGCGGCGGTCGGCTACGTCGGTGGGGCCGCGGCGGTGGACGTCGGTGAGGACCAGGTCCAGGGCTTCGCGGCTGCCGCCGGCGGCGGGGTGGTTTACGATGGCGGTGACGGCCCAGCTCTGGCCGTTGTTGTCGCGGGTGATGCCGGCGATGGCGCGGACGTTGCGCAGGGTGCCGGTCTTGATGTGGGCCTGGCCGGCCACCGGGGTATTGCGCAGGCGTCGGCGCATGGTGCCGTCCATGGCCGCCAGGGGCAGGGAGGCGACGAACTCGGCGGCATAGGGGCTGCGCCAGGCGTGGCTCAGCAGCTGACTCATGTCCCTGGCCGTCATGCGCTCCATGCGCGACAGCCCGGCACCGTTTTCCAGTACCAGCCCATTGGCCTGAATGCCCTTGTCGGCCAGCCACTGGTTGATGATGCGGGTGGCGGCCTTGTGGTCGTCGGCGTCCGCCGCACTGCGCTGTTCGCGGCCTATGGTCAGGAACAGCTGGCGCGCCATGGTGTTGTTGCTGAACTTGTTGATATCCCGGGCAACGTCCACCAGGTCCGGTGAGGTGCTGCGGGCCAGCAGGCGTGCGCCGCTGGACGAATGGCCGATGCGGTTGCCACCGTGGATACGCCCGCCCATTTCGTGCCAGAGGGTGCGGATCAGGCTCGCGGTATATACCGGAGCGTCCAGTGCCGACAGGTAGCGCTCGGCGCTGCAGCCCTGATGCAGGGAGCCGGTGAGGGTGATGGTGGCGCGCTGGCCGTCATCCTTCACCGCGTAGTGCACGTTCGGCCAGGGGCAGCTGTTGACCGGGGCCAGCACGCTCAGCTGATTGTCGATGGTGACCTCGGGCAGCGCCGGCTCCAGATGGGTGCGTACGCCCCCGGCTTCACCGTAGGTACGCAGCGACAACAGCTTGAGGTTGGTCAGCAGCGGGTCGGGTTCGACCAGAAAGGGGCGTGTCGGATCATTGCCGTCGTCCTGGAAGGGTGGCAGATCAGCGGGCATGCGCAGGTCCGCGGGCTGCAGGACCAGATCACCGCGCACCTCGCGCACGCCGGCGGCACGCAGATCGCGCAGCATCATCCACAGGCGTTCCATGGTCAGCTTGGGGTCACCACTGCTGCGGAATATCAGGTCGCCCTGGAGTTCGCCGTTGCTGACGGGGCCTGTACCGTAGAGATCGGTCTGCCACTGGTAATTGGGGCCTAGCAGCTCCAGGGCGGCGTAGGTGGTGACCAGCTTCATGGTCGAGGCCGGGTTGACCGGTTGATCGGCATTGACGAACTGGGCCATGCCCTGGCCCTCCAGCGGAATCACCGCCAGAGACATGGCATCGGTTGGAATCTTGGCCGCGGCCAGCGCGGAGCTGACACGGGCCGGCAGGGACCCACGGTCACTCTGGGCAAGGATCTCGCTGCTGGTCAGGAAACCGGCGAGCGGAATCAGGCTGCAGAGGAAGAGTTTTTTCAGGTGCAGCATCAAGGGTGACTCCCAGGGAAAACGGCGTTGGGGCTGTGCCGAGCATCCATTCCCGAAGGGACAGCCGATTGCGCACAGAATAGCTCAAGGGCGCAGGGGAGACTAGCTGGTAGCAAGGGGCTGGACGAGGTTTTTACTGCCCCCGTGTTTCAGCCGCTGCGCTTATGTCAGCTGGCTGCCATCAGGCGCGTCGAGGCGGAAGAAGGCGCGGGCGGTTGCTGTGGTGTGGGCGGCCAGTTGCTCGAGACTTTCCTCTCGGCAGCGGGCGACCATGGTGGCCACTTCGGGGATGAAGGCGGGTTCGTTACGACGGTTCTTCGGCTTGGGGTTCAGGGTGCGCGGCAGCAGCCAGGGCGCATCGGTTTCCAGCATCAGTCGTCCGGCGGGGATATCCCGAACCAGCGGCTGCAGGTGGGTGCCCCGGCGTTCATCACAGATCCAGCCGGTGATGCCGATATGCAGATCCAGATCGAGGTAGCGGTACAGGGCGTCCCTATCGGCGGTGAAGCAATGCACTACCGCAGCGGGCAGACGGTCGCGGAAATCCCGCAGGATGGCGCTGAGCGTGTCGCTGGCCTCGCGCTCATGCACGAAGACCGGATAGCCCAGCTCCGCCGCCAGTTCCAGTTGACGCTCGAAGGCGCTGATCTGCATCGGGCGTGGGGAGAAGTCCCGATTGAAGTCCAGGCCGCATTCACCGATGGCCCGCACCGGGTCGGACTGGGCCAGCAGGCGCAGATCGGCTTCGGTATCGGCACTCCAGTCACGGGCGTGATGGGGATGGATACCCGCCGTGCAGAACAGCCGGTGCGGGTCGGTGTTGCAGAGTGTCTGCAGGGCAGCGCACTCTTCCACGGTGGTGGCGGTCAGTACCATCTGGCTGACCCCGGACTCCCAGGCGCGTTCCAGCACCTGGTCCCTGTCCTTGTCAAAGGCGGCGTCAAGCAGGTTGACGCCGATATCGACCCACTGCATCAGTGGCTACTCAGGCACGCCGCGCCGGTTTGCTGGTGCGGGGCTTGCCGGCAAAATCCTTGCGCGGCGGGCGGGGGCTGCGCGGACGTTCGACTTCACCGGGTGGCAGCGGCCATTCGCGGATCTGCAGGGCGACGCCGTTGACTTCCACGCCGGCCAGCTTGTTGAGCACCGACTGGTCCAGCTGGGGCAGATAGACACCGGTGTGTTCGGTGAACATCTTGATGTGGCCGATCTGCTGACGGCGCAGGCCACCATGCTTGACCAGTACATCGACCAGCGGCTTGGGCATCAGGTTGTTGGAGCGGCCACCCTGGACCTTGTAGCGGACCAGGCCGGCGTCACGGTCATCACCTATCTCGCGCTCGCGACGTGGCGGGGCGACCGGCAGATCGGCCACGGGCTCGATCAGGGTCTTGGCGCCGGGCAGGATCGCCAGCAGGGCGGCAGCCAGCTCCAGGGGTTCCATGTTGGTCACCTGCAGCAGCTCCTCGACCAGCTGCCGATGCAGCGAGCCGGTGCCTTCGGCAGCGGTCTGCAGACGGGTGGCCAGCTTGCTCAGGCGACCGCTGCGTACCGCGTCGGCGGTCGGCAGTGCCTGCTGCTCGATCTTCTGGCCGGTAGCCTTCTCCAGCAGGTGCAGCAGTCGACGCTCGCGCGGGGTGGCGAACAGGATGGCGGTCCCGGAGCGACCGGCGCGACCGGTACGGCCGATGCGGTGTACGTAGGATTCGCTGTCGTGGGGCAGATCGTAGTTGAGTACGTGGGAGATACGCTCCACGTCCAGACCTCGGGCCGCCACGTCAGTGGCCACGACAATGTCCAGCAGACCGCGCTTGAGGCGGTCGACCACCTGCTCACGCAGTTGCTGACTGAGGTCGCCGTTCAGCGCCGCGGCGGCAAACCCACGGGCTTCCAGACGCTCGGACAGCTCCAGACTGGCAGTCTTGGTGCGAACGAAGACGATCATGGCTTCCACCGGCTCGACTTCCAGCAGGCGGGTCATGGCGTCCAGCTTGTGGTGGTTGGCCACTTCCCAGACTTTCTGGGTGATGGTGTCCAGGCTGCTGCTCTTGCCGCTGTGCAGACGGATTTCCTTGGGCTCGCGCATGTGATTGCGGGCCACGGTACGCACGCCGGCGGGCATGGTGGCGGAGAACAGCGCTTTCTGCGTGTGCTCGGGCACCTTTTCGAAGACGGCTTCCAGATCGTCGGCAAAGCCCATCTTGAGCATTTCATCCGCTTCGTCGAGGACCAGGAAACGGATGTTGTCGAACTTGATGCTGCCACGGCGCATGTGGTCGGTCAGACGACCGGGGGTTGCCACTACCACATGGGCACCACGTTCCAGCGCCTTGAACTGGGGGGCGAAGGGGGAACCACCGTACAGGGCCAGTACGGAAAAACCGCGCATGTTCTGCGCATAGCGCTGCAGCGCTTCGGCGACCTGCAGAGCCAGCTCGCGGGTCGGGGTAAGAATCAGCGCCTGGGTGGCGCGCAGGCTGACATCGATGCCTGCCAGCAGGGGCAGGGAAAAGGCAGCGGTCTTGCCGGTGCCGGTCTGGGCCAGGCCCAGCAGGTCCTCGCCGGCCAGCAGCGTCGGGATCGCCTCGGCCTGGATGGGAGAAGGTGTTTCATAGCCGAGGCTGTTGAGGGCCTCAAGAAGCGGTGCAGGCAAGCCAAGATCGGCAAATTGCGGTGCCGCCGGAGCGGTATCGGACATACGGGAAGTAAACCTTGGGGGATTGAAGATCGCGTAGTATACGCACTTTCAAGACCGATTGCTTGAGGCATTTCGTTCAGCCGACCACCTGCAGCAGGTGATGGAAGGAGTAGCCGTTGAAAACCCCGTTGATTACCCGTCAGGGTTACGAGAATCTGCGTCAGGAACTGGACCATCTCTGGCGCGTGGAACGCCCCGAGATCACGCGCAAGGTCACCTGGGCCGCCAGCCTGGGCGATCGCAGCGAGAATGCCGACTATCAGTACAACAAGAAGCGCCTGCGGGAGATCGACCGGCGGGTGCGCTACCTGCGCAAGTGTCTGGAATACCTGAAGGTGGTGGACTACCGGCCGGAGCAGGAGGGCAGGGTGTTCTTCGGCGCCTGGGTGGAGATCGAGAATGAGGAAGGGCGCAAGCTCAGATTCCGGATCGTCGGTTACGACGAGATCTTCGACCGCAAGGACTACATCTCCATCGACTCGCCCATGGCGCGGGCGCTGTTGAAGAAGGAGGTGGATGACGAGGCGCAAGTGACCACCGAGGCGGGGACGACGGTGTGGTATATCAATTCGATCGAGTATGAGAAGAGCTGAACTCGGGCACCCGCTCGACGACAGGCGTTGTCTCGCGGACCAGCACTCAGGCGTAGCGCAGGTGCGCTTCACCCCGGCAGCCCGTGGACGAGCTGGTGCTCGTCTCTCCCAGCTCCTTCCGGGAGCGCCGAGCCCACTACCCCCTGCGCAACAACCCCAGCGGACTCTGATTGACCACTGCCCGTGTGCCCAGCGCTCCCGCCAGGCCGATCAGCAGGGCGCCGGCGCCGGGGACCAGCAGCCACAGCAGGTAGTGCGGTTGCCATTCCAGATTCAGGGCGAAGCGGTAGAGCAGCCAGGTGACCAGCTCGGCGGCGAGCACCGCCAGCAGGCCGGCGAGGGTGCCGAGCAGGGTGAACTCCAGGCGGTTGGCCTGGCGCAGTAGTTGCCGGCGGGCGCCGAGGGTACGCAGCAGGGCGCCTTCGTATAAGCGGGTATCCAGGGTCGACTGCAGCGAGGCGAACAGTACCGTGAAGCCGGCCAGCAGCACGAATACCAGAACATATTCCACGGCGATGGTGACCTGGCGCAGGATGTCGCGCAGCTGGGCGAGAATGGCTTCGACTTCCAGCAGGGTCATGGCTGGAAAGGCGCGGGTCAGCTGGCGCAGACCCTCGCGCTGATCCGCCGGCAGGTGGAAGCTGGTCAGCAGCGTGGTGGGCATGCCGTCCAGCGCGCCGGGGGAGAACACCATGTAGAAGTTGGGGGTGAAGTTGTCCCAGTTGACGCTGCGGATACTGCTGACCTCGGCTTCCAGGGTAGTGCCGGCAATGACAAAGCCGAGCTGGTCGCCCACGCCTATGCCCAGACTCCCGGCCAGCTCCGCCTCGACCGAGACGCGATGGCCCTCTGCCTCGGGCAGGTCCGGCCACCAGTGCCCTGTGACCAGTTCGTTGTCGGGGGCCAGTTCGCTGGCCCAGGTCAGGCTCAGGTCCCGGTTGATGGCCCGCTCGCCCGGGCTGTCCTTGGTCACCTGGGTGCGCACAGGCTGGCCATTGATGCTGGTGAGGCGGCCCGGGGTGACCGGGTAGAGCGGGGCGCTGGTGGCGCCTATCTCGCCCAGCGCCTGGGCAAAGGCCTGTTCCTCATCCGGCAGTATGTTGAGGGCGAAGTGGTTGGGAGCGTCGTCGGGCAACTGGGCCTGCCAGGTATCCAGCAGCTCGGTGCGCAGAATGAAGATCACCACCATGGCCATGAGAATCAGACCGAAGGCCAGGACCTGACCTGCCGCAGCAGCGGGGTGCTTGAGCAGCTGGCCGCTGCCCAGACGCCAGGCCAGCCCGAGGTGGCGCAGCCGCTCGCCGCTGGCGCGCAGCAGCAGCCAGGCCAGGGTGCCCAGCAGCAGGGCGGCAATGGCGCCTCCTGTTATTACTGCCAGGGTCATCGGCAGATTATCGGTGAACTGCCACATCAGCAGGCTCAGGGCGGACAAGGCAAGCCCGTAGATGAACCAGCCGCTGCCGGGCAGCGGCGTCAGCTCCCGGCGCAGCACGCGCAGGGGGGAAACCCGGCCCAGGCGCAGCAGGGGTGGCAGGGCAAAGCCGAACAGGGAAACCATGCCGGTAGCTGCGCCCACCAGAAGAGGCCGCAGGCCGGCGCCTGGCAGGTCCGGCGGCAGCAGTTCGCGAAGCAGGTATACCAGCCCGGCCTGCATCAGCCAGCCGCTGGCCAGGCCGAGCAGGGTGGCGATGATGCCCAGACCCAGCAACTGCAGCAGGAACAGCCGCAGGGTGCGGGTGCGGCTGGCACCCAGGCAGCGCAGCAGGGCGCTGGTGTCGAAGTGGCGCTGGGCAAAGCGACTGGCGGACAGGGCCACGGCGACTCCGGCCAGCACCACGGCGGCGATACTGGCGAGCCCGAGGAACTGGTTGGCGCGGGTCAAAGCGCTGCCGATCTGCCGATTGTCATCGGCCACCGAGGTGATGCGCTGGTGACTTTCCAGGCGTGGTTCCAGCCAGCTGCGCAGGCGTTGCAGATCGGCCTCCTCGCCGCTGACCAGCAGGCGGTAACGCACCCGGCTGCCCGGCTGGATGACCCGGGTTGCCGGCAGGTCGCCAAGGTTCATCAATACCCGGGGAGTCAGGCTGTAGAAGTCGCCGGCGCGATCGGGTTCATGGGTCAATACTGCAGCCACCCGCAGCTGGGCATAGCCCACTTCCAGCAGATCGCCGACCTGCATGTCCAGCTGGCTCAGCAGCCTGGCTTCAACCCAGACGGTGCCGGGCTCCGGGATTGCGGTGGCGGTGCGCTCCGAGCCATGGGGCTCATCGCTGATGCGCACCTCGCCCCGCAGCGGGTAGCCCGGCCCGACGGCCTTGATGCTGGAAAGCAGCATCTCGGTTTCGCTTGAGGTGATGCTGGAAAAATCAACGATATCAGTGTGTTGCAGACTGTTCTTGATGGCTTCTTGAAGAGCCTCATCGGGCCATGGGTCCCGGGAAGAGAGGCGCATGTCGGCACCGAGAAACTCGGCGGCGCGGGTGACCATGCCCCGTTGCAGCCGGTCGGTGAAGAAGCTGATGGCGGTGCTGACCGTGACGGCGATCAGCAGCGCCAGGAGCATGACCCGAAGCTCCCCGGCACGCCACTCGCGCAACAGCAGGCGCGAGGCCAGTGGCAGATCGCCGCTCATGCGGAGTTCTCCTGCAGCCGTCCGGCGTCCAGGTGCAGGGCGCTGGCGCAGCGTTGGGCCAGGCGCTCGTCATGGGTGACCAGAACCAGGGTGGTGCCCTGTTCCCGGTTGAGTTCGAACAGCAGGTCGGTGATACGTGCGCCGGTGGCCGCATCCAGATTGCCGGTGGGCTCATCGGCGAACAGGATCGCAGGATCACTGGCGAAGGCGCGGGCAATGGCGACCCGCTGCTGTTCGCCACCGGACAGCTGGCGCGGATAGTGAGTCAGGCGGTGGTCGAGACCGACGCGGCCGAGCAGATGCCGGGCGCGGTTGGCGGCGTCGCGGCGGCCGTCGAGTTCCAGCGGCAGCATGACGTTTTCCAGCGCGGTGAGGCTGTCGAGCAACTGGAAGGACTGGAAGACGAAACCGACCTGCTCGGCCCGCAGGGCGGCGCGCTGGTCCTCGTCGAGCCCGGTCAGCGAGCGGCCGGCCAGAATCACTTCGCCGGTACTGGGCAGATCAAGCCCCGCCAGCAGGCTCAGCAGGGTGGACTTGCCCGATCCGGAGGCGCCGACGATTGCCACACTGCTGCCGCGGGAGATGTCCAGGCTGACATTGTCGAGGATGGTAAGCCTGGCTTCCGGGGCATTTACGACTTTGCTAAGGTGGCGGGCAGTGATAACGCTCTCTGACATGGAATCGGCCTTGATGACTGTCCTGAAAAGATGCGCCGCGGGCGTGTTGTTGTTGCTGCTGGCGCTGCCCGTGCCGGCGCAGAATATCCTGCTGATCGGCGATAGTATCAGCGCCGCCTTCGGTCTGGAAATCGAGCAGGGCTGGGTTTCACTGTTGCAGAAGCGCCTTGCGGATCAGGATTATCCCCACCGGGTGGTCAACGCCTCGGTCAGCGGAGAGACCACGGCGGGCGGGCTGGCGCGGCTTCCAGTGCTGCTGGAGCAGGTGCAGCCGGAGCTGGTGATCATCGAGCTCGGGGGCAATGACGGGCTGCGCGGATTGCCGGCGGCCAATATGCAACAGAATCTTTCGGCGATGGTGGAGCAGTCCCGGGCCAGCGGTGCGGATGTGATACTGCTGGGCATGCGCATCCCGCCCAATTACGGCCCCCGTTACAACGATGCCTTCGAACAGGTATTCGTCGACCTGTCGCAGAGCCTGGATGTGCCGCTGGTGCCTTTTCTGCTGGAGGGCGTCGGCACTGTTCCGGAACTGATGCTGGACGACGGCATTCACCCGGGCGCTGCAGCGCAGCCGCTTTTGCTGGATAATGCCTGGCCCGTCATCCGGCAGTGGCTGGACGGCATCGATTCACGGTAAGGAGCAGGTCAGGTGACATTGTCCTGGATGGCCAAGCGTTGGTGTGTAGTGGAACAGGACGAGCAGCAGGACCTGTTTGTGGGTGATCCCTGGCACGTACATCTGGTGGATATCAATCTGCGGCTGGATGCGCCGCTGGAGCGCTCGCTGTGCGGTGATCTGCTGCCGTCGCAGCCGGTGTACCGGGAGTTGCAGCGGCAATCGCTTCGCAGCCTGTGTCCGCAGTGCGTGGACGTGGCCCGAACCATGCGCGCGGCCGGTCGCCGTTCCGCTGCGCGCCCGGGAACCGGGACAGTGCCAGAGACTCAACAGTATGATCTGTATGCATAGAGGGGGAGCCCCGGTGAAGCTTCTGCAGCGATGGCTGGTGGCGTTGGGGATGGCTGTGCCGTTGTGCGGCGTTCAGGCGGCGGACTATCCGCTGACCGCGAGCGGGCAGCAACTGGTGGGTGAGGTTCGCGTCCTCAAGGCGCGCTATGAGGATACCCTGGCGGACCTGGCCGATGCCCATGGCTTCGGTTTCAACGAGATAGTGGCAGCCAACCCCGGGGTGGATCCCTGGCTGCCCGGCGACGGCACGGCGATCACCCTGCCGGGCATGCATATCCTGCCTGACGCGCCGCGCGAGGGCATCGTCATCAACCTTCCGGAATACCGGATGTATTTCTATCCCCGGGATGAGCAGCGGGTCAGTACCTGGCCGGTAGGTATCGGCCGGGAGGGCTGGTCCTCGCCGATAGGCCAGACCCGGGTGGCACGCAAGGAAGCCAATCCCTCCTGGTATCCGCCCAAGTCCATCCGCGAGGAGCATGCTGCCCAGGGCGAGATACTGCCGGCGGTGGTGCCGCCGGGCCCGGACAACCCGATGGGGCCGTACAAGATGAATCTGGCTCTGAGCGGTTACGTGATCCATGGCACCAACAAGTCCTTCGGGATCGGCATGCGGGTCAGTCACGGCTGCTTCCGCATGAACAACCAGGATGTGACCGAGCTGTTCCCGCAGGTGCCGGTGGGCACTCCGGTGACCATAGTCAACCAGCCCTACAAGTTGGGTGTGATGGACGGCAAGCTCTATCTGGAAGTACACACGCCGCTGGACGAGCATGGCTTCCCGTCTGTACTGGACAAGCAGGCGGCGATTCAGCAGCTGCTGCAGGAACGCAATGAACTGGTGTCCGGTTTCCGCCTGGACTGGCAGAAGATCCGTGATCTGGTGTTTGCCGAGGAGGGGGTACCGGAGGTGATTGGTGAGCCCTACGGGCAGTTCTGAGGGATTCGACAAACCCCTCCCCCCTGACTGCTGGAGGGGAGGGGATAAACAGCCCTGTTACTTGCGGCTGGAACGCTCGAGCATGCGCAGGGCGCGCTCGTTGGCTTCGTCAGCAGTCTGCTGTGCGCGCTGGGCGGCAGCCAGAGCTTCTTCGGCCTTGCGGTTGGCTTCGTCAGCGGTGGATTGAGCGCGGGCTGCTGCATTCTCGTTGGCAGACAGGCGAGCGCTTGTTTCTTCATAACCCTTGTTGCTTGCACAACCGACAGCCAGCAGAGCGGCCATGGACAGTGCCGACAGTTTCAGCGCAGTTTTCATCGTGATACTCCTTTAACTCTCATCGAAGGGACTGATCGTCAGGACCAGAATGAATGACGTCCTGCCGGTTCGCTTTTTAAGGCAGTTCGTCACCAAATGCAATTATGGCAGCAAATCTGACAAACGGATCTTGACACCCGTCATCACCAGATTGCTTTTCTGCATATTCAGCACAGTGACCTGTGCATTCACCGGTTTGTTCCCTACAGCAGCTGGGGTAATGTTGACGGCGCGATAACACAAACATAAAAAGGATTGCGTCGTATGCTGGGATACCTTGGCCTGTTCGCTGGTCTGGCGTTGTTGATCTGGTTTGCGCTGCGGGGCGTGAACATCTTTCTGGCTTCGGTCATCTGTGCGCTGGTGGTGGCTATCCCCAATGGGATACTGCTGCCCGCGGCACTGCTGGAGCATTATCCCTTCGGGCCCCTGGGGGCCTACACCTTCGCAGGCAAGTTCTTCCTGCTGTTTCTCTGTGGTGCCATTTTCGGCAAGGCCATGGCCACCAGTCAGGCGGCCAAGAGCATCGCCGTGGCCATTACCCGCGGGCTCGGGGTCAAGCACACGCTGCTGGTCGGGATGGTGGTCTGTGCGTTGCTGACCTACGGTGGAGTCGTGGTGTTCGTGGTGGTGTTCACCATGTATCCGCTGGGTATCACCCTGATGCGCGAGGCCAATCTGCCCAAGCGTATCTGGTGTGCTGCCACCTCCATTGGCGCAGGTACCTTCACCATGACAGCCCTGCCGGGCTCGCCTTCCATCCACAACGTGATCTCCGCCAGCGCCCTGGGCACCGACCTGTTCGCCGGTGGCTGGATAGGGCTGTTTGCCGCTGTGGTCATGGCCGGCCTGGGCATGTGGTATGTGGAGCGCGAGTGGCGTCTGGCCAGAGCCACGGGCGAGGGCTTTGTCGAGAACGAGCAGGACCGGCGCATGGAACAGCTGATCGGTGATCCGAACGAGGCCCCGCCGTGGGGGCTGGCGCTGCTGCCGCTGGCGCTGGTACTGGCGGTAATCATGCTGCCGCGACTGATTCTGGGCCTGGGCGACTGGTCAGGCGCAGAGGGTCTGTTTGCAGATCTCCTGCGCTTCAGTGCAGCGCAGCCGATCATCTGGCCGAGCATCGCGCTGATCGTCGGCTCCATTGCCTGTGTGCTGCTGTTCGGCAATGCCCGCCGCCAGGTGGGCAAGGTGTTCGGTCAGGGTGCCGAGGATTCGGTCATGCCGCTGCTCAATACGGCTGCGGTCATCGGCTTCGGCGGGGTGGTGACCCAGACCGCCGGCTTCGGCGAGTTCGCCCAGTGGATCCTGGGTGTGAATCTGCCGCCGCTGCTGTCGGTGTTCACCTCCATCAGTACCCTGTCGGCGATTGTCGGGTCCTCCTCCGGCGGGCTGCAGATCTTCATGCAGACGCTCGCGCCGAGCTATCTGGAGATGGGCATCCAGCCCGAGATCCTGCACCGTATCGCCGCCATTGCCTCCGGCGGTCTGGACTCGCTGCCACACTGCGGCGCCGTTATCGCCACCTTCATGATCATGGGTCTGAGTCATCGGGAGGCCTACAAGGACATGTTCGTGG
Organism: Halopseudomonas sp. Lyrl_26; assembly: GCF_051948695.1. NCBI lineage: Bacteria > Pseudomonadati > Pseudomonadota > Gammaproteobacteria > Pseudomonadales > Pseudomonadaceae > Halopseudomonas > Halopseudomonas sp. Lyrl_26. Next base: position 27,282 of record NZ_JAYJLH010000006.1, read on the forward strand.
TGACAGTGGCGGTGCCCGTGGTGGCCTGTCTGCTCTCCATCGGGTTGCTGATGGCGCTTGGGATGGGTGTCTCCGCCTGATGGGAATGCCGGGGTGGAATCTTTCACCCCCGGCTCCAGTCAATTTGTGTAACATCCCATTTCCATGCACGCGTAGGAGGTCGCCATGAATTCAGAGGTTGCGGTTCAGCACGATATCGAAGGCCGGATTTTCTATATCGATGATGACGCAGGGCGCGCCTATCTGACCTACATGGATCTGGGTAAACAGACAATGGATATCTATCGTACCTTCGTTCCGGAGGCGTTGAGGGGCAGGGGGCTGGCAGCACAGCTGGCCGCCGAGGCTCTGAAGTACGCAGCGGAGCAGGGTTACAAGGTGATCCCTTCCTGCTCCTACATGGAGCGCTACATGTCCCGCCAGCAGGCTGGCTGAGAACTGAAGCCGGATCCCGCGCCGGTCCGGCGTCGGGATCCATCGGGTCTGTCGATCAGGCCCGCTTGCGCTGGGGCAGTACGTCCTTGACCTTGGCATGCATGCTGCGCACGGCCTTGACGGTGGTATCCCAGTCGATGCAGGCGTCGGTGATGGAGACGCCGTACTGCAGCTGCGACAGATCCTTGTTGATCGGCTGACTCCCCCAGCCGATGTGGCTCTCGACCATCAGACCGACGATGGAGTTGTTGCCTTCGGCGATCTGGTTGGCAACGTTGTCCATCACCAGCGGTTGCAGCGCCGGGTCCTTGTTGGAGTTGGCGTGACTGCAGTCGATCATGATGTTGGGCTTGATCCCGGCCTTCTCCAGTTCCTTCTCGCACAGGGCGACGCTGACCGAGTCGTAGTTCGGCTTGCCGTTGCCGCCGCGCAGCACCACGTGGCCGTAGCGGTTGCCACGGGTGGTGACGATGGAGACCTGGCCTTCGGCATTGATGCCCATGAAGCGGTGCGGGCTGGCGGTGGACTGCAGGGCGTTGATGGCGACACCCAGGTTGCCGTCGGTACCGTTCTTGAAGCCGACCGCACAGGACAGGCCGGAGGCCAGTTCACGGTGGGTCTGGGACTCGGTGGTGCGGGCACCAATGGCCGACCAGGAAATCAGATCCTGCAGGTACTGGGGCGAGATGGGGTCCAGTGCCTCGGTGGCGGTGGGCAGACCCATTTCCACCAGATCGCTGAGCAGCTGACGGCCGATGTGCAGGCCATCCTCGATCTTGAAGCTGTCATCCAGATAGGGGTCGTTGATCAGCCCCTTCCAGCCGACGGTGGTACGCGGCTTCTCGAAATATACCCGCATGACCAGATAGAGGCTGTCGCTGACTTCGGCGGCCAGCTCCTTGAGCCGGCGGGCATAGTCCTTGGCGGCTTCCACGTCGTGGATGGAACAGGGGCCGATGACGATGAACAGGCGCTGGTCCTTGCCATCGAGGATGTCGCGGATCACCTGGCGACTCTCGGTAATGGTGGCCTCGGCCGCTTTGCTCATGGGGATTTTGGCCTTGAGTTGGGCCGGCGTAATCATTGCTTCGTTGGAAGCAACGTTCAGATCGTTAATAGGTAAATCAGCCATCTTCCTTCCCAGCGAGTCGGTCAGGCCGGCAAACCGCCAGCCCGTCATCAAATGGCGGACAGCTTAAAGCATGGATGCCTGCCAGGGCTAGCCTGTCAGGGCTATTGATCCGATCAATGTCACATGTTCGACCCCGGGCATTGTCGGCTTGGTGACTGTTGCCGGCGCGGTACAGGGTTTACCATGGGTGGCAATTCATACAGCACATGAAAGAGGGGACTGACGGATGGCGAAGCCACGTATCGGTGTGATCGGCACCGGCGCTATCGGTGGATTTTACGGCGTGATGCTGGCCCGGGCGGGTTATGACGTGCACTTTCTGCTGCGCAGCGAGTACGAAGCGGTCAAGCAGAATGGCATCACCATCGACAGCATGGTGCACGGGGAACTGAACCTCAATCCGGCTCAGGCCTATGACGATGCAGCGCAGATGCCTGCCTGCGACTGGCTGCTGGTGGGTGCCAAGTCGACCAGCAATGCGGCACTGGCACCGCTGATCGCCAAAGCGGCGGCTCCGGGCGCACGGGTCGTGCTGTTGCAGAACGGGCTGGGGAACGAGGACCAGCTGCGCGATGAGCTGCCGGCGGATCTGCATCTGATCGGCGGGCTGTGCTATGTGTGCCTGTACCGCAAGGGTCCGGGCGTGGTGGTGCATCAGGATAACGGCATGATCGACCTGGCCTACCATTCCGGTGGGGCGGATGCCCAGGCCCAGGAGCAGATCATTGCCGAGGGTGCGGCCATGTTCCGCGAGGCGAGCCTGCGTGCCCGGGAGCAGGACAACCTGGACAGCGCCCGGTGGCAGAAGCTGGTGTGGAACGCTCCCTTCAATGGTGCGTCGGTGGTACTTAACGCCGGCACCCATGCACTGCTTGCCAATCCGGCCAGTCGTCAGCTGATTCGTGATCTGATGCAGGAGGTGGTGGACGCGGCTGAGGCCTGTGGCCATCCGATGCCCGAAGCGCTGGCAGACAAGCTGCTCATGGGTACCCAGATGATTCCGGACTATCTGCCGAGCATGCATCAGGACTGGCAACACAAACGCCCCATGGAGCTGGACAACCTCTATGGTGAGGCGTTGCGCCGTGCCGAGCAGGCCGGCCGGCCGATGCCCCGGATCGCGGCCCTGCGGGATATGCTGCAGTTCATTCAGGACGGCTATCAGTAAGCGCAGCCGAACTCCTCCGATGCTCGTTGTCCCGGGCGCCCTGCGCGGCGCCTGGGGTTTTACCAGCACGCCATTGGTCGCTGTCTCTTCACTATCCCTGTTAATGGTCTAAGCTCTGCCTTGCATCTACCATTTCGGTTATAAAGGGTTCATGATGTTGGGCTTGCACGAACAGGGGGTTTGCATCGATGAAATTGCAGCAACTGCGCTATATCTGGGAAGTGGCCCATCATGGCCTGAATGTGTCGGCTACCGCTCAGAGCCTCTATACCTCGCAACCGGGCATCAGCAAGCAGATCCGCCTGCTGGAGGATGAGCTGGGCGTCGAGGTGTTTTCCCGCAGCGGCAAGCATCTGACCCGCATCACACCTGCCGGTGAGCGCATCATCCAGATTGCCGGAGAGATCCTGCGCAAGTGCGAGAACATCAAGCAGGTGGCGCAGGAATTCAGCCACGAGCGCCGCGGCACCCTGACGCTCGCCACCACCCATACCCAGGCGCGCTATGCGCTGCCGCCGGTGATTGCCCGCTTCATCGAAGCCTACCCCGAAGTGTCCCTGCACATGCACCAGGGCACGCCGACCCAGATCAGTGAGATGGCGGTGGACGGCACCGCTGATTTCGCCATTGCCACCGAGGGTATGGAGCTGTTCAACGAGCTGGTGATGATGCCCTGCTACCGCTGGAACCGCTGCGTGATAGTGCCCAAGGGGCACCCGCTGCTGGAAGCCGGCCCCCTGACCCTGGAGCTGCTGGCAGAACAGCCGATAGTCACCTATGTGTTCGGCTTCACCGGCCGTTCGAAGCTGGATGAGGCCTTCAGTCACAAGGGACTGCAACCCAAGGTGGTGTTCACCGCGGCGGATGCCGACGTGCTCAAGACCTACGTGCGACTCGGCCTGGGTGTGGGTATCGTCGCCCGCATGGCGGTGGACCCCAAGCTCGACAGCGATCTGGAGATGATTGATGCCAGCCACCTGTTCGAACCCAGCGTGACGCACCTGGGCTTTCGCAAGGGGACCTTCCTGCGTGGCTTCATGTACGATTTCATCGAGGCCTTCGCACCGCACCTGACTCGCGAGCGGATCGAAGAGGTCCTGCAGTGTGCCATCAGGGCAGAGGTGGAGGCGCTGTTCGAGTCGGTCGACCTGCCGACCTACTGAGCGGCTTATGTGTCCCGCTGTTGATAGAAAAAGCCCCGAGAGCCTGGCTGTCGGGGCTTTTTCGCGTCCGAGTCGATTGGCAGTCTTGTCTCAACCGACTCTGAAGAACCACCCCCCGAACAGTCGTTGCCAGCGACCGTTGCGGTCGGTGATTTCTCGGCAATGTGCCTTGCGAGGCGCGTAGGCGAGGCGATAGACGCGCCAGTTGTACCACTTCATTGATGATCCCTCATTGCATGATCTCGACCCTTTGAGTACAGGATCCTTCCTTTGTCTCAGGGAAATGATTTTTATCTGACGAGATCGGAAGTAGCAATGGGGATCTGTGGCTTAATGCTAGTTTTTTGCTATCAGATTGCCTGCATGCAGCCCGCACTCCTTCTGCGTGGCTTCTTCCCACCACCAGCGGCCCTCCCGTTCATGCTGGTTGGGCAGGACCGGACGGGTGCAGGGCTCGCAGCCAATGCTGACAAAGCCACGTTCGTGCAGCTTGTTATAGGGAATTTCCAGCATGCGGATGTAGTTCCACACGTCCTGGCTGCTGTAGTTGGCCAGCGGGTTGAACTTGATCAGCTGGCGGTCGGCAGTGGAGAAGGCCGAATCGACTTCCACCACAGGCACATTGGCGCGGGTGCCGGGGCTCTGGTCACGGCGCTGGCCGGTGATCCAGGCATCCACGGTGGCGAGCTTGCGGCGCAGCGGGGCGATCTTGCGGATGCCGCAGCACTCGCCGTGACCGTTTTCATAGAAGTCGAACAGGCCCTTCTCCCGGACGTAGGCTTCCAGCACCTGGTGGTCCGGCGAGAGAACCTCGAGCTGAATGCCGTAGTGTTTGCGTACCTCTTCCAGGAACTGGTAGGTTTCCGGGTGCAGACGGCCGGTGTCCAGGGTGAAGACCTTGAGTCCGGGATTGAGCTTCCAGGCCATGTCCAGCACCACGATGTCGTCGGCGCCACTGAAGGACAGCCAGAGATCATCGAAATGCTCGAAGGCCAGCTTTAACACTTCCTGGGGGGATTTGGCGGCATATTCGACCGCAAGGGCATCAACATCGAACAACGGGCTGGACATCAGGCTCTCCTGCATTGCAGCTCTCTTCGGAGCATCGTGTACCGCACATTCTACCCGCTGACACTTAGCACTTGTCCTTCTATTTGGTTATAGTTTTATGCCTCAGTGCTATTGATGATGGGCAGGCCGGCGGCTGGAGATTGCACCACGCCAGCGTAGCCGGTAGATTGTCACGCCATCCAATCAGCCATCCCATAATTGCTTCAGGAGTATTCTGTGGAAATCGCCTGCCTTGACCTCGAAGGTGTTCTGGTCCCCGAAATCTGGATTGCCTTCGCCGAGAAAACCGGTATCGCCGAGCTGCGCGCGACCACCCGGGATATTCCCGACTACGATGTGCTGATGAAGCAGCGCCTGCGTATTCTGGACGAGCATGGCCTGAAGTTGGGTGACATCCAGGAAGTGATCGGCACCCTGAAGCCGCTGGACGGCGCCGTGGAGTTCATCAACTGGCTGCGCGAGCGTTTCCAGGTGGTGATCCTGTCTGACACCTTCTACGAGTTCTCCCAGCCGCTGATGCGCCAGCTGGGCTTCCCCACACTGCTGTGCCACAAGCTGATCACTGACGAGAATGACCGTGTGGTGGACTATCAGCTGCGCCAGAAGGACCCCAAGCGTCAGTCGGTCATCGCCTTCAAAAGCCTCTACTATCGCGTGATCGCCGCCGGTGACTCCTACAACGACACCACCATGCTGTCCGAAGCCCATGCCGGTATCCTGTTCCATGCACCGGACAACGTCATTGCCGAATTCCCGCAGTTCCCTGCAGTGCACACCTTCGAGGATCTGAAAAAGGAATTCATCAAGGCGTCGAACCGACCCCTGAGTCTGTAAGAAGCTCTTCCCCCTCTCCCCAGCCCTCTCCCGCGAGGGGAGAGGGGGGATCCGCGCGTGCAGCACCTCCGATTTTACAGCTAACCTGAAAACCCCCTTCGATCCCGAAGACTCCTACCGGCCGCAGCCTCCTCTGATAATGCACCCATGTTCATGGCCGACTTCCACGTCGTCGGCGATACAGGGGGCTGTATGCATTCATTCGATGTAATCGTTCTGGGTGGCGGCAACGCCGGGCTCTGTGCTGCGCTGTCCGCGCGGGAGAGTGGTGCCCGGGTGGCGCTGCTCGAGCGTGCGCCGGAGCAGCAGAAGGGTGGCAACTCGGCCCATACCGGGGGCGCCTTCCGGGTCGCCTACCAGGGTAACGATGATCTGCGGCTGCTGATGCCCGATCTGCTCGACAGCGAACTGGAGAACAGCGACTTCGGCAGTTACACCGAGGACGACTTCTTCGGTGAGCTGGCGACCATGAGCCAGTACCGCGCTGACCCGGACGTGCTGGATACGGTGGTCACCCGGAGCCTGGATACCCTGCGCTGGATGACCACCAAGGGCGTGCGCTTCATGCCGATCTATGGCCGCCAGGCGTTCAAGGTCGACGGCAGGTACAAGTTCTGGGGTGGGTTGACCGTCGAGGTATCCGGGGGCGGGCGGGGGCTGGTCGAAGCCCTTAGCAGTCGGGCGCAACGGGAAGAAGTGGAGATCTTCTATGGTGTGCGTGCCAAGCGATTGAACCGCTGTGGTGATGGTCGCTGGCAGGTGCTCACCGCCGGCGGCGAGTTCTTTGCCGCACCCACGGTGATCATCGCCACCGGCGGCTTTCACGCCAACCTGCGCTGGCGCGCCCAGTACCTGGGGCCGGGCTGGGACCTGGCCAAGGTGCGGGGCTCGCGTTTCAACACCGGCGACGGTATCCAGATGGCGCTGGATATCGGTGCCGCAGCCCACGGTAACTGGTCGGGCTGCCATGCGGTGTTCTACGACCTGAATGCTCCGGCGATGGGCGATATCGACCTGCTCAACATGCAGAAGAACTATTTCCACCTTGGCGTGGTGGTCAACGCCGATGGCCAGCGCTTTGTCGATGAGGGTGAGGATTTTCGCAATTACACCTATTCCGGCATGGGCGAGAAGGTCCTGCGCCAGCCGGGTGGTGTGACCTGGCAGATCTTCGATCAGCACAGCGAACAGCTGCTGCCCGATGAATACCGGGTGCGTCAGGCTACCCGCATTCAGGCGGACAGCCTCGAGGAGCTGGCCGGCAAACTCGAAGGCATCAACGCCAGAGCGCTGTTGCAGACGCTGGACGAGTACAACGCGGCGGTTCGCACCGATATTGCCTTCAACCCGGCGGAGCGCGATGGGCGCTGCACCGAGGGCCTGGCGATCCCCAAATCCAACTGGGCCAACCCGCTGACCAAACCACCCTTTGTCGCCTACGCGGTGACCTGTGGCATCACCTTCACCTTCGGTGGGTTGCAGGTCGACAGCCAGGCGCAGGTGCTGGATGAACAGCAGCAGCCGATTGATGGCCTGTACGCCGCCGGCGAACTGGTCGGCAACCTCTATTACGTCAAATACGCCGGCGGTGCCGGGCTGACCTCGGGCTCGGTGCTGGGGCGTCTTGCCGGGGCGGGGGCGGCGGCGCGCAGTGCGGCCTGGCAGCAGAGCGGTGCACCTGGCTGCGCTGATAAACAACTTCACGAGGATCAAGCATGAGCATTCGTATCTGGCACCAGAGCTTTACCGTACTGACCGACCTTGGCGCCTATGATGCTGCCCTGCGCGCCCATTTCAGAAAGGTGGCGCGCCCGGATACGGTCATCGACATGCACGGCATGCAGCCGGGCACCTACCGCAGCAACTATCCCGGCAACGACATCAAGTACGCCGCGCTGCAATACCTGCATGGTCTGCAGTTCATGGCCAACGGCATCAATGCCGAGGCCCAGGGCTACGATGCCTATGCCATCAGCACCCTGCCGGAGCCTGCGCTGCGGGAGATCCGCAGTCTGCTGCGTATCCCGGTGGTGGGCTATGGCGAGTCGGCAATGCTTACGGCATGCATGCTGGGGCGCAGGTTCGGCGTGCTGGTCTTCATTGACGAACTGGCCGAACTGGTCACCGACAACGCCATACGCCACGGGCTGGGTGAGCGGCTGACCAGTGTGCGTCACGTCGGCTTCCATTTTACCGATGTGTTGGAAGCCTTCGAGGACCCGAGTCGACTGATCGAGCAGTTCCAGGCATCTGCCCGCGCGCTGATTGCCGACGGCGCCGAGGTGATCATTCCAGGGGAAGCGCCGCTCAACGTGCTGCTGGCCACCCATGGGGTCAATCAGGTGGACGGGGTGCCGGTACTCGATTCGCTGGGTGCCTGGATCAAGCAAGCCGAGGGCATGGTCGATCTGCAGCGCGCAAACGGCACCACCAGCTGCGATCGCAACTATTTCTCCGCCCGCCCGGAGCCGCAGCGGGTACGCGAGATCTTCGATTTCTATGGGTTGGGCGAGCGGCTGCTCGTACCCGCGGAGGGACTCTGACATGAGCAACTTTCTGAACACCCAGCTGTTGGTGGTCGGCGGCGGGCTGGCCGGATTTGCCGCAGCCCTGAGCGCCGCCGAGGCGGGCCTGCAGGTGGTGCTGCTGGAGAAGACCGCCGCCACCGGAGGCTCGTCGGCCATGAGCGGCGGTTGCCTGGCCTTTGCCGGTACGGATCTGCAACGCGAGCACGGCATCGAGGATTCCGCCGAGCTGCTGTTCCGCGATCTGGTCGAGGTGGGCAAGGGTGAATGTGACGAGGACCTGGTGCGGGCCTATACCAACAACCAACTGGCCTCCTACGAATGGCTGAAACAGCATGGCGTACGCTTCCAGCCGGTCATCGAAACCGCCTCGGGGCAGTCCGTGCCCCGAGTGCATAACGTGGACCCGGCGGACATGGTGCGGCAGCTGCAACAGGCTGCCCTGAATACCGGCCGGGTCGAGCTGCTGCACCAGACCCGCGCCCGACGCCTGCTGCGGGACATGGGCGGACGGGTGATCGGCGTAACCGCAGAACAGGCAGGCCGTACCCTGGAGATCCATGCCGAGCGCGGCGTGATACTCGCCTGTGGCGGCTTCGTGCATGACCGGGAAATGATCCATCGCTTCGCCCCCCTGTATGACGAGGCGGTATTCATCGGCGGTGAGGGTAACGAAGGCGATGGTCTGCGCATGGCCTGGGCGCTGGGCGCCGATGTGCGCGATATGGTGCATATCAAGGGCACCTTCGGTAAGCATCCGATGGATGAGAACAACCACCACGCCTGTCTGGCGGTCTACAAGGGCGCGATTGCGGTCAACCAGGACGCGCGGCGCTATGTTGATGAGTCGCTGTCCTACAAGCTGCTGGGCGATGCCTGCATGCAGCAACCCTATGCGGTGACCTACCAGATTCTCGATCAGGACATCATGCTCAGCGGTGATAACCGGGTACGCATCCTGGATTTCGAGCGGCGGCTGGAAGAGGGGCTGTTTGTCGAGGCGGACAGCCTGGAGCAACTGGCGCGGTTGCTGGAGTTGCCGGAGCAGGTATTTATCGATGAGGTCAACGCCTATAACGCAGCGGTCACGGCGGGGGAGACACCGGCGTTCGGGCGTCAGCATCTGGTGCATCAGTTCGGTGAGCTGCGTCCCATTGTTCGCCCCCCTTTCTATGCCTACCCGTCCACAGCGGCGGTGTTCGGCACTTACTGCGGGGTGCGAGTCGATCCGCAGATGCGGGTTCAGGACGTGTTCGGTGAGCCGATCGAAGGGCTGCTGGCGGCGGGGGAAATGGTCGGTGGCCTGCACGGCGCGGCTTACATGACAGGCTCGGCGCTGGGCAAGGCGGCCATCTTCGGTCGGCTGGCAGCGGCGACGGTGGCCCAAGGCTGACAGGAGGCGGAGATGAATATTCTGGTACTGCTGGCCGGGGTGGCGGACAGCCGCTATCCGCTGCATGAGGTCGGTCTGGAGAACGGGCTGATCAGCGAAGCAGGGCAATCCCGTCGCATTCTCAGCCCCTTTGACGAGGGTGCGCTGGAGCTGGCGCTGAAGCTGCGCGATCAACGACCCGAGTGCCGCATCGAGGTGTTGGTACTGGGCGGCAGTAATCAGGACAACCTGCTGCGCAGCGTCGCGGCTTACAAGCCCGATCAGCTGCGCTGCCTGCAGCTGCAGCCCAGTTGCCCGTGGGATGCGGCGCTGAGCAGCGAGCAGATAGCCGATCTGCTCGCGCGGGAGCATCTGACGCCGGAGCTGGTGCTGATCGGTCGCGAATTCGGTGATCTGGACGAAGGCGGTCTGCCGGTCATGCTGGCGGCGCGGTTGGGCCTGCCGCTGTTTGCGCTGGCGCAGTTCGCCGAATGGCAGGACGGCCAGCTGAGCCTGCTGCGCGAGCGCGGCACCCGCCAGCAATGGCATCGCCCGCAGGGGCCGCTGGTGGCAACGGTGACCAATGATCGTCGCAACAAGCTGCGCCATCCGCTGATGAAGAACGTGATGATGGCGAAGAAGATGAGTTTCGACTGCGTCCAGGCACCCGCGCAACGGCCGGAGACGGTCCAGCCGGTGGCGCTGTTGCCGGCGCGCGAGGTGCAGCGGGGCGGGCACTGTCACATGCTTGAGGGTGATGTACAGGCTCAGGCCACAGCCCTGCTGGCCTATCTGCGCAAGGAGCGTGAGGCATGAGTGAACACAGGATAATCGCGGTGATTCCGCTGGCGTGGGGGCAGGATGCACTCCTGGCCACCCTGGGTGCGGCGCAGCGGGTCAGCGCCGAGGCGGGCTGTGAGCATGAGGTGATATTGCTGGGTGACAGCGCCGAATCCGACCTTGTGCCCGGCGCAGGCTTTTCCTCTGCTACGCGGGTGCAGCTGCTGGTGCATGGCCAGCTTGCCGACGGGGAGAACCCGCTGGCGCTGGCCAGCGCGGCCGCCCAGGCGCTGGCCGGGCAGGGCGCTCAGTCAGTGTTGCTGGTGCCGCCGGGTGCCGAGGGGGAGGAACTGGCTGCCCAGCTGGCGGCGCAGCTGGACGCCACCCTGCTGGGACGCTGCACGCAACTGAGCTGGGAAGACGATGGCTGGGTGGCGGAACGTTCGGTCTGGGGCGGGCGGCGGACGCTGAGTCTGCGGCTGAATGCGGCCCTCGGCGTGGCCTGTCTGCGGCTGGGCAAGGCCGACTCCGGCGGCGGCCAGCTGGCGCCCGAGGTGGTGGAGCTTGGTGGCAGCTTGCCCTTGCCGCTGGAGCTGGAGCAGACCCGCAGCGAACAGCGCCTGGCTCCGGTACAGGGCGCCGGGCTGGTGGTCTCCGGCGGGCGCGGACTCAATGAACAGGGTTTTGCGCTGCTGGAGGAGATCGCCGCCCGACTCGATGCCGCGCTGGCAGGCAGCCTGCCTGCGGTGGATGCGGGTATGGTGCCGGTAGCCCGGCAGGTGGGGATTTCCGGGCATTTTGTCAGTGCCGACATCTACCTGGCGGTGGGCATTTCCGGTACCCCGCAGCACCTGGCGGGTATCAGTAACGAGACCTGCATTCTCGCGGTCAACAAGGATCCGGCGGCGGATATCTTTAAGGTTGCCAATGTGGGAGTGGTGGCGGAGTGGGAGCAGCTGCTGCCGGCGCTGCTGGAGCAGCTGCCAGGCTGATGCTGATGGGATGTCGGGTTGTCGTGCACCCGCGCGACGACTGACGCTTACCTGATAGTACTTTGATGCCGGATAGTTGGCGTGGCGCGGGGGCGCCACACCCCCGGTCGCTATTTGCGGCCGTGCTCCAGATTCACCTGCACCCCTGCAGGCACCCGCCGTTGCGCGTCCAGGCAACTCGCCATGTAGTCGATAAAGGCCCGGGTGCGGGGAGCAACGAAACGCGACTTGGGTGTGACACTGAAGAAGGTTCGGCCGTAGGTGCTCCATTCGGGCAGTATTTCAACCAGTAACCCTTTCGATATCAGAGGGTTAACAAACACATCCAGCACATAAATGTAACCCCGATCCGCCAGCGCTGCATCAATCAGTGCATCGGTACTGTTGAAGTGCACGGGGCCCTCGGGCTGCAGCTCGTAGTGCTCGCCGTCGCGGCTGAAGGACCAGACCGCCGGGTTGTAGCTGGCCTTGCGAAACAGTCCCAGACAGCGGGCTGCACGCAGCTCGCCAGGGTGCTGTGGTGTACCGGCCCGTTGCAGAAAGCTGGGAGTGGCGCAGGCCACATAGTGGGCCTGGTACAGCGGGCGGGCGACCAGGTCGGCATCGTTCACCGAGTCGATACGGATGGCCACATCCGTGCCGCTTTCAATCAGTCCCTCGGGATGGTCAGTCAGACGCAGGGCAATCTGCAACTCCGGATACTGGTCGGCAAAGTTCGCCAGCAGTGGGGCAATGACTTCCTTGCCGAAGGCCGCCGGGGACTCGATGCGCAGCTGGCCGCTGATGTTGCCGGTCTCTTCCATCACTTCGGCTTCGGCCTGGGCCACATGGCGCAGCAGATCGACACAGTGATGGAAGAAACGCTCACCGGGATCGGTAAGGCGCAGGGTGCGCGTGTTGCGGCTGAGCAGGGTGACGCCCAGGTAGGTTTCCAGGTTGCGTACGCTGGCAGTGACGGTGGCGTTGGCAATGTCCAGGGATTCCGCTGCGCGGCTGAAACTGCCGCATTCCACCACTCTGGTGAACACCTGCATGGCCCAGAGTTTGTCCATTCTGCTCTTCATGTTTTTCTAAAACCCCATTAGCCCAGCCAGCCTCGAACCCATTCGAGCGGGTTTCTATAGTAGCAATCACTTGAGGGAGGCACAAAAATGACTGAACTGAACTTTGATCTCATTGTGGTTGGCTGCGGCGCGGCGGGACTGTCTACGGCGGTGACGGCAGCGGAGCGGGGTCTGAAGGTGGCGGTGCTGGAACGCTCGCTGCGCGAGGAGCGCGGTGGCCAGACCCGCTGGACGGAAGCCTACCTGCGGATGCAGAGCCATGATGAGGTGACCGACGATTTTGACCTCTTCCTCGCCGAGAATGCGGGCTTCTATCAGGACCCGGACTTTGTCGCCGAGACGCTGGGCGAGCGCTCGGCATGGTCGACCCAGGCGCGCAACCAGCCATTCATCGATGCCAGCCTGATCGGCACCTTTACCGAAAACGTGCCCGGTACCATCAACTGGCTGAAGGAGCAGGGCGTACGTTTCGATTTTCTGCCGACCCAGTTTCTTACCAGCACCCAGCCGCGTCTGCTGCCGGTGGGTGGCGGTGAGGCCATTGTCGAGTGTCTGGCCGCCCGGGCCGAGGCGTTGGGCGTGACCTTCTTCTATCAGACGACTGCGCGCAGGTTGATCAGCAGTGAACTGAACCGGGTTGATGGCGTGGAGGCCTGGTCGGTTGAGCAGGGGGCGCTGCAATTCAAGGGCTCGGTGATGCTGGCCTCCGGCGGTTTTCAGGGCAACCTGGAAATGCTCACCCGCTATATCGGCCCCAAGGCCGCCTTTATCCGCCCGGTGTGCAAGGGTGGTTACTTCAACCGGGGTGAGGGCATCCAGATGGCGTTGGATATGGGCGCCGCGCCAGCGGGGGAGTACGGCAATTTCCACGCCGAGCCGGTGGACCCGCGCTCGGGGATTTCCGAGCCGTCGATCTTCATCTTCCCCTACGGTGTGCTGCTGAACAAGGAAGGCAAACGCTTCACTGATGAGGCGCCGGGCACAGTTGATGCCTGGTATGAGCGGGTGACCCGGAAGATCGTGGCGCAGACCGAGGGCATTGCCTGGGTCATTCTGGATCAGAAGGTCAAGGATATTCCCAATTACACCCTGGGCATCCGTACCGACCAGCCAGCCATCGAAGCGGCGACGCTGGGAGAGCTGGCGCGCAAGCTGGAGCTGCCGGTGGAGCAGGTCGAACGCAGCATTGCCGAGTACAACGCGGCCTGTCGGCCGGGTAACTGGAAACCGCTGGAACTTGACGGCGTGGCGACCGAAGGTCTGCATCCGCCGAAGAGCAACTGGGCGCTGCCGCTGGATGACGGCCCCTATTTCGCCTACCCGATCATTTCCGCCAACGTGTTCACCTTCGGTGGTCTGAAGATCGATGAACAGGCCCGGGTAATCAATATCGATGGCGCGCCGATCGAGAATCTGTATGCCGCCGGAGAGGCCGCTGCCCTGTATTTCGACAACTACTGTGGCGGTACCTCGGTGCTGCGCGGGCTGGTGTATGGCCGGCGTGCCGGGCAGACCGTGGCGCAGGTGCTGGCATGACGGACGACAGGGGGCTGGCGCTGGTAACCGGTGCCTGTGGAGCCATCGGCATGGCTACCTGCCAGCGGTTGCTGGACGAAGGCTACCGGGTGCTGGCCACGGATATGCAGCCCGGCTCATCGCTGCCTGCTGCGGTGTCCTTTCGGCGTCTGGATGTGACCGACGAGCAGGCGGTGGCCAACCTGGTCAATGAGGCCGAACAACGCTACGGACGCCTCACCGCCCTGGTCAACGTGGCGGGTGTGGTCTCCCAGGGGCGCGCCCTCGATCTGTCGACCGCCGAGCTCGAGCGGGTCTGGCGCATCAATGTACTGGGCACCGTGATTGTCTGCCAGCAGGTAGGACGGCGGATGGCGGCCCGCGGGCGCGGTGCCATCGTCAATATCGGTTCGGTGGTCGGCAAGAATTCCGGCAATGCCCGGCCCTGGCTGGATCCGACCGAGCCGGAACGGGCCGGTAACGTGGCCTACGGCATGTCCAAATCGGCGATTCACACCCTGACCGGCTTTCTCGCCAAGGAGCTGGCGCCCCAGGGGGTGCGGGTCAATGCGGTTGCACCGGGGCCGATTGCCACCCGGATGACGGACAGCTTTCCGCCCAGTCTGCAGGCGCTGGTGCCCGCCGGGCGGATGGGCACACCCGAGGAGGTGGCCCACGCCATTCATTTTCTGCTCGATGAACGCTCCGGCTTCATCAGCGGTGAGATTCTCGATGTCAACGGCGCACTCTGGTGCGACTGAGTTCTAACAACCATAAGGACGATTGAAATGAAGAGTATTTACCTGGTTCTGGATATGCAGAACGATCTGGTTCACGCCGACGGAGCCAGCGGCCAGGCGCCGATGCAGGCTGATATCCAGCGCCGTGAGGTGATTCAGCGCACCGCAAGCGCCATTGCCCGGGCGCGTGCCAAGGGTATTCAGGTGGGCTTCGTGCGTGTGGCTTTCTCGGATGATCACCGTGAAGCCAACCCCAACTCCCAAGTCTTCGGTCCTATTGCCAAGAACGGCATCTTGAAGATGAACGCCTGGGGCGGTCAGGTGCATGAGGATCTGGCGCCGCAGCCGGAGGACTGGGACATCGTCAAGCATCGGGTTTCGCCGTTCTATCAGACCAGGCTGGAACTGCTGCTCAAGCGCGAAGGCATCGAGCGCATCTACTGCAGCGGCGTGAGCACCCAGGCGGTGGTTCAGGCGACCGTCCGCGATGCCCATGACCGTGACTTCGATGTGGTGGTACTGGAGGATTGCTGCGCCGGCCCCAACGAACAGGAACATGCCAACTCGTTGGCCAGTATCGCCCGCTTCTGCTCCATGGCCACTTCCGAGTCGGCCTTTGTGTAACTCACAACCTGTCATTGGGTGGTGAATTGCGGCCCGGTCTTGCATATTGAGACCGGGTTTTTTGTTTGCGGAGGTGAAGGTGAGCGCACGGGCATCGCGCATGAGTATTGCCGCACTGGGTATCGGCAGTTTTGCGGTGGTGATGTCGGCGACCACCATCAATGTAGCGATTGCGCCGATGATGGAGGAGTTCGGTATCAGCCATCGGCTGGCACAATCCTTCTCGTCGGTGTTTCTCGGGCTGACCGTGGTCTGCGCACCGCTGGCCGCATGGCTGGCCGACCGCTTCGGTGCCTGGCGGGTGTTCTCCCGGCTGTTGCTGGTGTATCTGCTGGTATCGGTTGCGGCCGGGTTGTCCGACAGCTTCGCCGCCATGCTGGGGGTGCGCGGTCTGCAGGGGTTGTGTGCCGGCATCATGCAGCCGCTGTCGCTGTTCCTGGTACTGGAAACCTCCGACCCGGCCCGTCAGGGGCGGACCCTGTCGATGTTCAGTCTCGGTGTGGTCATGGCCCCGGCGCTGGGGCCGACGCTGGCCGGTTTTGTTGTCGAGTACAGCGACTGGCGTTACACCTTCTGGCTGGGTGTGCCGCCGGCTCTGCTGGCGCTGGGTCTGATTGTCTGGTGTCGACCGGGCGACAGCGCTGGCGGCCCGGCCAACGGGCGGCTGGATTTTGCCGGGCTGGGTTTTCTGGCGGTGCTGGTGGGCATGGTGTTCGTCTGGCCGGTGGTGCTTGAGGAGTCGGTCTGGCTGGCCTGCGGGCTGGCGCTGACCTGGTGTGCTCTGCTGCGGTGTTTCTGGCTACGCCTGCGCCGCCATGAGCAGCCGTTGATCGACCCGCAGCTGCTGTCGCACCCGGCGTTTGCCAGGGGGCTGCTGGTGACCCTGGTCTACGGCATCGGCATGTACGGCTCGATCTTTCTCATCCCACTCCTGCTGCAGCATGGCCTGAACCACTCGGCGGTGATTACCGGCAACCTGCTGTTGCTCGGTGGTCTGGCACTGGCGGCGAGCATTGCCCTGTCCGGGCGGCTGGTGGACAGGTTTTCCTCGCAGCTGGTGGTGCTGATCGGCCTGGGCTGCTTTGCCCTGTCCAACCTGCTGCTGGCCTGGCCGGGCGGGCTGTGGAGCGTCGGGTTGGGTATCATCATCAGCCGCTTCGCCCTGGGCATGATCATTCCGGGGCTGTATACCAGCATGGCCAGAGCGGTGCCGGAACCCATGCTGCGCCGTGGAACCGCCGTCACCACCATGACCCGGCAGGCGGGCGGGGCGCTGGGTATCACGCTGATCGGTGCCTTGCTGGCGGCGTTGAGCCAGAGCGCTGCGGCCGATGTGTCGTACCGGATCCTGTTTGTCCTGCTGGCGTTGATGTTCCTGGCGGTGCTGCCTGCGGCCCGGAGCATGGGGCGCAGCAGCCGCTGAATCCCCGCCCGGGCTGGCGAGCATCTGCGCGCCGACAGCCGCCGCTCAGTTGTCGCCCGACCCCTTGCTCGCCATCTTCTTCAGGCGATAATCCATCTGCGCCCGGGTCAGGCCGAGCAGGGCGGCGGCGCGGGTGATGTTCTGCTGGGCCAAGTGCATGGCGGCACGGACGAAGGCATCCTCCACCTCGTTCAGCGACACCGGCCGTTGCTGCAACAGGCGTGCTGCGGTCTGATCCAGCGAGGGGCCGACGGCAGCAGAATCGTTGCAGCCCTCCGGGCTGGTGGTGGCCTCCGGCAGACGAATACCGATGCCCGGTGCCTGATCCCAGCTGACAGTTCCCGATTGGCGCTCGCCCTGGTTGGCCTCCAGACCGGCCAGGTGGCGCAGGTCGATGGTGTCACCGTCGTCGGCCAGGATCACCGCACGTTCGATGACGTTCTCGAATTCGCGGATATTGCCCGGCCAGGAGTAATCGAGGATTGCCTGCAGGGCGCGCGGAGTGATGCCTACCAGTTGCCGCCCATGTTGCTGGCACAGGTGGTTGACGAAACGATCCAGCAGCAAGGGCAGATCGTCCCTGCGTTCGCGCAGCGGCGCTATGGTCACCGGGAAGACATTCAGGCGGTAGAACAGGTCGCTGCGAAAGCGCCCCTCCTTGACCGCCTCGGCCAGATTCTCGTTGGTCGCGGCAATCACCCGCACATCGATCTTCAGCGTCTTGGTGCTGCCCAGCCGCTCCAGCTCACCGCTCTGCAGTACGCGCAGCAGCTTGCCCTGGGCGGTCATGCTCAGGGTGCCGATCTCGTCGAGGAAGATGGTGCCGCCATCGGCAATCTCGAAACGCCCGGGGCGGGCCTCGGTAGCGCCCGAATAGGCGCCGCGCTGTACCCCGAACAGTTCGGACTCGATCAGCGTATCGGGGATGGCGGCACAGTTGATCTCGACGAAGGGTGCGTGGGCCCGGCGGCTGTTGGCATGAACCTCATGGGCGAACATGGTCTTGCCGACGCCGCTTTCGCCGAGCAGCAACACAGTAGCATTGGTCGAGGCCACACGCAGAATCTTGTGCAGTACCGCGTGGTAGGCGGCAGAGCTGCCTACCGGCCGGTCCAGCTCAACGTGGGGCTGCTGTTCGAATTCCAGACCGAAAGGCGCCTTGCCCTGCTGCATGCCGGCAAACTCGCTGCGAGCGGCAGGTTTGCGGTCCGAGCTGGCGCTGCGCGGCTGGAAGTACTGCAGATCGTCGTCGGCATCTTCCCAGTCCTCCACGGGCCGGGCCACGGCCCGGCATACCGCGTCGCCCCGGGCAACGCACTCGGCCTCGCGTACCAGAATGCGCTTGCCCATCAACCGGGTAAGGAAGGCCGAACTGTTGCCGGTCGCCATCCAGCACACCGGGTCGTGACTTTGCCCGTGGGTCGCCAGGTGCAGGTCGCTCTCCAGCGAGTGTTTCCAGATGAATTCGCCATACAGGTAGCCTTTGTGCGGATCGACTTCGATACGCACCGGCTCGATCTCGAGCATGCCGCACAGTGAGTGAATCTGGGCACCGGCGGCGAGGATGTCCAGTTGCGAGCCGCTCTGCCGGGTCTTGATCGCCAGCTCGGCGCTGCGGGTGCCGCTCAGATAGCCGATGCGGGTCAGCAGCCCCCGGGTCTTTTCAACGCCCAGGGTTTCCAGCAGTTCCTGACGCAGTGCGCCGAAGGCTTCAGCGTGCAGCAGCAGCATGCGCTTGTCGCCGAGCCAGATCATGCCCTGCTCGGGATTGAAATACAGATGCTCGGCAAGATCCTGCATGTCAGGAAAACGCAGGTCGGTAATCACATCCTTGAGCGAATGGGGCCCGCTCTTGCCATGAGTAGTAGGAGACATCTTGATCACCATTATTGTTGTTGGCCGGGCAGGGATGTCGTTCTGCCACGCGAGGGAAATAGTACCAGAACCAGAGCTGCCTGATGGCGCCGCACGGCGGCATGTTTTCCTGAATGCATTATTCAATGTAATTGAATTAAATAGTGAATTTTCATATTAAAAAATCTCAGGCTTCTGAAAACTCATGAAATTGATTATGAGTGGGCTTGCAGTCTTACGGCAGAATTAATTTAGGTGTGTCGGCTAACAAATTGAAATATAAGGAGTTAAAAGCATACAAGTCGAACGATGAGAAATATGGCACAGCCGTTGCTATCTCTCTTGTACAACGGGACACAGGCCTGAGTCACATCTCAGTCCTGGTGTTGGACAAGAAAACAAGAATAACGGAGATAGCACTGTGGCTGAGATTTCTGCTTTGGGCTACGTCGGTTTCGGCGTCAGCAACCTTGATAAATGGGAAGTATTCGCCACCGATATTCTCGGTATGCAGGTGGGCCGGCGCGACGCTACCAGCATGACCCTGCGCATGGACGAATACCAGCAGCGCTTCTTCCTTGAACAAAACCCGGTAGACGACATCATTGCCGCCGGTTGGGAATTCACCAGCGAGCAGGAGCTGGAGGAGTACGTCGCCGAGCTGCGCGGCAAGGACGTGCAACTGCAGCCCCTGACCGCGGAGCAGTGTGCACTGCGGCATATCGAGAAGGGCTACCGCTGTGCTGATCCCAATGGTTTCGATCACGAGTTCTTCTTCGGGCATGGGGTTGCCTTGCTGCGCGACCAGTTCCGTTCCAGCGTGCTCAAGGGCGGCTTTGTCACCGGTAATCTTGGCGTCGGCCATATCCTCCCCTTCGCCAATCGAGGAAATGGTCCGGAGACAGTGGACTTTTACAAGAACGTACTGAAATTCCGTGTCAGCGATTACATCCGCCAGGAAGTACAGCCGGGCATGATGGTCGAAGCAACCTTTTTCCACACCCGCACCGGTCGTCACCATTCCATCGCCACTGCGGAAGCGCCCACCGCCAAGGTGCTCAACCACTTCATGGTGCAGGTCGAGGAAATGGATGATGTTGGGCTGGCCTATGACCGCGCCGTCAAGGCCGGGATCCCGATCGTGCTCGAGCTGGGGCATCACCCGAACGACAAGATGTTCTCCTTCTACGCCCAGACCCCCTCCGGTTTCAACTTCGAAATGGGTTGGGGCGGCATCGTCATCGATGAAGACGACTGGGAGGTGCGCACCTATCACCAGATGAGCGACTGGGGCCACAAGCGCAACCTGGTTCCGCCCCCGGAAACCGAAGAACATCCGCTGTCCTGAGCCTGGCATTACTGGAGAACAAGAATATGAGCATCTGGTTGGATTTTCTTGGCGCAGAGATTCGCTATATCGACCTGCCCACCTATGGCCGCACTCGCATTGCCGAAGCCGGCAAGGGCAAACCCGAAGCGTTGATCCTGATGCACGGCATCGGTGGTCACCTGGAAGCCTATGCGAAGAACGTGGTAGCGCTGGGTGAACACTACCATGTCATCGCCTTCGACTACGTCGGCCACGGCCTGTCGGCGAAGAAACTGGATATCGAGTACTCGATCAGCGATTACGTCGAGCAATTGCGTGAGCTCATGGACGTGCTGGACATCGAGCGTGCGCACATCTCTGGCGAATCGCTGGGCGGCGTGGTCACCGGCGGCTTTGCCGTGCGCTACCCCGGGCGCATCCTGCGTGCGGTGTTCAACACCACCGGCGGTATCCCGATTGTCAGCGACAAGGGCCGCCAGGATCTGAAGAATCTGGCCGAGCTATCGGCGCGCAGCTCCGGTCAGCAGCCGACCCGGGACAGCGTGCTGGCACGCATGCAGTGGCTGTTGTACGAGGGCAATTGGGACCTGCTCAACGAGGAGCTGGTCGGTTCGCGCCTGGCGATCTACTCCCGCCCGGATTTTCAGGCCAGCGCGCCGCTGGTGTATGGCCGCCTGAAAAAGGTCAACGAGGGCGGGACCCCGGACATGATCGAGCTGGAGAAGGTGCAGTGCGAGTCACTGTTGCTGTGGACCAGTCACAACCCGATCCATGATGTTGCTGCCGCCGAGTCCGCCCTGCCGCGTCTGGCCCGGGGGCAGCTGTACGTGATGAAGAAACTGGCCGGTCACTGGCCGCAGTATGAGTCCCCCGCCGAGTTCAACCAGGTGATGGTCGAGTTCCTGTCGACCGGGCGGGTAAGCGTATGAATGCCCAGGTCGCGATGATGAGGTCCGCCCGTGAACACCTGCCGGTGGCTACCGGCGATTTCTGCAAGGCCATGCGTAACCTGGCCGGCCATTGCGTGGTGATTGCCAGTGGCAGCGACGGCCAGCGGGCCGGCCTCACCGCCACGGCGGTGTGCTCGGTGACCGCCGACCCGCCGCGGCTGCTGGTGTGTGTCAATCGCAATGTGTACGCCCATGGCGTGATTACCCGTGCCCGCCATCTGAGCGTGAATGTGCTCGGCTGCCGCCAGGAGTCCATTGCCCGGCGCTTTGCCGGGATGGTGGAAGGCGTGGCCGGTGAGCAACGTTTTGATGAGGGCGGCTGGATGCCGGGTATCAGCCAGGTGCCGGTGCTGACCGACGCGCTGGCCAGCTTCGAGTGCCGAGTGGTCGAGGCCATTCCGGCCAGCACCCACGACATGTTCCTCTGCGAGGTCATCCGTGTGACCGGCCAGATGGAGGAACAGGACCCCCTGATTTATTTCAATGGCCAGTTTGCCGCGCTTGCCTGAGCCGCAATTCTGCCTGACCGATAGCGCCAATAAAAACAAAGTGAGAACCGATATGACTACCGCACTGAAAACCGCCACCGCCAATATCAATGACATACCGACCGAGGCAGAGCTGGTTCAGCGTGCCCGTGACATGATTCCCATGCTGCTGGAGAAGGCCGAATCGGTCGAGAAGAACCGCATGGTATCGCCGGAAACCATCAAGGCTTTCGTGGAGGCGGGCTTCTTCAGGATCCTGCAACCGGCCCGCTTTGGCGGTTATGAAATGAACCCGGCGGTATTCTACAAGGTGTTGATGGAACTGGGCCGCGGCTGCGGCAGCAGTGCCTGGAACATGATGATTCTCGGTGTGCACCAGTGGGAGTTCGGCAGCCTGCCGGATCAGGCCTGCGCAGATGTCTGGGGCACCGACGACAGGACCATCATCGCCTCGTCCTATCCGCCCTTTGGCAAGGTCGAGGAAGTGGAGGGCGGCTATCAGATCAGCGGCATCTGGAAAACCTCCAGTGGTTGTGATCATGGCGCTTGGGCGTTCCTTGGCGGTCTGCGCCGTGATGCCCAGGGCAACGTCATTGATCGTCTGTCCATGCTGGTACCGGCGACCGATTATGAGATCGAGGATGACTGGCATGTATTCGGCCTGGCCGGTACCGGCAGCAAGAGTCTGGTGGTCAAGGGTACCTTCGTGCCCTACCACCGGGTGCACAGCCTGATCCAGTATGACAAGGACGATCGCGGCACCCATTTCCTGTATCCCTTCAACCAGATCTTCTTCGGTTCGGTATCGGCGGTGATCGTGGGTATGGCCCAGGGTGGCATCGACGAGTACATCCGCCAGATGAAAGTGCGCACCAGCACCCTGGATGGCAGCAACGCCTCGCTCAGCCCCTACGTCAAGGATCGTCTCGGTAACGCGGTGGTACGGGTGCGTTCGGCCCGTGCGCGCCTGTTGCAGATGATGGCTGAAACCACCGAGATCGTTGAGCGTGGCGAGCTGGTGCCGACCTACGACCGGGTTCACCACATGCTGGATATCGCGCGGGTAGGGCGGGACTGCGAGGAGGCGGTAATGCTGCTGTTCAAGGCGACCTCGGCCCGGGGTATCTATCTGAGCAACCCGCTGCAACGCATCCTGCGCGACGTTATCGCCGCGTCCAACCACATTACCCAGAACGCCGACGACACCGCAGGCATGTTGGGTGCTTACCTGCTCGGTCAGCAGCTTCCACCCATGGTATTCGGGCTGGAACCGGTTTCGCTGAACGACTGATGGATTTGGGGGGTGACCCCCGGATAGATCGTGGCAGCCGCAGGTGCGGTTGCCACGGCAATAAAAATAAAAGGCGGTGTACCGCCCCTATCTGAGGTGCTTTATGTCTTATCCAAGGTTGAACAAGACGTTTCAGCTGTCGGCACTCAGTGCTGCCATTGTGCTCTGTTCTGCATTGCCAGCCCATGCATTCCAGTTTGATACCAACAACGATGAGCTGCGTATCCGCCTGGATACCAACGTCAAGTACAACGCCGCCTGGCGTGTGCAGGACCAGAAAAGCCGACTGCTGGCCGACCCCACGCTGGATGACGGCAACCGTAACTTCGACAAGGGCTCGATGATCAATAACCGCGTCGACCTGTTCTCCGAGTTCGACGTCAATTACCGTGGCATGGGTGTGCGGGTCAGTGGTGCCGCCTGGTATGACCGGGTGTATAACCGCAAGAACGACCACGACAATCCGGAAAGTGCCAACAGCCTGTCGGTGGATTACAACGAATTTACCGATGAAACCCGCGACCTGCATGGCCGCGACGCCGAGCTGCGCGACGCCTTCGTCTATTCGGACTTCAACCTGACCGAGGACATCTGGGGCGTGCTGCGTGTTGGTCAGCACTCGCTGCTGTACGGCGAGAGCCTGTTCTTTGGTAATAACGGTATCGCCGGCGGCATGATGCCGATCAACGCCATTCAGGCCCTGTCCGCACCCAACTCGCAGTTCAAGGAACTGGTGCTACCGGTCAAGCAGATTTCCGGTGACCTTCAGCTGACCCCGGCATTGTCGCTGGGTGCGTACTACCAGTTCGAGTGGGAGCGCACGCGTATTCCGGCGGCCGGCAGCTATTTCAGCCCCGTGGATCTGCTGGATGGCGGCGGCGAGCGCATCATCGCTGGCCTGGATCCGGACATCTCGCTGTACCGCACAAAGGATATCGAAGCACGTGACTCCGGGCAGTGGGGCTTCCAGCTGCGCTACCGGGCTGACAGCATCGATACCGACTTCGGCCTGTATGCCATCAACTACCACGACAAGAACTTCCAGGTACAGACCCGCCCGTTCGCCGTACCCCAGCCTGGCGTAGCCGGTGATCTGGTGGTGGGGGAGCACATGCTGGTCTTCCCCGAAGACGTGCGCGCCTACGGCTTCAGCGCCACCACCGGTATCGGTGATGCCAACGTCGCATTCGAGGGCTCGATCCGCCGTAATGCGCCGCTGGTCAGCCTGACCATGACTGACCTGACGGGTGACCACGACAACGACAGCAACCCGCTGTACGCCGTGGGTAACACTGCCCATGCCCAGGTCAGCATGATTCAGATCATGCCCCAGGGACGTTTCTGGGATACCGCCTCACTGATGGGTGAGTTGGCATGGAACCGCACCCTGAGCGTGACCAAGAACCGCGAGTGGCTGGATCCCAACAATACCCGCGATGCTACCGCCATGCGTGTGGTATTCACCCCGACCTGGTTCCAGGTGTTCGACGGTATCGACCTGTCCGCGCCCATGGGCGTGAGCTACGGCATTGATGGCCGTTCTTCCGCAGTGGGTGGGTTCAGTCAGGCCAAGGGTGGTGGGTTCAACGTGGGCGTATCTGCCGAGTATCTCAAGCGGCTCACCGTGGCGCTGTCCTACAACGGTTTCTACGGGCCGACTGACAGGGTCAACAACCCCGAGTTTGTCGAGGCAATTGGAGCCACCACCGGCGTCAAGACCTACAAGCAGACCAATGGCGACCGCGATTTCATTTCCCTGAATGCTTCCTACACGTTCTGAGGCCTGATCATGCATAACAATAATATTCGTCGATTTGCTCTTTGCCTTTCCGTGCTGGCGCTGAGCGTAGGTACCGCCGGCGCGGCGGTGAGCCCCGAGGAAGCCGCCCAGCTCAACTCCACCTTGACCCCGCTGGGCGCCGAGCGCGCCGGTAATGCCGAGGGCACCATTCCGGCGTGGGATGGCGGTTACAGCACGGTGCCGGCTGGCTTCCAGAACGGCCACCGGGACTTTGATCCCTTCGCCGACGACAAGCCGCTGTACTCGATCACCGCCGCCAACCTGGCCGAGCATCAGGACAAGCTGGCAGCCGGTGTGGTTCAGCTGTTCAAGGACAACCCGGATACCTTCCGGATTGATGTCTACCCGACCCGACGTACCGCCTCCGCACCGCAGTGGGTGTATGACAACACCTTCAAGAACGCGACCAACGCGACCCTGGAGAATGACGGCCTGACCGTGCGCGGCGCCTATGGTGGTGTGCCATTCCCGATTCCGAAGACCGGTATCGAGCTGGTCTGGAACCATCAGCTGCAGTGGCGTGGCGAGTCCACCGAGGCGCGTTACCAGGTCTGGACCACTACTGGTGAAGGCCGCCGTATTCTGGCCACCGCCGCGCGGGACTACGCCCAGTATCCCTATTACTACGCTGACGGTTCGGCAGAGAGCACGCCCAACCCCAAATACATGCTGGCCATTCAGCTGGCCTACGAACCGGCTTTCCGTGCTGGCGAAGCGCTGATGGTGCACAACACCCTTGATTACCATCAGGGCCGTACCCTGTGGCAATACCTGGTGGGCCAGCGCCGGGTGCGTCAGGCGCCGAGCATCAACTTCGATACGCCCAACGTGGTGGCTTCCGGCACCAACTTCGTTGATGAAACCTTCGGTTACGGCGGCTCCCCGGAGCGCTATGACTGGAACCTGATCGGCAAGCGGGAAATGATCATCCCCTACAACAACAACGCGATGCTGGCGCACAGCGATGCCGAGGTACTGGGCGAGCGGCATGCCAACCCGGATCTGGTGCGCTGGGAACTGCACCGCGTCTGGGAAGTGGATGCCATCCTCAAGCCGGGCAGCCGTCACGCGGTACCCAAGCGCAAGTTCTACTTCAACGAGGACACCTGGGGCACAGCCATCTTTGATGGTTGGGATGCCGAAGGCAGCCTGTGGCGCACCTCGGTGAACACGCCGTTTGTGGCTCCGGACATTCCGGCAACTGTGAACTTCTGTGGTGGTTTCTTCCACGATCACCGCACCCGTGCCTGGGTTTACAACTGCGCCATGGGGACGGACGTGAAGGGTAGCCAATTCAGCATGGTGCCCAAACGCACCGAAAGCTACTTCTCACCGCAATCGCTGCTGCGCATGAGTGGCCGTTGATTGATCCATTGCCCCGGCCAATGCCGGGGCAATTCCGCCTTGCGAGGAGTTGCGGAATGAATAACAAGATTGGAACAAGCCTGGCTTGCTTGCTGGTTCTCACCGCCCTGGCCGCTACGCCAGTTACCGGTCTGGCTGCTGAGTTGCCGGACACCCTGAGCCGGCCTGCGACCCTCTCCGAACTGGCACCCCGCTCGATGCTCAGCGCCGTTGCCTGGGCCGGAGAGCGTCTGG
This sequence comes from Halopseudomonas sp. Lyrl_26, assembly GCF_051948695.1. Taxonomy (NCBI): domain Bacteria; kingdom Pseudomonadati; phylum Pseudomonadota; class Gammaproteobacteria; order Pseudomonadales; family Pseudomonadaceae; genus Halopseudomonas; species Halopseudomonas sp. Lyrl_26. The sequence goes on from NZ_JAYJLH010000006.1 coordinate 53,433, forward strand.
TGGCAGTGGGTGAGCGGGGCCATATCATCGTCTCCGACGACCAGGGCGCCAGCTGGCAACAGAGGCCATCCCCGGTGAGCGTGACGTTGACCTCGGTGTGTTTTACCGATGGCCAGCGCGGCTGGGCGGTCGGGCATCGTGGCGTGGTGTTGCATACAGCGGACGCCGGTAACAATTGGGCGTTGCAATACGATGGCCAGCGCTTTGCCGAGGCGGCTTACCAGCAGGCCCGGGAGCAGGGCTCCGAGCTGGAATACAGTACCGAAGTGCTGGTCGAGGATGGCCCGGACAAGCCATTCCTGGATGTCCAGTGCCTGGGGCAGCAGTCAGTGGTTGCGGTTGGTGCCTACGGGCTGGGCGTTCGCAGCAGTGATGGCGGGGCGAGCTGGTCGCCGTTACTCAGCCTGATGGAGGGCACCGAACAGAGCCATGTCAACGCCATACTGGCGGTAGGCGATGCGCTGTACATGGCCGGAGAAATGGGTGGCCTGTATCGCAGCGATGCGGAAGTAAACCAGCTGGAGCGTCTCGACCAGCCTTATGAGGGCAGCTACTTCGGCCTATTGAGCGATGCCAGCCAGCTGTTCGCTTTTGGCCTGCGCGGCCATGCCTTCGCTTCTGACGACGGTGGGCAACACTGGCGGCAGCTAGCCATACCCACCAGCCAGAGTCTGACCGCTGGCAGCCTGTTGCCCGATGGTTCGCTGCTGCTGACCGATGCCGCTGGTAGCGGCTGGTTGAGCCGCGATGGGGGCCATAGCTTCCAACGCGTCCGCGCTGAGCACCGATTTCCACTGACCGAGCTGCTGCCGTTGGCTGACGGCAGCGTATTGGCTGTGGGTGCCAACGGCATCACCCGTTTTTCCGCCGAACAGTTCAACTGACCGGCCCGCCTGAGGTTCATGACTATGGCTATTTCCGCTTCAGATGGCTTCCAGACCATCACCAACCTGAAGGACTTTGATCAGCACTCCGGTAATGCGCTGGAACGTCTGCTGTTCAACTACCGGGGCTGGATTATTGCCTTCTGCGTGTTGATGACGCTGCTGTTTGCTGCCTCGGCGACCCAGGTTCGCATGAATGCCAGCTTTCTCAAGACGGTGCCTACCAGTCACCCCTTTATTCTGAATTACCTTGAACATCAGGATGAGCTCAAGGGCACCGCCAATACCCTGCGTATTGCCGTGGCGCTGGAAGGTGAGGGCGACATCTTTACCGCCGAGTACATGGAAACCCTGCGGCAGATCAACGATGAGGTATTCCTGCTGCCGGGGGTGGACCGTTCCTTCATGAAATCCCTGTGGACGCCGCTGACCCGCTGGCAGGGCGTGACCGAACAGGGTTTTGATGGCGGCACGGTAATTCCGGACGGGTTTGCCGGCCGGCCCGAGGACCTGGAGGTGCTGCGCAACAACGTGCAGCTGTCCGGGGAGATCGGCCAGCTGGTGGCGCCGGACTTCCGTTCCAGCATCATTCTGGTGCCGCTGCTGGATGTGGATCCGGCCACCGGCGAGGCGCTGAACTACAAGGCGCTGTCCGATTCGCTGGAGCAGATCCGCCAGCGCTACGCCGAGCAGGGTGTGTCCTTGCATATCATCGGCTTTGCCAAGGTCATGGGCGATCTGATTTCCGGCCTGTATGCGGTGCTCGGGTTCTTCGCCGCGGCGGTGGTCATCACCACGGCCATTCTGCTGTACTTCACCCGTTGCTGGCGCAGTACAGCAGTGGTGCAGGGTTGTACCCTGGTCGGCGTGGTCTGGCTGTTGGGCGTACTGCCACTGCTGGGTTATGAGCTCAACCCTTATTCGATCCTCGTGCCCTTCCTGGTGTATGCGATTGGTGTAAGCCACGGCGCGCAGAAGATGAATGGCATCATGCAGGATATCGGGCGAGGTACGCATAAGCTGATCGCTGCGCGCTACACATTCCGCCGCCTGTTCGCCGCTGGCATGACAGCGCTGCTGGCCGACGCCGTAGGCTTTGCGGTGATGACCATCGTCGATATTCCGGTGATCAAGGAACTGGCGATCATTTCCAGTATTGGCGTAGCCCTGCTGGTATTCACCAACCTGGCGCTGTTGCCGATCATGCTGTCCTATACCGGCGTATCGCCGAAAGCGGCCCAGCGCCGCCTTGAGTCCGAACAGGCCCACGAGCAGCCAGGCTACCGCAAGCCGGCGGTGGTGCGCGGATTGCTGGCTTTTACCCGGCCGAAAATAGCTGCTGGCGCGCTGATCTGCGCCAGTGTGTTGATTGGTTGGGCGGTGCTTGAGGCGCGCAACCTGCAGGTGGGGGATCTGGATCCGGGGGCGCCGGAGCTGCGCGCCGACTCGCAATACAACCGCGACAACCAGTTCGTCATCAGCAACTACCAGGCCAGCAGCGACGTGTTCGTGGTCATGGTGGAAACGCCCTCCGGCCAGTGTGTGAATTACGAAACCCTGCGCAAGGTGGAGGAACTGGAATGGCGTCTGCGGCAGATGCCGGGCGTGGACGGTACCAACTCCATTGCCGGGGTCGCCCGTCGGGTCAACGTCGGCATGAACGAGGGCTTCCTCAAGTGGAACGAGCTGCCGCCGAACCAGCCGATGATCAACGCGGCGGCCAACCGTTCTCCGCGGGATCTGTTCAACGCGACCTGTGATCTGCTGTCGGTGTACGTATTCCTGCAGGATCACAAGGCGCAGACCCTCAGCGGTGTGGTGTCTACCGTGGAGGCCTTCTCCGTCGAGTTCAACGATGAACAGGCAACCTTCCTGCTGGCGGCGGGTAACGCTGGTATTGAAAGTGCCACCAACATCGTGGTGAAGAAGGCCAATTCGCAGATGGTCATCGGCGTGTATCTGGCGGTGAGCTTGTTGTGTCTGCTGGCGTTCCGCTCCTGGCGCGCGACGGTCTGCGCGATCCTGCCGCTGATGCTGACCTCCATGCTTGCTGAAGCTTTGATGGTCAAGTTGGGCATGGGGCTCAAGGTCTCGACCCTGCCGGTGGTCGCGCTGGGTGTGGGTATTGGAGTGGACTACGCGCTGTATATCCTCAGCGTGATGCTGTTCTGGCTCAAGCGCGGCTCCAGTCTGCGCGAGGCCTACTTCCAGGCGCTGAATTTTACCGGCCGGGTGGTGGTGTTCACTGGTGTGACCCTGTCATTGGGTGTGGTGACCTGGATCTTCTCACCGATCAAGTTCCAGGCCGATATGGGGCTGCTGCTGACCTTCATGTTCTTCTGCAACATGCTGGTGGCGCTGATTCTGGTACCGGCGCTGGCCTGCTTCCTGCTGCAACCCAGGCATTTCGCTTCCCGCTATGTGATCAAGCAGAGCCATTTGGATAAACAGCAGGCCGCGGAACGCCTGCATCCCACCGAACGCCGCGCGTTCGCTGTTGAAGAGGTGCTGTCATGAGTGGTCAGGGATTGACGCTGCCGCGCCTGCGGGGCGATGGCATGACACTAGATCTGGCCCGCATCGGGGTGGATGCCGCGTTGGCCTGTGCACGGGATCTGCAGCTGCAGGTCAGCATCGCGGTGGTCGACAGCGGCGGTCACCTGCTGGCCTTCGCCCGTACCGAAGGCACGCCCTGGCACAGCATCCAGCTGGCCACGGAGAAGGCCCGCACCTCGGCCTCCTTCGGTCTGCCCAGCAGCACCCTGGGCGACATGATCGACAACGCCTGTGAGCGCATCCGCATGAACCTGATGCTGCGCCCGGAGATCGTCGCCATGGGCGGCGCTTTTCCGATCCGGCTGGGCAAGCGGATGATCGGCGCGCTGGGGGTGTCCGGGGCCAGTGAAGAAGAAGACGTTATCTGTGCGCTGGCCGGGTGTGAGGCAATTGCCTGCCATACCGACGCAGCGCTCGAATCCGAAGGAGCTGAACATGAGTAACAACCCCCTGCATGCCCAGTTGGGCGAAGAGCTGTTCGGGGCCCTGCGCGATGCCCGCATGGTTGCGCCGCTGACCGAGCGTTATCCGCAGCTGAGCATCCACGACGCCTATGCAATCCAGCAGCAGCTGATTGCCAGGCGACTGGAGGATGGCGAACGCATCATCGGCAAGAAGATCGGCGTGACCAGCCAGGCGGTGATGGACCTGCTCAAGGTCGATCAGCCGGACTTCGGCATGCTCACCGATCGCATGGTGATCAACCAGGGCCAGTGCGTGGACATGTCCACCCTGATCCAGCCCAAGGCTGAAGGCGAGATTGCCTTTGTGCTCAAGCAGGATCTGGCCGGCCCCGGCGTAACCGTGGCCGATGTGCTGCGCGCCACCGAAGGGGTCATGGCCTGCTTCGAGATTGTCGATTCGCGTATCCGCGATTGGCAGATCAGGATCCAGGATACGGTGGCGGATAACGCCTCCTGCGGCCTGTTCGTACTGGGCGACCGGCTGGTCGATCCGCGTGGGCTGGACCTGTACAGCACCGGCATGGTGCTGGAGAAGAATGGCGCCATCGTCGGTACCGGCGCGGGTGCGGCAACCATGGGCTCCCCGGCGATTGCGGTGGCCTGGCTGGCCAATACTCTGGGGCGGTTGGGCATGAGTCTGAAGGCCGGGGAGGTGATTCTGTCCGGTGCCCTGTCGGGCATGGTGCCGGTCGCCGCCGGTGACAACCTCAGCGTGACCATCGCTGGCCTGGGCAGCTGCAGCGTGCGCTTTGCCTGACCCCCTTCGAGGAACACAACCATGAGCAAGAAACTCAAAGCCGCGATCATCGGTTCGGGCAACATCGGCACCGACCTGATGATCAAGATCCTGCGCAATGCGCAACATATCGAGATGTCGGTGATGGTCGGTATCGACCCGGCCTCTGATGGTTTGGCCCGCGCCCAGCGCATGGGCGTGGCGACCACCCATCAGGGTGTGGACGGCCTAGCGCAGATGCCTGAATTTGCCGACATCGATTTCGTCTTCGACGCCACCAGTGCCGGCGCCCATGTGCGCAACGACGCCCTGCTGCGCCAGCTCAGACCCGGCATCCGCATGATCGATCTGACCCCGGCGGCCATTGGCCCGTACTGCGTGCCGGTGGTCAATCTGGAGGAGCACCTCAACCAGACCAACGTCAACATGGTCACCTGCGGCGGGCAGGCGACCATTCCCATGGTCGCGGCCGTCTCCCGGGTAGCGAAAGTGCATTACGGCGAGATCGTGGCATCCATTGCCAGCAAGTCCGCCGGCCCCGGTACCCGGGCCAATATCGATGAGTTCACCGAGACCACCTCCCAGGCCATCGAGGTAATCGGTGGGGCGCAGAAGGGCAAGGCGATCATCATCATGAACCCGGCCGAGCCGCCGATGATCATGCGTGACACCGTGTTCGTGCTGTCGGAGCCGGTGGAGCAGGACAAGGTGGCCGCCTCGGTCGAGGAAATGGCCGCCGCGGTGCAGCGCTATGTGCCTGGCTATCACCTCAAGCAGAAGGTGCAGTTCGATGTCATTCCCGAGTCCGCACCGCTGAACATTCCCGGCGTCGGCCTGCGCAGCGGGCTGAAGACCTCAATCTTCCTCGAAGTGGAAGGGGCCGCCCATTACTTGCCGGCCTACGCCGGCAATCTCGATATCATGACGTCCGCCGCGCTGGCTACGGCCGAGCGCATGGCCCAGTCCATGCTCAATGCTGGAGGTGCCGCATGAGCTTCGATCCGCAACGCAAACTCTATATTTCCGACGTGACCCTGCGCGATGGCAGTCACGCCATCCGCCATCAGTACTCGCTCCAGAACGCTGTGGATATTGCCCGGGCGCTGGATCAGGCCCGGGTGGACTCCATCGAAGTGGCCCACGGTGACGGCCTGCAGGGCTCGACCTTCAACTACGGCTTTGCCGCCCACACCGACCTGGAATACATCGAGGCGGTAGCCGATGTGGTCAAGCACGCGAAGATCGCCACCCTGCTGTTGCCGGGCATCGGCACCGTGCACGACCTCAAGGCAGCCTACGATGCCGGGGCACGGGTAGTGCGCGTGGCCACCCATTGCACCGAGGCGGATGTATCGAAACAGCACATCGAATACGCCCGGGAGCTGGGCATGGACACCGTGGGCTTTCTGATGATGAGCCACATGATTCCGGCGCAGCAGCTGGCCGAGCAGGGCAAGCTGATGGAGAGCTACGGTGCTACCTGCATCTACATGGCCGACTCCGGTGGCGCGATGAACATGCAGGACGTGCGCGACCGCATGCGAGCCTTCAAGGATGTACTCGACCCGGCTACTCACACCGGCATGCACGCCCATCACAACCTGAGCCTGGGCGTGGCCAATTCAATCACCGCCGTGGAAGAGGGCTGTGACCGAGTGGATGCCAGCCTTGCCGGCATGGGCGCCGGTGCCGGTAACGCGCCGCTGGAAGTCTTTATCGCTGCAGCCGAACGCATGGGCTGGAACCACGGTACCGATCTGTACACGCTGATGGACGCGGCCGATGACATCGTCCGCCCGCTGCAGGATCGTCCGGTGCGGGTGGACCGGGAAACCCTGGGACTGGGGTATGCCGGGGTGTATTCCAGTTTCCTGCGCCATGCCGAAGTGGCCGCTGATAAATACGGCCTCAAGGCCCTGGATATCCTCGTCGAGCTGGGCAAGCGCCATATGGTCGGCGGCCAGGAAGACATGATCGTGGACGTGGCGCTGGATCTGCTGGCGGCACGACAAGCCTGACACCTATAACAAATCACTACTGAAACAGGAAAACAATAATGAAGACCCATACCAACGAAGCCACCAGCAAGTTCGTCCAGACTGAAGAGTGGAGATTGCACTATAACGATGCGGGAGAAGGCGAGGTGATCCTGATGATCCATGGCTCCGGTGCCGGTGCCACTGGCTGGGCCAACTTCCACCGCAATATCGATCCGCTGGTGGCGGCGGGCTACCGGGTGGTCCTGATGGACTGCCCGGGCTGGGGCAAATCCGACCCCATCGTTACCGGCGAGCCGCGTTTTGATGTCAACGGTCGCGCCATCAAGCAGCTGATGGACGCGCTGGAGATCGACAAGGCGCACCTGATCGGTAACTCCATGGGTGGCGGCAGCGCACTGTCGTTCGTCAAGGATTACCCCGAGCGTGTTGGCAAGCTGATCCTGATGGGCTCCGGTGGCGTCGGCAAGACCAGTATCTTCACACCCTTGCCAATGGAAGGCATCAAGTTGCTGTTCGATGTTTACAAGAGCCCGAGCCCGGAAAGCCTGCGCAAGATGCTGGACGTGTTCGTCTACGATCCCAGCGCGCTGACCGATGAACTGATCCAGTTGCGCTACGACGCCATGATGGAGAACAGCCACCACTTGGACAACTTCCTGCAGAGCGTTGCCCAGAGTCAGTTCAACATGGGCGATTACACCGATGACCTCCCGAACATCCCCAATAAGACGCTGATCGTCTGGGGGCGTGATGACCGCTTTGTGCCCATCGACTGGAGTCTGAAGCTGCTGAACATGATCCCCAACTCCACGCTGCACGTGTTCAGCCAGTGCGGCCACTGGGCGCAATGGGAACATGCTGACGACTTCAACCGTCTGGTACTGGACTTTATCAAGCACTGATCCCTCATGGCAGGCACCCCAGCGTGGGGTGCTCTGCCATCGATATAACAATGGTTGCGATAAAAGAATCATAAAAAGGGAATGGTGATGTGGTTTCGTCTGATTCTGATACTGTTGCTGGTGTTGCCGAATATCGCCGGAGCGCAACTTGCGCCTGTTCAGTGGTACGACATCCGGATTCAGGCTTTCAGTGTATGCAGTCACCTGCTGGCTTATTACAACCCTAACCAGGAGGGGGTTGATTTACGCCATGCCGAGGTCTACCGCGAGCGACTTGGGGTGTTGAAACAACAGGTAGCTCAAGAGCCGGAACTGTCCCGAATCGTTGCGCAGATGACTGACTCGGTGGATGAGCTGGAAACAGTGCCGGTGCAACAGCCGGAACTGCATCCCGAGTGGCTGACCCTCGTGCTGATGGCCCAGGCTGAACTGGATCAGCAGCTTGCCGAACGGGCGGAGGCAGTCGCGCCTCCTTCATCCGGCATCGCTGTTGTTCAGGAGCTGAAGCTGGATATAGAGCGATTCCTGTTGCTATACCAATCCCGGGCGTTTGGCCTGCTCGGCATGTATGGGATGGTAGTGGATGAGGACACGGTAAAGCAGCTGGATGCAGCCATTCTGCACGGCTTCGACGTGTTGCAGGCGCAGCGTGACGAGCATGAGCCGGAGTTGGCGAGACTGAACAGCTACTACAACTTCATCCGCCCGCATTTGCTGGAACAGCAGCGTGGCTGGGTTCCCGGCAGCGCAGCCTATTATCTGCGGCAGACCAGCGAGGGACTGGCGCATCTCTTGCCCAGTCTGGCGCAAACCGCTGCCAGTACCGTTTATTAGAGAATGAGCATGTCCGATAACCTTCGCATCAGTTGGTTGATGCTATTGGGTGCGCTGACCGCCATCGCCCCCATGTCCACCGATATGTACCTGCCGGCACTACTGGCTATCACCCTGGATCTAGGGCTGCTGCCGGGGCAGGTGGAACTGACCTTTTCTGGCTATTTCATCGGCATGCTGCTGGGCATGCTGTGCTACGGGCCGCTGAGCGACCGCTTTGGGCGTCGCCCGCCGTTATTGTTCGGGCTGGGCTTGTACAGCCTGGCCTCCTTTCTTATTGCCAGCAGCGAGTCGCTGGATAGCCTGGTTCTGCTGCGCTTTCTGCAGGGGCTGGGTGGCTGTGCCGGTGCGGTACTTACCGTGGCCATTGTCCGCGATTTGTGCCAGCCGCTGCAGGCGGCAAGGGTGATGAGCATGATTACCCTGGTGATGGGCATGGCACCGGTTCTGGCGCCCTTGCTAGGTGGCTTCATGATGGAGCTCTGGCATTGGCAGAGCATCTTTCTGCTGCTGACAGCCTTCGGCGGGCTGTGCCTGCTGGGCGTCGCTGTGTCGTTGCCGGAAAGTCTGGCACAGCCGGCCTCTTGCTTGGCGCTGGGGCCGGTTTTTCGTGGTTATCTGGGGTTGCTCAAGGATCGTTCCTTTATCGGATTTTCCCTGTGCCAGGCCTGCACCACAGGGGCAATGTTCGCCTACATTGTCGGCTCGCCCTTTGTATTGATCGGACTGCATGGCATTCCGGCAGCACAGTTCGGCTGGTTCTTCGGCATCAATGCCATCGGCCTGGTGGCTGCCAGTCAGGTGAATCGCTGGCTGCTGCGTCGACACAGTCCAGGCTATTTGCTGGCGCGCATGCTATGGGTGCCCTTACTGGCTGGTATGCTGTTGATGCTGAATCTGGTATCGGGCTACGCCGGCCTTTGGCTGATTTTGCCTGCATTCTTCATTCTGGTTTCCAGCGTCGGTCTTGTGGGTCCCAATGCCACCGCTCTGGCGCTGGCAGAGCAGGGTGAAAGGGTTGGCCTGGCCTCAGCGTTGCACGTCAGTCTGACGTTCGGTATGGGTATGTGCGCCAGTCTGTTGGTGGCGGTGTTGCAGGATGGTAGCGTGCGACCGCTGTCCCTGGTGATCTTCAGCTTTGCCATCGCCGGCCTGCTGGTCTACCCGCGGCTGACCGCCGCGCAACCGGGGACGACGCAGGGCGAGACGGTATGAGCCGTTTCTCTGCAGTTGTTCACTGTAGTGGATAAGGATGGTCAATTGCGACGGGTACTGGTTATGGTTATTTGCCAACCGAGAGTAGCTGACCGCCATCCACGGGGATGCAGGTGCCGGTAACCCAGCGGGCCTTCTCGGAGGCGAGGAACACCGCTACGCTGGTAACCTCCTCGGGACGACCGAAGCGGCCGGAAGGGATGCGGTTCAGGGTGCTGTGATAACGCTCTGGCTGTTCCTGGCGCGCGTTATCCCATACTCCACCAGGAAACTCGATCGAGCCCGGAGCCAAGCAGTTGACGCGGATGCCATGGGGTGCCAGCTTGCTTCACTGCCATCGCCTTGGCATAGCTGATCAGCGCGGCCTTGGCGGTAACATAGGTGGGCGCTCCGGCACCGCGTAAGGCAGCGATGGAAGACAGCAGAATGATGCTACCGCTGCCGGCCTGCTGCATCCAGGGTGTGACCTGTTGCACGGCCTGAACTGAGCTGAGCAGGTCCAGACCGATACTGCGACGCCAGCCTCCCCGGTCAGCTCCGACACCCATGGCCGAGGCGTTGCAGATCAGGATATCGACACTGCCAAAGCGCTCGCGCACCTGATCGAGAAAGTGCTCCAGCGCCGCTTCGTCTGCGATGTCACAGCTATGCGCCATGGCTTCGACGCCGGTTGCCTGCAAGTCCTTCAGGGTTTCATCGAGGGCCGGTTGCGAACGGGCACAGATCGCCTCGCCATGGCGCGACCCAGACCGCGACTGCCGCCGGTAACCACTGCGGTCTTGCCGCGGATCTTCAGTTCCATGAGTCGTTCCTCAGCGTTTGCTGACCACCAGTTTCAGGGCTTTCTTAAATACTTCCAGCTCGCCCTCGCTTAGCTCAGCAAAGATTTCATCCTGCGCTTGGTGCAGCATGTTCCACAGTTCCTGCAACTTGGCGTGGCCGGCACTGGTAACCCAGCGCTGGTTGCCCTTGATGTCCAGATAACCCTTGAGCTGCAGATTCTGCATCGCATCTGCCAGTTCCCGCGCCGGAATGGCAACGGCCTGCTGCAACTCGGCGGCGCTGGCATTGGGGGCGCTGTCGAGTACCAGAAGCAGACGCGATTCGCTGTTACGCATGCCCAGCTTCAGATGTTGCTGGACGAAACGCGGATGGCTGGCGCTGACTGCCTGGATCATCAGGTAGAACAGGTTGTCACCGAGCCGGGTGTGCAACAGATCGGCCGACTCGTTATGTTCGATTACCTCGGGCTTACGGCCGCGCGGATGCGGCAGCACCATGGCGTAACTGCCCTGGTGGTAGGCCAGCGGGGGCTGACTGAAGTCCTCGAAGTGCTCTACCTGACCGATGATCAGCCAGTGATCCCCAGCGTCAATATGCTGGTAGGTCGCGCACTGAAAGTTACCGGCACAGCCGTGGAAGATCGGCGCGCCGCCGACACCTGACAGGTGTTCGATACCTGAAAACTTGTCTTCCTGTGGGCGGGCGAAATGGTTGGACAGCTCAATCTGGTTCGAGGCGAGAATGTTTACCGCAAAATGCTCTGCCTGCTGGAACACGTTCCAGGCGCTGGAGCGCTTGTCGAGACTCCAGAGAATCAACGGCGGATCCAATGAGACCGAGTTGAAGCTGTTAGCGGTTACTCCGACCTTGCGCCCATCGGCGTCGCAGGCGGTGACTATGGTCACGCCACAGGCGAAGTTGCCCAGTGCACGGCGGAGCTGACGAGGATCGAGGGTGGGTTGTACGTTTTCCATGGAGACTCCAGCGGCCCTTGAGTTTCGGGCTGGTGATGGGATTCACAGCCTCATACTGGCAACCGTGTGCAGCAGAGTCATTGGCCATAAATTGAATGGGTTGTTCGGTTGAGTTGACTGCTGCAGCCTGCTCGGTGTTGCTAGGATTGGGCTCCTGATAATGATAAGACCAACAAGGAACAACCCATGAAGATGCCATCTTCCCCCTCGCGCCATGGCCTGCCTGTCGCGCTGCTGCTGACTGTTTGTGGCGTGCAGGCTGATCAGGCTCCAGCCTGCACCGCCGGTGACCACTATCAACCGGTATGCGGCATCGCTCCGCCGGAGGATCTGGAGCTGTCCAGCGATGGTACTCAACTGTTCATGAGCGTGACCCCGGGGCTCGCCGGGCAACACCAGTCACGTCTGCGGGTAATGGATCTGGCCACCCAGCAGGCCACGGATCTGGAGTTGAGCTATGCCGCGCAGGACGGCTGGGGCGAGGCCGCCTGTAACGCTCCCGAGCAGGGCATCGGCGCCCATGGCATACACCTGTCTGAACGCAGCGACGGTCGCCAGCAGTTGCTGGTGGTCAATCACGGCGAACGTGAGGCTATCGAGTTTGTCGAGCTGCAGCCGGGCGAAGATGGCTGGCAGGCAATCTGGCGCGGCTGCGTCGAGAACACCGGCCAGGGCAAGTTCAACGACGTGGCGGCCACCCCCAACGGCGGATTTGTCGCCACCGTGATGTTTGTGTCAGACAGCTTGGCGCCGCCGATACCGCTGGAACAGTTGCTCGATGGTCGAGATACCGGCTATCTGATGCACTGGGCTGAGGGGCAGCCGCTGAGCAAGCTGGAAGGCTCGGACGCGCCGTTTCCCAATGGCGTGCAGATAACCCCGGATGGCAAAAGCGCATGGTTCGCGGCCTGGACCGTCAATCAAATATGGCGCTATGACCTTCAGGCAGCCGCCGTCGATGTCAGGGTGGACACCGGTTACATGGTCGACAACATCAATTGGGCCACCGATGGCCGCCTGCTGGGCGCAGGTGTACCGGACGCTGCGGCTTTCATCAGCTGCTTCCAGCAGCATGTCGAACACTGCCCCATGGGTGTTCGGGTCTCGGCACTGGATACCAACTCACAGGAACATGAGCTGCTGTTCAGCACCGACCCCGGGGTGATGTCCGGCGCGTCGGCAGCTACACAGGTGGGCGATGAGCTGTATGTGGGCACCTTTACCGGCGACCGTCTGTTGCGGGTAAAGATGTCGGGTGCAGAGCAGGACGCGCAGGAGTGATGGAATGCTGAGGATTATGGTGGTATCACTGGCGCTGTGGTGCGGCGCGGCGCTGGCCGAGTCGCGACCGAACATTCTGCTGATCATGGCCGATGACCTCGGGTTCTCGGATCTGGGCAGCTACGGCGGTGAAATCGACACGCCCAATCTGGATGAGCTGGCCGAGCAGGGGCTGCGCATGTCCAGCTTTTATACAGCCCCTACCTGTTCGCCGACCCGGTCCATGGTCATGACCGGTACCGACAACCATCTGGTGGGGCTGGGCACCATGGAGGAAGTGTTGCCCTTTCTGCCGGCGCTGCAGGGCCGGCCGGGTTATGAAGGCCACCTCAATGGGCGTGGTCATTCGCTGGCCGCGCTACTTCGCGAAGCGGGATACAACACCTATCTGAGTGGTAAGTGGCATCTGGGTAGAGCGCCCGAGCAGGATCCCCTGCAATTGGGGTTCGACCGGGCGTTTGCCCTGCTGGATGGCGGGGCCAGTCACTTCCAGCCCGTGCCAGGCAGCCAGGTCCGGGTCGAGAAGCCGACCTACCGGGAAGATGGCAGGACGGTTGAAGTGGAGGGAACATTCTTTTCCTCCGACTTCTATACCGACAAACTGATTGGTTATCTGGAAGAGGGGCGAGCCAGTGGCAAGCCGTTCTTCGCCTGGGCGGCCTACACCGCGCCGCATTGGCCGCTGCACGCCCCGGCGGACTATATCGCCAAGTACCAGGGCCGTTATGACGCCGGCTACGAGGCGATCCGCGAGCAGCGGCTGGCCCGGCTGCGCGACAGTGGTCTGTTTCCGGGCGGTGTCTCGGCAGCGAAGCCGGCGCAAGTGCCCAGCCCATTGTGGGATCAATTGAGTGAGCAGGAACGGGCCCTGCAGGCGCGCAAGATGGAGGTGTACGCCGCCATGGTCGACCATCTGGACATGAACATTGGTCGCCTGCTCGATTACCTCAAACGCAGCAATCAGTACGACAATACGCTGATCCTGTTTGTCTCGGATAACGGTGCGGCCGGGGAAGATCATGCCCGGGGCTATTCGCCGGGGGATGCCCTGACCGATGACTCGCTGGCCAACATCGGCCGACGGGGTTCCAATATCAACTATGGCTTCCGCTGGGCCGAGGTCAGTGCCACGCCTTTCAGTCTGGTCAAGGGTACTACGGGTGAAGGGGGCATCAGCTCACCGGCCATCGTCAAGCTGCCGGCGGCTCTGCAAGGCCTGGCAGCTGGGCAGATCGTGCATGAGACAGGCCGGGTGGACGACCTGTTGCCCACCTTCCTCGACCTGGCCGGCATTGCCGATCCCGGTGACCGCTTTGCCGGAGAGCGCAAGCAACCGATCACCGGTATATCCCTGCTACCTGCCTGGCTGGGGCAATCGCTGCAGCGCAGCAGACCGCTTGCCGGTGAGATGTTCGGCCAGACATACATCCGCATCGACGACTGGAAACTCCGTGCCGCCTCCGTGCCGGACAGCAGCCCCGCAAGCCTGAGCGCACCACGGCAAGGGCAACTGTTCAACCTGAGACAGGATCGAGGCGAAACCCGTGATCTATCCGGCGAGTTTCCGCACAAGGTAGCGGAGCTCAAACAGGCCTGGGAGCAATACGCGCGCTGGGCGGGACTGCCCGAGGCGGATTGAACAGGCCGCCGCCGGATTCGGTTCACGGTTTTCGCTCAGGATGACCGTGCAGTGGCGGGTTAAGGGTACGTACAAGCGGGCCAGAGGCGGCCCGCTTGGTGTCAGGAGTCCAATGTGTCCATCAACACCCGCACCTTGGTCAGGGCTTCCTCATACTCGGCCCCACCATTGGAATCGGCGACTATGCCGCCACCTCCCCAGCAGTACAGACGCTCGTTCTGATGCACCAGGCTGCGGATGGCGATGTTCAGGTCCATCTGGCCTTCGCAGCCGATGTACCCGATGCTGCCGCAGTAGAGGCTGCGCCGTACCGGCTCCAGTTCCTCGATGATCTGCATGGCGCGGATCTTGGGGGCGCCGGTGATGGAGCCGCCGGGGAAGGCGCCGGCAACCAGATCGAGGGCATCCAGGTCGGGCTTCAGGGCGCCGGTGATGCTGCTGACCAGATGGTGCACATTGGGGTAGCTCTCGATGCTGAACAGCTCGGGTACCCGAACGCTGCCGAAGGCGCAGCTGCGGCCCAGGTCGTTGCGCAGCAGATCGACGATCATCAGGTTCTCTGCGCGGTCCTTGGGGCTGTTGCGCAGCTCTTCGGCCAGTCGGCTGTCCGTTTCGGCATCGATGCCCCTGGGGCGGGTGCCCTTGATCGGGCGGGTTTCCACCTGACTGTCGCGGACCTTGAGGAAGCGTTCGGGGGACAGGCTGAGCAGGCTGTAGTCCGGCGCTTCGAGATAGGCGGCAAAGGGGGTGGGGCAGGCCTGGCGCAGCCGTTGGTAGGCGCTCAGGGGGTCGCCCTGGCAGGGTGCGCTGAAACGCTGGGCCAGATTGACCTGGTAGCAGTCTCCGGCGCGGATGTAGTGCTGGATGCGCTCAAAGGACTGCAGATACTGCTGCCGACTCTGCTCGGCGGAGAAGGGCGCTCGCAGGGCGAAATTGCCGGGCCCTGTTGAGGTGTTCTGCAGCCGTTCCAGCAGCTCGCGCTCCCGGGCTGCGGTCAGGCTCGGGTGGCAGACCAGCCAGCGCTGCTGCCGGCGATGGTCTGTGACCAGGCTCCACAGGTAGAGGCCCATGTGCAGGCCGGGCAGCCGTATGTCGGCCAGCGCCTGTGCCGGAATGCGTTCCAGCGCCCGGCCGAAGTCGTAACTGATGAAGCCCAGAGCGCCTGCGCCGAAGGGCAGGCCGGTGCCCGTCGGCCAACTGGCCGGCTCGATTGCCGCCAGCGCCGCGCGCAGGCGCTGGATTGTCGACAACCCCGATTCGTTGTCCGCAGCGCTGATCAACTGAATCGGCCCTGCGGCCAGGATGCTGTAGTGTCCGCGCGGGTCTTCGCTGGCGGCCGAATCCAGCAGCACGGGGTGGCCGAGGTCGCGAATGGCAAGCAGCCCCGGCAGCGGATCAGCCTGCCAGGGCAGTGGGGTCAGACGGTAGGGGAGGGTCATGCGTCGGGGGCGGGTGTGTCCGGTTCGACGGGGGGTTCTTCCACGGGGGCTTCATCCGCGCTGAGGAACACCGGCTTGCCGAAATGCTGCTGGGAAAACGCCATGCGCTCCTCCACGGTTTCGGTGCGGCCGGCCTTCTTCAGTTCGGCAACATGCCGTTCCACAGCGTGGCAGCGGTGGGTCAGGCCGGCATCGTTGGCGATCTGGATGTTCAGGCCGGGACGGGCGTTGAGCTCGAGGATCAGCGGCCCCTTCCTCTCGTCCAGTACCAGATCCACGCCGATATAGCCGAGCCCGGACAGCTCATAACAGGAGGTGGCCAGGCGCATGAAGCCGTCCCAGTCGGGCAGTTGTACGCCAGCTACCTCGTTGGCGGTATCCGGGTGCTTGCTGATCTTGTTGTTCAGCCAGGTGCCCTTGAGGGTGACGCCGGTGGTCAGATCCACGCCCACACCAATCGCCCCCTGGTGCAGGTTGGCCTTGCCGCCGGACTGGCGTGTGGGCAGGCGCAGCATGGCCATGACCGGGTAACCCAGCAGGACGATGATGCGGATGTCCGGCACCCCTTCATAGCTGATGCTCTTGAAGATGGGGTCGGGCTTGACCCGATATTCGATCAGCGCCCGGTCCCGGTGACCGCCCAGCGAGTACAGCCCGGAGATGATGTTGGACAGGTGGTGCTCGATCTCGTCGTGGCTGACGATCTTGCCCGATACCGTGCGATAGCGGCCTTCGTAGCGGTCGCCGATCACCAGGATGCCGTCACCGCCGGCGCCCTGGGCCGGCTTGATGACGAAGTCCTTGTGGTTCTCCACCAGCTGGGTGAACTTGCCGATGTCCTTTTCGGTATCAATGATGCCGTACAGGTCGGGCACGTTGATCTTGGCGGCGATGGCCCGTTCCTTGGTCAGGATCTTGTCATCGACCACCGGATACAGGTGCCGCTTGTTGTACTTGAGCACATAGTCGGCGTTGCGACGGTTGATGCCCATCACGCCGGCTTCGCTCAGGGCCTTCCAGGTTTTCCAGAAAAGCATGCGGCTGCCCTCAACCCTGTTTGGTCAGCGCCTTGAAGCGCATCAGTTCGGTGAGACGGTAGCCGCGGTAGCGACCCATCGCCAGCATGAAGCCCACCAGTACCAGCAGCACGCCGGGGAAGGTGAAGACGAAGTAGGTCAGCTCCGGAATCGTCATCAGCAGGTGCGACAGGGTGGCGGCAATCAGGGTGCCCAGGGCGACCTTGAAGGAGTGGCCACCGCCACGCTCTTCCCAGGTGATGGACAGGCGCTCGATGGTCATGGTCAGGATCACCATCGGGAACAGGGACACCGACAGGGCCCGCTCGATGCCCAGCTTGTGACTGAACAGGCTGATTACCGCAATGATGATGACCACGAAGGTCAGCACGATCGACAGGCGCGGCAGCATCTGCAGTTTGAGATGCTCGAGATAGGAGCGCAGCGACAGACCCAGTGCGGTGATCAGAGTGAACAGCACTATGCCCCAGCCGACCTGGGTCTCACGGAATGCCAGGGCGATCAGGACCGGGGTGAAGGTACCCAGGGTCTGGATGCCGATCAGGTTGCGCAGGACCAGGATCACCAGTACCCCGATCGGGATCATGATCATCACCTGGTAGACCTGCTGGGCCTGCAGCGGCAGGCCGTACAGGGAGTATTCGAGCAGCGCCGAGGGGCTGGCCTCGGTGGTCATCTTGGCCAGGCGCAGGGCGTTCATTTCACTGTTGTTGATGGTGAAGCTGACGGTGCCGGCGCGGCCACCCTCCAGTTGCAGCAGCGGCAGATTGCCGGTCCACCACACCAGACGGTTGTCCGGAATGCCCTGCTGGCCGGTTTCCGGGTGGAAGTACAGCCAGCGCTCGCCGTTGTGGCTGCGCAGCCACAGCTCGGGCTCCTGATTGGTGGAGGGTTCCAGGCGGATGGTGTGTACCAGCTCCAGCGGGATGCGGGCGTTGGACAGCAGCAGATCTATTACCCGCGCCTTGTTCAGCGGGGTGGGCTGGCCGTCCAGCAGCAGCCGTACGTTGTCGTCGGTGATGTCGTTGACGCGGCGGATGGTCTCGCTGATGAAGGTCTCGATATCCGCCGAATGCTGCCGAATCGGGTTGATCAGGGCGTCTGCAGCGATCTGTTCCGGACCGTCCAGGGCGATCGGCTGTCGGGCCGCCGGGGGACGGGACTCGATCGGCTCGGCGCCATAGCGCTTGGTCAGTACCAGACGGTAGTAGAGACTCTGGGTGCCGCTGGCCCGACGGGCGGACCAGGTGACACGGCGGTTGCCGTTCAGCTGGTTGACGCTGACACCATAGTTGTTGGAGATGAAGCTCTCGTTGAGCGTCACGTATTCCTGGTTGAGAGGGGGGATGAACAACTGCGCCTTGACCGGAACGCCGGCGGTGGCTCGGAAATCGACCTTCGCATCCAGACTCCAGATATCGTCGGTTTCGTCCTCGCGGATGGGAATCTCAAGTACCCAGATCTGGTAACCGGTAACCAGCAGACCCAGACTGACCATGATGAAAATCAGTATTTTGAGATGCGTATTGATCGATTGCATGGCGTTCTCAGCGGCAGTTTCAGACTGCTGCTCCATTCCCTGGATCGTTCTGGAACAGGCAGCGATTGGACGGGTGCGATAGTAGCACGGCAAACCGACCGGCACCCAGTGTCCAAAGTTCCCTGCATCAGTGTAGACAGGACTTTGGTCTATTGATGGATTGTTGACAATTCATCGGTCTCGCTGGCAGTATCTCCCTCAGATACGCGGTTTCTGGCGCCGGATTTCTCCGAGGTTGTATACAATTGGCTGGATCTGATACTCACACACCTGCTGCTACACTGTCGGATGGGGCTTTTCAGCGCCTGCAGAAAGCGATAGTGGAAGGGGAGATTGCGCCGGGCAGCCGGATCAGTGAGCAGTTCCTTTCCAGTACCTACGGCATCAGCCGAGGACCGCTGCGCGAGGCGATCCGTCGACTGGAGGGTCGTCGGCTGGTGGTACGGGTGCCCCATGCCGGCGTGCGCGTGGTGTCGCTCAGCTATGAGGAGCTGATCGAGCTGTACCATGTGCGCGAAGCGCTGGAGGGGATGGCCTGCCGTCTGGCGGCGCAGAATATGACCGACGAGGAAATCGTCAATCTGCGCGAGGTGCTGGCGACCCACGAGCGTCATGCCGGTCTGCAGGCCAACCAGTCCTACTATCAGCAGGAGGGCGACCTGGATATCCACTTCGTGATCATCCAGGGCTCCAGGAATCGCACCCTCAGCGACATGCTCTGCGCCGATCTCTATCACCTGGTGCGCATGTACCGTTACCGGTTTTCCTCGGCCCCCAAACGCCCGCAGAAAGCCTTTGCCGAGCACCATCGAATCGTTGAAGCCATCGCCGACCGTGATGGCGAACTCGCGGAAATGCTGATGCGCCGTCATATCAGCGCATCTCGCCGCAACATCGAGCGTCGCATGCTGGAACAGCGCGACGCCATCACATCCTCAGGAGGGAGCAAGCAATGAACAAGACCCCGGGCCAACGTTTCCGTCAGGCACTGGCAGAAGAGAAACCCTTGCAGGTGATCGGCGCCATCAACGCCAACCATGCGCTGCTGGCCAAGCGTGCCGGTTTCAAGGCCATCTACCTGTCCGGCGGCGGTGTGGCTGCCGGCTCGCTGGGTCTGCCTGATCTGGGTATCAACACCCTTGAGGATGTGCTGATCGACGTGCGCCGGATCACCGACGTCTGCGATCTGCCGCTGCTGGTGGACATCGATACCGGTTTCGGTCCCAGCGCCTTCAATATCGAGCGTACCGTCAAGAGTCTGATCAAGGCCGGCGCCGCAGCAGCCCACATCGAGGATCAGGTCGGTGCCAAGCGTTGCGGCCACCGTCCCGGCAAGGAAATCGTCTCCACCGAGGAGATGGTGGACAGGGTCAAGGCTGCCGCTGACGCCAGGACCGATCCCGACTTCTTCCTTATTGCCCGTACCGATGCCATCCAGGCTGAAGGTGTGGAAGCGGCTCTGGAGCGCTGCAAGCGCTATGTCGAGGCGGGCGCTGATGCCATCTTCGCCGAGGCCGCCTACGACCTGCCGACCTACGAGCGCTTCGTCAAGGAACTGAACGTACCGGTGCTGGCCAACATCACCGAGTTCGGCGCCACCCCGCTGTTCACCCGCGAGGAGCTGGCCTCCGTCGGCGTGGCCATTCAACTGTACCCGCTGTCGGCCTTCCGGGCGGCCAACAAGGCGGCGGAGAATGTCTACAACGCCATCCGCACCGAAGGCCATCAGAAGAGCGTGATCGACAGCATGCAGACCCGGGCCGAGCTGTATGACCGCATCGGCTATCACGCCTTCGAGCAGAAGCTGGACGCGCTGTTCGCCGCCGGCAAGAAGTGATTCCCCGCGCCGCCTGAAACAGCAGGCGGCACGTTGAACAAGAAACACCCGGTCGACCCTGCGGCCGGGCACAAGAGGAGAACGTGCGATGAGCGCCAACGAATCGAACAACCCGACTTTCAAGCCGAAGAAGTCCGTCGCCCTGAGCGGCACCGCTGCCGGTAATACCGCCCTGTGTACCGTGGGTCGCAGCGGCAACGATCTGCACTACCGTGGCTACGACATCCTGGATATCGCCACCACCTGCGAGTTCGAGGAAATCGCTCACCTGCTGGTCCACGGCAAACTGCCCACCGTGGCCGAACTGACCGCCTACAAGGCCAAGCTCAAATCCCTGCGCGGCCTGCCCGCCGCGGTGATGACTGCGCTGGAACAGCTGCCGCCTTCGGCGCACCCGATGGACGTGATGCGGACCGGTGTTTCCGTGCTCGGCTGCCTGACCCCGGAGAAGGATGACCACAATCATCCGGGTGCCCGCGACATCGCCGACAAGCTGATGGCCTCGCTGGGCTCCATGCTGCTTTACTGGTACCACTACAGCCACAACGGCAAATGCATTGATGTGGAAACCGACGATGACTCCATCGGCGGCCACTTCCTGCACCTGCTGCACGGCGAGAAGCCCCGCGAGTCCTGGGTCCGCGCCATGCACACCTCGCTGAACCTGTACGCCGAGCACGAATTCAACGCCTCGACCTTCACCAGCCGGGTGATCGCCGGTACCGGTTCGGACATGTATTCCTGCATCGCCGGCGCCATCGGCGCCCTGCGTGGTCCCAAGCACGGCGGTGCCAACGAGGTGGCCTTCGAGATCCAGAAACGCTACGACAATCCGGACGAGGCCGAGGCCGACATCCGCGAGCGGGTAGGGCGCAAGGAAGTGGTCATCGGTTTCGGCCACCCGGTCTACACAGTGTCCGATCCGCGCAACGAGGTGATCAAGAAGGTGGCACTGCAGCTGTCCGATGAACAGAACAACCGGAAGATGTATGACATCGCCGAGCGTCTGGAGAGCGTGATGTGGGAAATCAAGAAGATGTTCCCCAACCTCGACTGGTTCAGCGCGGTCAGCTATCACATGATGGGAGTGCCCACTGCCATGTTCACGCCCCTGTTCGTGATCGCCCGCACCGCCGGCTGGTCCGCTCACGTGATCGAGCAGCGCATCGACGGCAAGATCATCCGCCCCAGCGCCAACTATGTGGGGCCGGAGGATCTGGAGTTCGTACCGCTGAAGGATCGTAAGTAAGTTTCGAGGCATCCCCCTCACCCCACCCCCTCTCCCGCGAGGGGAGAGGGGCTTGAGTCAGTGCATTGGAGCAACCACCTGCACGGACCGCCCCCTCTCCCTTGACGGGAGAGGGTTGGGGAGAGGGTGAGCCACGCGTAACCAGACACAGGCAAAACCATGAACACCCAATACCGTGAAAAACTCCAGGGCACCGACCTGGACTACTACAACGCCCCCGCCGCTGTGGATGCCATCCAGCCCGGCGCCTGGGCGAAATTGCCCTATACCTCCCGGGTGCTGGCCGAGCAGCTGGTGCGCCGTTGCCAGCCGGAAAAGCTGACCGCCTCGCTGGAGCAGCTGATCTACCGCAAGCGCGACCTGGACTTTCCCTGGTATCCGGCGCGGGTCGTCTGCCATGACATTCTCGGTCAGACCGCTCTGGTCGACCTGGCCGGTCTGCGCGATGCCATCGCGGAGAAGGGCGGTGACCCGTCCAAGGTCAACCCCGTGGTGCCGACCCAGCTGATCGTCGACCACTCTCTGGCGGTCGAGCATGCCGGGTTCGAGCCGGATGCCTTCGAGAAGAACCGCGCCATCGAGGATCGCCGCAACGAGGACCGTTTCCACTTCATCGAATGGACCAAGACCGCGTTCAAGAACGTCGACGTGATCCCCGCCGGTAACGGCATCATGCACCAGATCAACCTGGAGAAGATGAGCCCGGTGATCCAGGCCCGTGACGGCGTGGCCTTCCCGGATACCTGTGTGGGCACCGACTCCCATACCCCGCACGTCGACGCCCTGGGTGTGATCGCCATCGGTGTCGGCGGTCTGGAAGCCGAGACCGTGATGCTCGGCCGTCCCTCGATGATGCGTCTGCCCGACATCGTCGGCGTCAAACTGACCGGCAAGCGTCAGCCCGGCATCACTGCCACCGATATCGTGCTGGCCCTGACCGAATTCCTGCGTAGCCAGCGGGTGGTGGGTGCCTATCTGGAGTTCTTTGGCGAAGGCGCTGACAGCCTGTCCATCGGTGACCGCGCGACCATCTCCAACATGTGTCCGGAGTACGGTGCGACTGCGGCGATGTTCTATATCGACGGCCAGACCATCGATTACCTGAAGCTGACCGGCCGCGAGCCGGAGCAGGTGGCCCTGGTCGAGCAGTACGCCAAGCAGCTGGGCCTGTGGAGCAGTGCTCTGAGCAGCGCCGAATACGAGCGGCTGCTGGAGTTCGACTTGTCCAGCGTGGTGCGCAATCTGGCTGGTCCGTCCAACCCGCATCGCCGGCTGCCGACCACAGCGCTGCAGGAGCGGGGCATTGCCGGTGCGGACCTGCTGGAAGCGGCCCGTGCCGAAGAAGCCAAGGGGCTGATGCCCGACGGTGCGGTGATCATCGCTGCCATCACCAGCTGCACCAACACGTCCAACCCGCGTAACGTGGTGGCCGCCGGCCTGGTGGCGAAGAAGGCCAACGAACTGGGGCTGGTACGCAAGCCCTGGGTCAAGACTTCCTTCGCCCCGGGTTCCAAGGTGGCTCGCCTGTATCTGGAAGAGGCCGGCCTGCTGCCCGAACTGGAGAAGCTGGGTTTTGGCATCGTCGCCTATGCCTGCACCACCTGTAACGGCATGTCCGGCGCGCTGGATCCGAAGATCCAGCAGGAGATCATCGACCGCGACCTGTACGCCACCGCCGTGCTGTCCGGTAATCGCAACTTCGACGGTCGTATCCACCCCTATGCCAAGCAGGCGTTCCTGGCGTCACCGCCGCTGGTGGTGGCCTACGCCATTGCCGGTACCGTGCGCTTCGACATCGAGCAGGATGTGCTGGGTCACGACCAGAATGGCAAGCCGATCACCCTCAAGGACCTGTGGCCGAGCGACGAGGAAATCGACGCCATCGTCAACGCCCACGTCAAGCCCGAGCAGTTCAAGCAGGTCTACATCCCCATGTTCGACCTGGGTACCATCAAGGAAGCGGACAGCCCGCTGTACGACTGGCGTCCGATGTCCACCTACATCCGCCGTCCGCCGTACTGGGAAGGTGCGCTGGCCGGTGAACGCACCCTCAAGGGCATGCGCCCCCTGGCGATCCTGCCGGACAACATCACCACCGACCACCTGTCGCCGTCCAACGCGATCCTGCGGGACAGCGCCGCGGGTGAGTACCTGGCGAAGATGGGCCTGCCGGAGGAGGACTTCAACTCCTACGCCACCCACCGTGGCGACCACCTGACCGCCCAGCGAGCCACCTTCGCCAACCCGAAGCTGTTCAACGAGATGGTGCTGAACGAGGACGGCAGCGTACGCCAGGGCTCGCTGGCCCGGGTCGAGCCGGACGGCAAGGTCATGCGCATGTGGGAAGCGATTGAAACCTACATGAACCGCAAGCAGCCGCTGATCATCATCGCCGGCGCCGACTACGGCCAGGGCTCCTCCCGTGACTGGGCGGCCAAGGGCGTGCGCCTGGCGGGCGTGGAAGCCATCGTCGCCGAAGGCTTCGAGCGCATCCACCGCACCAACCTGATCGGCATGGGCGTCCTGCCCCTGGAGTTCAAGCCGGGCACCACCCGCAAGACCCTGGAGCTGGACGGCACCGAGACCTACGACGTCATCGGCCAGCGCGCCCCCGGCGCCGAACTGACCCTGATCGTCAACCGCTGCAACGGCGATCGGCTCGAAGTGCCGGTGACCTGCCGTCTGGACAGCGATGAGGAAGTGACCGTGTACGAGGCGGGTGGGGTGCTGCAGCGGTTTGCCCAGGACTTTCTGGAAGGGAAGGTGTAAGCGGAGCGGTCCTGAAAGGCCTCAAACCGTGACGCACCTCCCGTGCACAGCGGTAGGGGTTCACCTTTCTACCCTTCGGGCATGATTTTCTGCTGTTGATCCGCTGAAGGCTGAGCATCAGAGAATCATCCGGGGGAATGGAAAGTGGACCAGAAACACTTCGCCAGACAGCTGCGCCGCAACATGACCGATGCGGAAAAGCTGCTTTGGCGACACCTGCGCGGCCACCGGCTGGCGGGTCAGAAATTTCGCCGTCAGCAACCGCTGGGCGGCTATGTGGTGGATTTCGTGCACTTCGGTGCGCGGCTGATTGTGGAGGCCGATGGCGGCCAGCACAACGCCAGTGCCGGGGATGTGCAGCGCGACCAATGGCTCAGACGTCAGGGCTTTCGGGTACTGAGGTTCTGGAATAACGAGATACTGCTCAATACTGAAGAGGTGTTGGCGGTGATATTTGAGGCGGTGGGTGGTTCTTCGGTTTCCTCCCCCTCTCCCCCGGCCCCTCTCCCGCGGAGGGGAGAGGGGTGACGTGGCTGGCAGTCGGTGCGGGAATGCCCTCTGCACGGACCGACTCCCTCTCCCCTGGTGGGAGAGGGCTGGGGAGAGGGGGCAGAGCCAGCACCCACACCGCCCAGGAGCACATGATGACCAAAGCCACACAGATCAGAATTCCCGCCACCTACATGCGTGGCGGTACCAGCAAGGGTGTGTTCTTCCGTCTGCAGGACCTGCCCGCGTCCTGTCAGGTGCCTGGCGAGGCCCGGGACCGGCTGTTCATGCGGGTGATCGGCAGTCCCGACCCCTATGCAGCGCATATCGATGGCATGGGGGGGGCGACCTCGAGTACCAGCAAGTGCGTGATCCTGTCCAGAAGCACTCAGCCGGAGCACGATGTGGACTATCTCTACGGCCAGGTGTCCATCGACAGCCCCTTTGTCGACTGGAGCGGCAACTGCGGCAACCTCTCCACCGCGGCCGGTGCCTTCGCCATTCATGCGGGGCTGGTGGATCCGGCGCGTATCCCGGAGAACGGCACCTGTACCGTGCGTATCTGGCAGGCCAATATCCAGAAGACCATCATTGCCCATGTGCCGGTGACTGACGGACAGGTACAGGAGCTGGGCGACTTCGAGCTGGATGGGGTGACCTTCCCGGCAGCGGAGATAGTGCTCGAGTTCATGGACCCGTCGGATGACGGGGAAGAGGGCGGTGCCATGTTCCCCACCGGCAATCTGGTGGACGATCTGGAGGTGCCGGGAATAGGAACGCTGAAGGCGACCATGATTGCGGCGGGCATTCCCACCGTGTTCGTCAATGCCGAGGATATCGGCTACCAGGGTACCGAGCTGCGCGAGGATATCAACGGCAATCCCGAGGCGCTGGCGCGCTTCGAGCAGATCCGGGTGGCAGGTGCCCTGCGCATGGGGCTGATCAAGACGCCGGAGGAGGCGCTCAAGCGTCAGCACACGCCGAAGATCGCCTTTGTCGCGCCGCCGAAGGACTACCGGGCTTCCAGCGGCAAGCAGATCAGCGCAGGCGAGGTGGATCTGCTGGTGCGGGCGCTGTCCATGGGCAAGCTGCACCACGCGATGATGGGCACTTGTGCGGTGGCCATCGGTACCGCGGCGGCGGTACCGGGCACCCTGGTCAACCTGGCCGCCGGTGGCGGGGAGCGCCAGTCGGTGCGTTTCGGGCATCCCTCCGGCACCCTGCGGGTTGGCGCGGAGGCGCGTCAGGTCAACGGCGAGTGGACCGTGACCAAGGCGATCATGAGTCGCAGTGCGCGGATTCTGATGGAAGGCTGGGTACGGGTACCGGCGGATACCATCTGAGGTCGCGCCAGCGAAAAAGCCCCGCCAGGGAGACCCGGCGGGGCTTTTTTAATTGCCCCGTTCAGCTCTTCAGTTCTGCCTCGGTCAGCCCCAGGGCGCGAGCGATCCCGGCGCCGTAGGCCGGGTCTGCCAGTGCGCAGTGGCGGGCGTGGCGGATCATGATGTGGCGTTCCGCGCCCTGCATGGCCCGCGCGGTATTGGCAAACAGACGCTCCTGCTCGTCGGCGGGCAGCAGGCGGAACAGGTCGCCGGGCTGGGTGAAGTAGTCGCTGTCATCGGCGCGGAAGTCATAGCGGTCGGCCGCGCCTTCCAGGGCCAGCGGCGGCTCGCTGAAGTCCGGCTGCTCCTGCCACTCGCCGTAGCTGTTGGGCTCGTAATGCAGGCGGCTGCCCTGATTGCCGTCGACCCGCATCTGGCCGTCACGATGGAAGCTGTGTATTGGGCAGCGCGGTGCGTTCACCGGGATCTGATGGTGGTTCACACCGAGGCGGTAGCGCTGTGCGTCCCCGTAGGAGAACAGCCGGCCCTGCAGCATGCGGTCAGGCGAGAAGCTGATGCCGGGGACCACGTTGGCCGGAGTGAAGGCGGCCTGCTCCACGTCCTGGAAGTAGTTATCCGGATTGCGATTGAGTTCGAAGTAGCCGACCTCGATCAGCGGGTAGTCCTTCTTCGACCAGACCTTGGTCAGATCGAAGGGGTGGAAACGGTAGGTGGCCGCCTCTGCCTCCGGCATGATCTGTACGTACATGGTCCAGCGGGGGAAGTCCTTGCGTTCGATGGCTTCGTAGAGGTCGCGCTGGGAGCTTTCCCGGTCGTTGGCGACGATGGCGGCGGCCTGCTCGTCGGTGAGGTTCCTGATGCCCTGTTGGGTCTTGAAGTGGAATTTGACCCAGTAGCGCCGGTTATCGGCACTGATGAAGCTGTAGGTGTGGGAGCCGAAGCCATGCATGTGACGGTAGCCGTCCGGAATGCCGCGGTCGCTCATCACTATGGTGACCTGGTGCAGGGCTTCCGGCAGACTGGTCCAGAAATCCCAGTTGTTGTTGGCGCTGCGCATGTTGGTGCGCGGGTCGCGCTTGACAGCGTGGTTCAGGTCGGGAAACTTCAGCGGGTCGCGGAAGAAGAACACCGGCGTGTTGTTGCCGACCATGTCCCAGTTGCCCTGCTCGGTGTAGAACTTCAGAGCAAAACCGCGGATGTCGCGCTCCGCGTCCGCCGCACCCCGCTCACCGGCGACGGTGGAGAAGCGGGCGAACAGGGGAGTGCGCTTGCCTATCCGGGAGAATAGCGCGGCCTTGGTGTACCGGGTGATGTCATGGGTGACGACGAACTCGCCGAAGGCGCCCGAGCCCTTGGCGTGCATGCGGCGCTCGGGAATCACCTCGCGGTCGAAATGGGCGAGCTTCTCCAGGAACCACACGTCCTGCAGCAGCATTGGCCCGCGCTTGCCAGCGGTGGCCGAGTCCTGGTTATCACTGACCGGTGCGCCGGCTACGGTTGTCAGTTTTGGCTTATCTGTCATCATCGTTCTCCTTGGACGAGCACCGCCGCACTGGGGTTGTGTGGCAGACCATCAAGCGTAGCGGTAAGTATGGCAGTCGTTATCTTGCTGTCGAATGAAAGCGCTATGATTATCAGACCCGGACTCACCCGAACCTACATTGACTGGAGTCAACGATGAATCTGAATCTCGCAGATAAACGTGCACTGATCGGCGGAGCCAGCCAGGGCCTGGGCGCTGCCTGTGCCTGGCAGTTGGCGAGACAGGGGGCGGAGGTCATAGCCCTGGCCCGCAATGAAGACAAGCTCGCCGAACTGATCAGGCAGTTGCCGACCACCGAGGGCCAGAAGCACAGCTTCATCAAGGCCGACTCGGGGGACCTGCCGCATCTGTCGACCGAGCTGCAGGCCTGTCTTGCCGATGGCGGCCCGATTTCCGTCTGGGTCAACAATACCGGCGGCCCGGCGCCGGGGCCGGCCCATCTGGCGTCGCCTCAGGAATTCGTCCACGCATTCAGCCAGCACCTGCCGGGCAGTCAGGTGATACTGCAGCTGCTGTTGCCGGGCATGCGCGAGCTGGGTTACGGGCGCATCATCAATGTATTGTCCACCTCGGTGAAGACGCCGATTGCCAATCTTGGAGTATCCAACAGCATTCGTGCAGCCATGGCCAACTGGGCCAAGACCCTGTCACGGGAGCTGGCGGCCGACGGTATTACGGTGAATAACGTGCTGCCCGGTCTGACCCGCACGGCACGGCTGGAAAGCCTGATGAGGCATCGCGCCCAGGTGGCTGGCCGGAGCGAGGAGGAGATCGAGAAGGAGATGATGCTGGAGCTGCCGATCCGGCGCTTTGCCGAGCCGGAGGAGTTCGCCAATGCGGTGGGCTTTCTTGCCTCGCCTGCGGCGGCTTATATCAATGGGATCAATCTGCCGGTGGATGGTGGCGCGACCGCCAGTCTCTGACCCTGCAAAGGCAGCCGGCTGATGCCGGCTGCACTCTTTCATTCATCCTCAGTCGTGCAGTTTCTCGCAGGCGATGAGGGTATTCTCCAGCAGGCAGGCCCGGGTCATGGGGCCGACGCCACCGGGGACCGGGGTGATCCATGCGGCCCGTTCCGCCGCGCTTTCGAAGTCCACGTCGCCCTGCAAGCGTCCGTCTTCCATGCGGTTGATGCCCACGTCGATGACGATGGCTCCGGGCTTGATCCACTCGCCCTTGACCAGGCCAGGCTTGCCCACGGCGACCACCACCAGATCCGAGCGGCGTACGTGCTCTTCCAGATCACGGGTGAAGCGGTGTGCGACTGTGGTGGTGCAGCCGGCCAGCAGCAGCTCGAGGGCCATGGGGCGGCCGACGATGTTGGAGGCGCCGACCACGGTGGCGTTCAGTCCGTAGGGGCTGACGCCGGTGCTCTTGAGCAGACGGATGATGCCCAGGGGCGTGCAGGGGCGCAGCAGGGGCACCCGCTGGGCCAGGCGTCCGATGTTATAGGGGTGAAAGCCGTCCACGTCCTTGTCCGGGCGAATGCGCTCGAGCAGCTGGGAGGAGTCCAGGTGGGCGGGCAACGGCAGCTGTACCAGGATGCCGTCCACGGTCGGGTCATCGTTGAGCCGATCGATCAGCGCCAGCAGCTCTTCCTGAGTGGTGTCGGCGGGCAGATCATGGGAGAGGGAGATGAAACCGACCTCTTCACAGTCCTTGCGCTTGTGGGATACGTAGACTTCGGAAGCGGGATCGTTGCCGACCAGAATGACGGCCAGACCCGGGATGCGCAGCCCTTTCTGCTTGCGCTGGTTTACCTTGTCGGCGATTTCACGCCGGAGATTGGCGGCAATCTTCTTGCCATCGATCAATTGGGCTTTCATGACGTTCCTGGGAAGTGCGTGGAATTCGCTGATTGTCGCATGCGACGGGGCCTTGGCAAAAGACCATGGGGCGCCGGATGCTTAAGCTACTCAAATATTTGAAAAAAAAGTGATTCGGGCGTTGACGGCAGGGTGGGGGCTGAGTATTATTCGCCCCGCTTCACAAACACAACGAAGTCGGTTTGGAAGGCGATAAGGCTCCAGCATTTCAGGCCTTCGGGATTGAATATGTGCATACGGCGCCCGTAGCTCAGCTGGATAGAGCACCCGCCTTCTAAGCGGGTGGTCGCAGGTTCGAATCCTGCCGGGCGTGCCAGCATGCATGGTCAGGTCTTCGAAGTTGTGCTGAGGTTGTGATAGTGTAAGCAAGCTGTAATGGTGGGCGTAGCTCAGTTGGTAGAGCACAGGATTGTGGCTCCTGGTGTCGTGGGTTCGATCCCCATCGTCCACCCCATTTTCAGCGAAAACGCCAGGCACTGCCTGGCGTTTTTGTATCTGCACCAGATTGGCGGACGTGGTGGAATTGGTAGACACACCAGATTTAGGTTCTGGCGCCGCGAGGTGTGAGAGTTCGAGTCTCTCCGTCCGCACCATCTGATTCGATTTTTTTCCAGTTGCCCCGTCTCCAACAGACTCTCCCGGGATTGCCTGAGATGTGGTCGCTGTCCGGCTATTTCCTTTTATTTCTCTCCGCTCTGGTCGCTGCGACTCTGCTGCCGCTGCAGTCGGAGCTGGTGCTTGTCAGTCTGCTGGTGGCGGGTCCGGCCAGCGTGCTTGCCCTGCTGGTGGTCGCCACGGCGGGCAATGTCCTCGGCTCGCTGGTGAACTGGTGGCTGGGGCGCTATCTGCTGCGCTGGCAGGGCAGGCGGTGGTTTCCGGTGTCTGCGCCGCAGCTTGAGCGGGCGCGCGGAGCCTATCAGCGCTATGGCTACTGGTCCCTGCTGCTGAGCTGGATGCCCCTTGTTGGCGACCCGCTGACCCTGGTTGCCGGGGTCATGCGCGAGCCGCTGTGGCGCTTCCTGCTGCTGGTGACCCTGGCCAAGGGTGGGCGCTACCTGCTGCTTGCCGCCGCGACCCTGCGCTGGCTCTAGCTCAGCCGCCGGCTGAACAGACGGGTGGCAGCCAGGCCCTGAGGGGTGAAATGCCGGGCCGGGGCCATGAGCTCGATGAGGTGTCGGGTGCGCTCTTCTTCGGGGAGGGTCGCCAGGGTTTTCTGCAGTGCTACTTCCTCGTTCCTGTGGCTGGCCTCCACCAGCGGATCCTGCTGAGAGGGTGAGCCGCGGCGGCCGGTGATGCGCAATTGCTGTTCTTCCAGCCATTCGCCGGCTATCCAGTCGTGCAGCAGCTGCAGTTCATAATCACTGAAGACGCCGAACATCGGCGCGCGATTGCTCTGGATCAGCCGCCAGAAACGGCTATTGGCCGGGTCCTGATGGCGTTTGATCCAGCCTTTCTGTTGCAGCGCATCCAGCAGGGCGGCGATCTGACCGCTGCTGTCGAGCCATTCATTGATGGTGCTGCCGTCGATGCGACAGAAGTCCGAGTGCATGTGCCGCGCTACCCGCGCCTTGTCTTCCAGCACGCGGCAAAGCTCCCGGTCCAGGTTGAACTCGGTGATCACGCTGGTGGAGGAGGCGCCCAGCTCGTTGAGCTGATAGCCCTGACGTACACGGCGCCAGAACGCCTGCTGCCCTTCGCTGGGGAGGTTATCCAGTACCGCTCGGGCTGCCCGTCGTGCATGGCCTGTGGAGGCGTTGTCGATGGTGATATGCAGGCGGAAGTAATGGGCATCGATACCCAGCTCGGTGAGCTCGTAGGTGCTGATCAGCAGGTGCAGGGGAAGTTGCTCGTAGCCGAGATTGAAGCCGATGATTTCCGGCAGGAATTCGCCGGCAAGCTGCCCCAGAGCCAGCTGCAGCGTGCCCTGGAGGAAACGGTCGTCCGGCAGGGATTCCAGGTCCTGGATGTCCTTGCGGGCGATGAGGTCGCGATAGATGAGGACATGGTTCTGATCCGGCTCGCCATCGCCCAGCTCCTCCAGATAGGTGCGCACCAGGTCATGCATGCGCGGGTCGTGCCACTGTTGCAGCACGCCGTACAGCCAGGCGCCATCGACCAGCTTGGTAGGGGCAACGTTGCGCAGGAAATACAGTGCATGGGCGCGATTGGTGAAGAAGCGCCGGGGCTGGCCCTGGCGGCGGGCCTTGATGTATTCCCGGTAGGCCCGGGCGGTGCGGGCGTTGTTCATCAGAATATGGGCCTCGAGCCTGGCGGGACTTTCCGGCAGGTCGGCCAGATGCGGGGCGGTCAGCTGCAGCTGGCTGCGCAGGAAGTGCCGCGCCTCGCTGAGGTGGTGCGTGGGCGCGTGCAGCAGACTCTGGTACAGCGCGCGGATGTCGGTCTTATCGGCTTGGTACTGGGTCAGTGTCTGCATGGTCGTATCCTGTGCGGTGGCTATCTGTTTCGAGCTGCGCGCAGGGGAAAGATTCAAGGAAAAAGCGAGGTGGCGGCTGATAGGGGGTAATCCGGCTTGCGGGGAGAGGTCATCAGCCTCTAGAATGTTCGCCTTTTATTTGATCACTCACATACTCTGTCTGTTCAACGAGGGCTCTACATGCAAGTTTCGGTTGAAACCATCTCCGGTCTTGAGCGCCGCATGACTGTCGGCATTCCTGCCGAGCGCATCGAAAACGAAGTCAACAAGCGCCTGCAGCAGACTGCTCGTCGTGCGCGCATTGATGGTTTCCGTCCGGGCAAGGTGCCGATGAGCGTCATTCGCAAGCGCTTCGGTGCATCCGCACGTCAGGAAGTCATCGGTGAAGTCATCCAGTCTTCCTTCTATGAAGCCATCGTTCAGGAAAAACTGAACCCCGCCGGCGCGCCGAGCGTGGAGCCGAAGGAGCTGAGTGAAGGCAAGGACTTCGAATACATCGCCACTTTCGAGGTTTACCCGGAAGTGACCCTGGGCGACTTCGCCCAGATCTCCGTTGAGCGCATCGAGTCCGAAGTGACCGACGCCGACCTGGACAACATGCTGGAAATCCTGCGCAAGCAGCACACCAGCTACGAAGCCGTGGAGCGCGAAGCTGCCAATGACGATCAGCTGACCATCGACTTCACCGGTCGTATTGATGGTGAAGCCTTCGCCGGCGGTACCGCCAGCAATACCAAGCTGGTGCTGGGTTCCGGTCGCATGATCCCCGGTTTCGAAGACGGTCTGGTCGGTGCCAAGGCCGGTGAAAGCCGCACTGTCAGCGTGACCTTCCCCGAGGATTATCAGAACCTGGATCTGGCCGGCAAGGCCGCCGAGTTCGAAATCATGGTCCACGAAGTCGCCGAGGCCAGGCTGCCCGAGCTGAACGACGAGTTCTTCGCCCGTTTCGGCGTGGAAGAGGGTGGTTTGGAAGGTTTCCGCGCCGAAGTTCGCAAGAACATGGAGCGTGAGCTGCGTCAGGCCATCAAGGGCAAGACCAAGACCCAGGTAATGGACGGTCTGCTCAAGACCAACGAAGTCGAAGTGCCCAAGGCGCTGATCAGCAGCGAGATCGATCGTCTGCGTCAGCAGGCCGTTCAGCAGTTCGGCGGTGCCAACTTCGATCCCAGCCAGCTGCCGGCCGAGCTGTTCGAGGACCAGGCCAGGCGTCGCGTGACCCTGGGTCTGATCGTCGCCGAGATCGTCAAGCAGAACGAGATCAAGCCTGACGAGGACCGCGTCCGCGCCATGGTGGAAGAGCTGGCCTCTGCCTACCAGGAGCCGCAGCAGGTGATCAACTGGTACATGCAGAACGAGCAGCAGCTGGCCGAGATCCAGTCTGTTGTGCTGGAAGAGCAAGTCGTGGATACTGTCCTGCAGAAGGCCAAGGTGACTGAGAAGAAGGTCTCCTATGAAGAGGCCGTTAAGCCGGCCCAGCCTGAGCTGGAAGAGGCGGCAGAAGGCAGCGAAGACGAATAATCGTTGCTGAAGTGATGCAGTGCACTGAGCCAGCCCTAGGGCTGGCTCATGTGTTTATGGAAACCCCGATCATCGGCGCCCCGGGGTTTACGCGACAGGCAAAGTGGAGTGACAGCAGAGCATGATTCATAACAGCTATACCGGTCTTCCGCCGGAAATTAAGGCCGCTGGCGGTCTGGTCCCCATGGTCGTCGAGCAATCGGCCCGGGGTGAGCGTTCCTACGATATCTACTCGCGTCTGCTCAAGGAGCGGGTCATCTTCCTGGTGGGTCAGGTCGAGGACTACATGGCCAACCTGGTTGTGGCGCAGCTGCTGTTCCTGGAGTCGGAGAACCCGGACAAGGACATCCACCTGTACATCAACTCACCGGGCGGGTCGGTGACGGCGGGCATGGCGATCTACGACACCATGCAGTTCATCAAGCCGAACGTCAGCACCCTGTGCATCGGTCAGGCCTGCAGCATGGGCGCCTTCCTGCTGGCCGGCGGTGCCGAGGGCAAACGCTTCGCGCTGCCACATTCGCGGGTGATGATCCACCAGCCGCTGGGCGGATTCCAGGGTCAGGCGTCGGACATCGAGATCCATGCCCGCGAGATCCTGTATATTCGCGAGCGCCTGAACAAGATCCTCGCGCATCACACCGGCCAGCCGCTGGACGTGATTGCCCGGGATACCGATCGTGACCGCTTCATGAGCGCCGCCGAGGCCGCTGAATACGGCCTGATCGACCAGGTGCTGGAGCGCCGTCCCAGCGCCGAGTAAACAATTGCTTCAACCGGCCCCGGCAGAACGGGGCCGACAACTATCCAGTCAGCCTGGCCCCGCCGGTGGGTGAGGTCGGCAGGTTACACTTGCAAAGAGCAGGGGTTGCCCTCATCTTAGGTTGCAAGAGCGTTCCGTAAGCAGGGGTTTTAGATGACAGATATGACTGGCAAGGGTGATGACAACGGCAAGCTGCTGTATTGCTCCTTCTGCGGCAAGAGCCAGCATGAAGTGCGCAAGCTGATTGCCGGCCCTTCCGTATTCATTTGTGACGAGTGTGTCGATCTGTGTAACGACATCATTCGTGAGGAAGTGCAGGAAAGCCAGAGCGATACCGGTGAGCACAAGCTGCCGTCGCCCATGGAAATCTGCGGCATCCTCGACCAGTACGTGATTGGCCAGCAACAGGCCAAGAAAGTGCTGTCGGTAGCGGTCTACAACCACTACAAGCGCCTCAACCAGCGCGATGGAAAGGATGACGTGGAGCTGGGCAAGAGCAATATCCTGGTCATCGGTCCCACCGGTTCCGGCAAGACCCTGCTGGCGGAAACCCTGGCTCGTCTGCTCAATGTGCCCTTCACCATTGCCGACGCGACCACGCTGACCGAGGCCGGTTACGTGGGTGAGGATGTCGAGAACATCATCCAGAAGCTGCTGCAGAAGTGCGATTACGATGTGGAGAAGGCCCAGATGGGTATCGTCTACATTGACGAGATCGACAAGATCTCCCGCAAGTCGGACAACCCGTCCATTACCCGCGACGTATCAGGCGAGGGCGTGCAGCAGGCGTTGCTGAAGCTGATCGAGGGCACTGTTGCCTCGGTTCCGCCCCAGGGTGGGCGCAAGCATCCCCAGCAGGAGTTCCTGCAGGTGGATACGCGCAACATCCTGTTCATCTGCGGCGGCGCCTTCGCTGGTCTGGAGAAGGTCATCCGTGACCGTTCCGAGAAGAGCGGTATCGGCTTCAATGCCAGCGTGCGCAGCAAGGACGATGGCAAGCGGGTAGGCGATACCCTGATGCAGGTCGAACCCGAGGACCTGGTGCGTTTCGGTCTGATCCCCGAGTTCGTGGGTCGTCTGCCGGTCATCGCTACCCTGTCCGAGCTGGACGAGGAGGCGCTGATCCAGATCCTCACCGAGCCGAAGAACTCGCTGACCAAGCAGTATGGTCGCCTGTTCGAGATGGAAGGGGTCGAGCTGGAATTCCGCACCGACGCGCTGAAGGCCATTGCCCAGCGCGCGCTCAAGCGCAAGACCGGCGCCCGCGGCCTGCGCTCGATCCTGGAGAACGTACTGCTGGATACCATGTACGAGATCCCCTCGATCGAGAACGTCAGCAAGGTGGTCATCGACGAGAACGTAATCAGTGGCAACGCCAAGCCGCTGCTGATCTACGAGAGCGCCGAGCAGCCGCCCAAGGCCATGCCGGAAGACTGAGCACTACCCGATGCGCCGCCGCTCCGGCGGCGCATCGACCGTCCGCAGTACCCATCTGATTTTTCCCCCTTGTGCCACCGCCCCGAAGCCCGAAGACCATCCGTTACCCGGCGAAGGCATGCGGAATGCTTTATGCCCACTCATGCCTTGTAATTTTCCGGTGGCGCCCTCATCTTGAACCCATGAAAGATATCAATTCCGGGTGCAGCCAGTGTCTGTACCCCACAGCGAGCGAGCACAAGCCATGACGAGTTCCAGCGTTTTTCCGCTACTGCCACTGCGTGATGTGGTGGTATTCCCCCACATGGTCATTCCCTTGTTCGTTGGTCGCAGCAAATCGATCGAGGCACTGGAAGCCGCCATGCAGGGCGACAAGCAGGTTCTGCTGATGACCCAGCGCAACCCCGCCGTCGATGACCCCGAGGCAGAGGACCTGTACCGCGTAGGCACCCTGGCCACCATACTGCAGCTGCTCAAGTTGCCGGACGGTACCGTCAAGGTGCTGGTGGAGGGTGAACAGCGCGCCCAGGTCGAGCAGCTGGAGGAAGTTGACGGTTATCAGCAGGCCCGCGTCCAGCTGGTCGAGGAGCCGCTGCCGGAGGAGCGAGAGGCCGAGGTACTGGCGCGCACCCTGATGAGCCAGTTCGAGCAGTTCGTCAATCTGGGCAAGAAGGTACCGCCGGAGGCGGTCAGCTCCCTGTCCGGTATAGAGGACGTGCGACGTCTGGTTGACACCATGACTGCCCACCTGAACCTCAAGGTCGAGCAGAAGCAGCAGATCCTGGAAATCGCCTCGGTGCGCGACAGGGTCGAGCATGTACTGGGTGTGCTGGATACCGAGATCGACCTGCTGCAGGTGGAAAAGCGTATCCGCGGCCGGGTCAAGAAGCAGATGGAGCGCAGTCAGCGCGAGTACTATCTGAATGAGCAGATGAAGGCCATCCAGAAGGAGATGGGGGCGTCCGACGACGGCTCCAGCGAGCTGGATGAGCTGCAGAAGCGCATCGAGTCGGCGGGCATGAGCGCGGAGGCTCTGGAGAAGGCCAAGGCCGAGCTGAACAAGCTCAAGATGATGTCGCCGATGTCCGCCGAAGCGACCGTGGTGCGCTCCTATATCGAATGGCTGGCCAATGTGCCCTGGAAGAAGACCACCAAGGTGCGGCATGACCTGGATCACGCCCAGAAGGTGCTGGACAGCGACCACTACGGGCTGGATGAGGTCAAGGAGCGCATTGTCGAGTATCTGGCGGTCCAGAAGCGGGTACGCAAGCTGAAAGGCCCGGTGCTCTGCCTGGTCGGCCCGCCCGGTGTGGGCAAGACCTCCCTCGGCGAGTCCCTGGCCCGTGCCACCAACCGCAAGTTCGTGCGCATGGCCCTGGGTGGCGTGCGTGACGAAGCGGAGATCCGCGGTCACCGTCGTACCTACATCGGTTCGATGCCCGGGAAACTGGTCCAGAAGCTGAGCAAGGTCGGGGTGAAGAACCCGCTGTTCCTGCTCGACGAGATCGACAAGATGGCCCAGGACATGCGGGGCGATCCGGCTTCGGCGTTGCTCGAGGTGCTGGACCCGGAACAGAACCACGCCTTCAGCGACCACTATCTGGAGGT
The DNA here is from genome assembly GCF_051948695.1 of Halopseudomonas sp. Lyrl_26. Lineage (NCBI taxonomy): Bacteria > Pseudomonadati > Pseudomonadota > Gammaproteobacteria > Pseudomonadales > Pseudomonadaceae > Halopseudomonas > Halopseudomonas sp. Lyrl_26. Next base: position 90,533 of record NZ_JAYJLH010000006.1, read on the forward strand.
CGATTACGACCTGTCCGAGGTGATGTTCGTCTGCACCGCAAACTCGATGAACATACCGGGCCCGCTGCTGGACCGCATGGAGGTTATCCGCATCCCCGGCTATACCGAAGCCGAGAAGATCAATATCGCCCAGCGGTACCTGGTGCCCAAGCAGCTGAAGAACAATGGGCTGAAGAAGGACGAGCTGGCCTTCACCGAGGAGTCCCTGCGTGACCTGATTCGCTACTACACCCGGGAAGCCGGCGTGCGAGGCCTGGAGCGTCAGATTGCCAAGGTGTGCCGCAAGGTGGTGCGTGAGCACGCCGGTCAGCGCAGTCATCCGAAGGTGTTGGTGGACAGCGAGCTGCTGGAGAAGCACCTGGGTGTACACAAGTTCAAGTACGGGCTGGCCGAGGAAAGTGATCAGATCGGTCAGGTTACCGGCCTGGCCTGGACCCAGGTCGGGGGTGAACTGCTGAGCCTGGAAGCGGCGGTGATGCCCGGCAAGGGCCGCCAGATCAAGACCGGGTCACTGGGCGATGTGATGCAGGAGTCGATCAGTGCGGCCATGACCGTGGTGCGCAGCCGCGCTGCCAGTCTGGGTCTGCCCAGCGACTTCCACGAGCAGCACGACGTGCATATTCACGTGCCCGAAGGGGCCACGCCCAAGGACGGCCCCAGCGCCGGTATCGGCATGTGCACCGCGCTGGTGTCGGCACTGACCAGGATTCCGGTACGCGCCGATGTGGCCATGACCGGTGAGATCACCCTGCGCGGTCAGGTGCTGCCCATTGGCGGGCTCAAGGAAAAACTGCTGGCGGCACATCGCGGTGGAATCAGGACCGTCATCATTCCCCATGACAACCTGAAAGACCTGAAGGAGATTCCCGACAATATCAAGGAGGATATCGAGATCATCCCGGCAAAATGGATTGACGAGGTGCTGCAAGTTGCGTTGCAATACATGCCGAAGCCCTTGCAGGAGGAAGGACAGAAAATGATAGCCAAGGAAGAGCCTCACAAAACTGATGTAAAAGGGCGCATCAGTACGCATTGATGGTAAGCTGGCCGCCAACGGGTGCGGGGCGGTAAACCCCGGCCCAGCGCCACGCTACCGTTACCGCAAGCATTCCTTGACATGGTTTTTAAGCGCTTGTTATAAAGCGTGCTTCGACCAAAGCAGGTATGCTGACTGGCTACAGCGTTGCTAGAACCACAAGCTTACATAACGACTAACTAACTCATTGAGAGATATAAGGGGACTTAGAGTGAACAAGTCTGAACTGATTGATGCCATCGCTGCATCTGCCGATCTTCCCAAAGCTGCTGCCGGTCGTGCTCTGGACGCCGTCATCGAGTCCATTACCGGTGCTCTGAAAGCAGGTGATTCGGTTGTTCTGGTTGGTTTTGGTACCTTCGCCGTCAAAGAGCGTGCTGCTCGTACCGGTCGCAACCCGCAAACTGGTGAGCCGATCGAGATCAGCGCCGCCAAGATTCCGGGCTTCAAGGCTGGCAAGGCACTGAAGGACGCTGTCAACTGATAGCGTCACGTAACTGACAGGACATAACCGCACCCGGCACCATGTGCGGTATGCAACGGACTCCTGGTCAGCATTACAGACACAGAGGTTCAGTCAGTTCCCGAAAGGCGCATCATCAGGTGCGCCTTTTTTATTGCACAGAATAAACAGGCAGGGCATGACCTGCCGCGTTGTCCGGCACGCCGGGTAACCGACCAGAAGAATTTTGGGGGCACGATGCTTCAGAATATGAGGGACAAGGCGCAGAGCTGGGTCGCGAAAGTGATCGTCGGCGTCATTGTTCTGGTTTTCGCGATGACAGGCTGGGAGTCGATCAGCCGCTTCACCAGCAACGAGCAGAAAGCTGCAGAAGTCAATGGTACCGTCATCAGCACCGCCGAGCTGGAGCAGGCCGTGTCCCAGCAGCGTCGTCAGCTGAGCCAGCAGCTGCAGCAGTTGGGTGAGCAGTTCGATCCCGACATGATCGACGAGCAGGTGTTGCGCCGCTCCGTATTGCAGGGGCTGATCGATCGGGCCGTACTGCTGGACGCTGCCCGGGATGCCGATCTGCGCGTCTCCGAGCAGATGATCGACCAGATGCTGCTCAACACGCCGGACTTCCAGGTCAATGGCCAGTTCGACGCCAACCGCTTCGATGTGGTCATCCGCAACATGGGCATGAGTTCGCGCATGGCCTTCCGTGAGCTGGTGCGTCAGGAGCTGATGCTGGCCCAGCTGCGCAACGGCTTCCAGGCTACTGCCTTTGCCACGCCCAGGGAGCGCGAGCAGCTGGCACTGCTGGAGAACCAGAGCCGTGATTTTGCCGTGGTGCGGATGGAGCTGGATCGCGACGCAGTGAGCGTCAGCGACGAACGCATCGAGCAGTTCTACAACGATAATCTGTCTGACTTCATGAGTCCCGAGCAAGTCGTGCTGGAGACACTGACCCTGTCGCGCAGCGACTTCTTCGACGAGGTTGAAGTGGACGAGTCGGCTCTGGAAGCCATGTACCAGCGCGAGATCGGCAATCTGGCCGAGCAGCGTCGGGCCAGCCACATCCTGTTCCAGGTGGATGGTGATGAGGCGGCCGCCCGCGAACAGGCCGAGGCGGTCAAGGCGCGCATTGATGCGGGTGAGGATTTTGCCGAGCTGGCCCGGGAGTTCTCCCAGGATCCCGGTACCCGCAACCGTGGTGGCGATCTGGGTTACGTCGAGCGTGACAGCTTCGATCCGGCCTTCGAGGATGCCCTCTATGCCCTGGCCGAGAATCAGGTGTCCGAGCCGGTACTCAGTGAATTCGGTTATCACCTTATCAAGCTGACCAAGCTGCAGTCCGCCGACGTGCCGACTCTGGAGGAGATGCGGCCGACCCTGGAGCAGGAGCTCAAAAGCGAGCAGGTGGCACGGCGCTTCGTCGAAGCCTCCCAGGAGCTGGCCAATCTTGCCTATGAATCCCCTGACCTGAGCGAGCCGGCCCGTGCGCTGAACGTCGAGCTGGAGACCCATGGCCCGCTTGAGCGCAGCGGTGGCGAGGGCATCACAGCCAACCCGCGGGTGATGGCGGCGGCCTTCAGCGAGGAAGTGCTGCTGGACCGGCGCAACAGCCAGCTGATCGAGCTGGATGCCGATACCGTGGCCGTGGTACGGGTCAAGGAGTACATCGCTTCCGAGCAGCGTTCGCTGGATGAAGTACGCAGCGAGATCGCCGATCGCCTCCAGTACCAGCTGGCGGTGGAACAGGCGGAGCAGCGTGCCGGCGAGCTGGTCGATGGTCTGCGCTCCGGTGATCTGACGGCCGAGGCCCTGGCCGAACAGCTGGGTTCCGAGTGGAACCTGCACGAAGCGGTCGGTCGCAATGATCGGGACGTGCCCCAGGCGCTGCTGCGCCAGGTGTTCACCATGCCGCGCCCGGACGGCGCCCCGGTCTACGGGCATTTCCGTCAGCCGGACGGCAGCCAGTGGATAGTGGAATTGCGCGGCGTATCCATCCCCGAGGAGGCTGCCGCCCAGGCGCAGGAACCGATGTACGGCTACTACATCGCCGGCCAGGCCGGTGAGCAGGACTTCGCCGCGCTGCGTGAAGCGCTGGAAAAGGACGCCGACGTAGAGCGCTACTGAACCCGGCGCAGCCGCCTTGAACGGGGCGGTTCCCAGGAAAGCCGCATGTCCAGCGATGGATATGCGGCTTTTTTGTTCAAGCTGCTTGCCTGTAAATCCGTGCCAAGTCGCTCAGCTGCCGGCAACCCCCCGGACCCGGTGTGTTTTCTGTCATGAAACAAGGGCTTAAGGATACTTCCTGTAAACGGAATCCTTTGCACGCCGCTGGCCGATCAATTACTGTTTCCGCTGCTGCTATTGGGCCATGATGTGCTCTGGCCCCCAACTTACGGGTTTGCATGTTTCCATGACCGATGCTCCGTCCTTGTCTGTCCGCCACAAACGCCTGATCGGTATCCTTCTGCTCATTCTGTTTCTCGGCGGAATCTGGTATCTGCTGTCACGTACGCCGCCCTCTGCGCCGGCTTTTCAGCGGGGCGCCTGGAACCAGGCCACCCCGGTACATGTGGTGCCGGCTGCGCGCGGCAGTCTCGATGTGCAGATCAAGGCCATCGGGACAGTCACTCCGCTGCACTCTGTGGTAGTGCGCAGCAGGGTCGATGGTGAGCTGCTGCGGGTGCACTTCAACGAAGGCAGCGAGGTGGAGCAGGGCGCGCTGCTGGCGGAAATCGACCCGGCCCCCTACCGGGCCCGCCTGGCCCAGGCCGAAGGGCAGGCCCAGCAGATTCAGGCTCAGCTGGCCAACGCCCGGGCCGATCTGGAGCTCTACGAGGGGCTCTGGGAACAGGACTCCATCGCCCGGCAGCAGCTGACCAGTCAGCGCGCGCTGGTTGAGGAGCTGCAGGGCAGTCTCAAGGCCAATACCGCTCAGGTCGAGGATGCGCGGCTGCAGTTGTCCTGGACCCGCATCGTGGCCCCCATTGCCGGCCGCCTGGGTCTGCGACGCATCGATCCCGGCAATCAGGTCAGCAGTGGTGATACCGAGGGGCTGGTGACCATCACCCAGATGCGCCCCATCGCTGTGGAGTTCAGCGTCCCGGAGCCGGATGTCCCGGCCCTGCGTCGGGCGATGGCAGCTGACGGCGAGCTGGCAGTGCAGGCCCTGGACCGTGATGGCCGCAATCTGCTGGCCAGCGGCCGCCTGCAGACCCTCGACAGCCAGATCGATCTGGGCACGGGTACCCTCAGAGCCAAGGCGGTGTTCGCCAACGAGGATACTGCGCTGTTCCCCAACCAGTTCGTCAATGTCAGCCTCAAGCTGCAGACCCTCAGCTCGGTGATCACCATCCCCTCGGATGCGGTGCAGTTCGGCTCACGCGGCACCTATGTGTATCTGGTCAACCCGGAGGAGAACCGTGCCTATTCCCGGGTCATCACCCTCGGGGCCAGTGCCGACGGCCGGGTAGCCGTGGTCGAGGGGCTGGACGAGGGGGATCTGGTGGTACTGGAGGGGCTGGACCGCCTGCGCGATGGGCGCGAAGTGGTCATCAGCGAGCGGGACGGAGAGTGATGAACTTCGACCCTGCTGACAGCATGCCGGCATGAACAGCCTGTCCCGCCCCTTCATCCTCCGGCCGGTAGCCACCTCGCTGCTGATGCTGGCCTTTCTGATCACCGGGCTGATCGCCTGGCGGCTGCTGCCGGTGGCGGCATTGCCCCAGGTGGACTATCCCATCATTCAGGTATTCACCTTCCAGCCCGGGGCCGGGCCCAAGGTCACATCGCGCACCATTACCGCGCCTCTGGAACGGCATCTGGGGCAGATACCCGGGCTCAAGCAGATGTCCTCCACCAGCTCCGCCGGAGCCTCGGTGATCACCCTGCAGTTTGCCCTGGAGGTGGATCTGGGCGTGGCCGAGCAGGAGGTGCAGGCGGCGATCAACACAGCCGACAGCCTGCTGCCCAATGATCTGCCGGCCCCGCCGATCTACCGCAAGGTGAACCCGGCCGACGCCCCCATACTGACGCTGGCGATCACCTCGGATACGCTGCCACTGCCGGTGGTTCACGACCTGGTGGATACCCGCATGGCGCAGAAGCTGGCCCAGTTGTCCGGTGTCGGCATGGTCAGCCTGGCCGGCGGCCAGCGCCCGGCATTGCGGGTGCAGGTCAATCCCGGAGCGCTGGCGGCCCGGGGCATGAGCCTGGAAGATGTGCGGGCGGCGATTGCCGCGACCAACGTCAACCAGCCCAAGGGCAGCTTCGACGGCCCGCACCGCACCACCATGCTGGATGCCAACGACCAGATCCGCTCGGTGGATGACTACCGCAACCTGATTCTGGCCTGGGAGGAGGGCGCGGCGCTGCGCCTGGGCGATGTGGCACAGATCATCGATGGTGCCGAGGACCGCTTCCTCGCAGCCTGGGCCGATACCCACCCGGCGGTGCTGCTCAACGTGCAGCGTCAGCCCGGGGCCAATGTCATCGAGGTCGCCGATCGGGTGCAGGCGCTGCTGCCGCAGCTGACTGCGACCCTGCCGGCGGCGGTGGATGTCATGGTGCTGACCGACCGCACCCAGAGCATCCGCGCCTCGGTGCGGGATGTCCAGCATGAGCTGCTGTTTGCCATCGGCCTGGTGGTGCTGGTGACCTTCGTGTTTCTGCGCAGCGTACCGGCGACCATCATCCCCGGCATCGCCGTGCCCCTGTCGCTGGTGGGTACCTTCGGCTTCATGTACCTGATGGGTTATTCGATCAACAACCTGACCCTGATGGCCCTGACCATCGCCACGGGGTTCGTCGTGGACGATGCCATCGTCATGCTGGAGAACATCGCCAGGCACCGCGAGCAGGGCGCCTCGCCGTTGCAGGCGGCGCTGAGGGGGGCGGCGCAGATCGGTTTCACGCTCATTTCCCTGACACTGTCCCTGATCGCGGTATTGATTCCCCTGCTGTTCATGGGCGATCTGGTCGGTCGACTGTTCCACGAGTTCGCCGTCACCCTTGCGGTGGCCATCGCCATTTCTCTGGTGGTATCCCTGACCCTGACGCCGATGATGTGCGCGCGCATGCTGACCTCGACCTCGACCTCGACAGCGGATGCAGAGGAGCACGGGGCCGGCTTCATGGGGCGGGTGATCCGCCGTTACGGCCGGATGCTCGACTGGGCGCTGGACCGTCAACCGCTGATGCTGCTGGTGATGCTGGCCACCATAGGACTGACGGTGCTGCTCTATGTCCTGGTTCCCAAGGGCTTCTTTCCCGCTCAGGACAGCGGCGTGATCCAGGTGGTCACCGAGGCGCCCCAGGATATTTCCTTTGCCGCCATGGGCGAGCGGCAGCAGTTGCTGGCCGAGGCGCTGCTGGCCGATGAGGCTGTGGTCAGCCTGTCATCCTTCATCGGGGTAGACGGCACCAATCCCAGTCTCAACAGCGGCCGCATGTTCATCAACCTGCCGCCGCACAGCGAGCGCAGCGAGTCGGTGTTCACCGTGATAGACCGGCTGCGGGACCGGGCCACCGAGGTCGAGGGCATCCAGGCCTGGTTCCAGCCGGTGCAGGAACTCAGTATCGAGGACCGGGTGGCCCGTACCCAGTACCAATTCACCCTCACCAGTCTGGACAGCGAGACCCTGGGGGAATGGGTGCCCAGGGTGATCGAGCAGTTGCGCGAGCTGCCGGAGCTGACCGACGTGGCGGCGGATCTGCAGCACCGTGGTCAGGAGCTGTATCTGGAGATCGACCGGGACGCAGCGGCGCGGCTGGGTGTGAGCGTGTCCACCGTTGCCCAGGTGCTGCAGAACGCCTTCGGCCAGCGCCAGATCTCGACCCTGTTCACCCAGTCCAACCAGTACCGGGTGGTACTGGAGATGGACCCGGCGCTGGCTGCCGGACCAGACGCCCTGCGCAGTATCCATGTGCCTGCGCCCGGTGGTCAGATACCCCTGGCCAGTCTCGCCCGCCTGCATCAGCGGGCGACGCCGCTGATGGTCAATCACCAGGGGCAGTTCCCGGTCGCCACCGTGTCCTTCAACCTCGCTGCGGGCGCCTCCCTGGGGCAGGCGGTGGACGCCATCGAGCAGGTTCGGCAGCAGCTGCAGCTGCCGGAGGATATCGAGATCCGCTTCCAGGGCGCGGCGCAGGCCTTCCAGGCGTCACTGGCCAACAGCCTGTGGCTGATCCTGGCGGCGATCCTGACCATGTACATAGTGCTGGGGGTGCTCTACGAGAGCACCATTCACCCGCTGACCATTCTGTCTACCTTGCCCTCGGCCACCGTTGGCGCGCTGCTGGCCCTGCTGCTCACCGGCCGGGCGCTGGACATGATTGCCGTGGTCGGGGTGGTGCTGCTGATCGGGCTGGTGAAGAAGAACGGCATCATGATGGTCGACTTCGCCCTGGAGGCCCAGCGGGTCCAGGGCATGGCGCCCCGTGACGCCATCCACCGCGCCGCCATGCTGCGTTTCCGCCCCATCCTGATGACCACCCTGGCGGCTCTGTTCGGCGCGCTGCCACTGATGCTGGCCAGCGGTTCAGGGGCCGAGCTGCGCCAGCCGCTGGGTCTGGTGATGGTGGGCGGATTGCTGGTAAGTCAGGTGCTTACGCTGTTCACCACGCCCGTGGTCTATCTGCTGTTCGACCGCTTCAGTCGGCGTCCCGGGCTGGCGCCGGACGTGCGGGTGCAGGTCGGATGAACCCGGCCAGCCTGTTCGTCAGTCGACCTGTGGCCAGCTGTCTGCTGGCCCTGGCGCTGCTGGCCTGCGGGCTGCTGTGCTGGCGGTTGCTGCCGGTGGCGCCCTTGCCCGAGGTGGATTTTCCAGTGATCACGGTCAATGCCAGCCTGCCGGGCGCGAGCCCGGAAAGCATGGCCGCCACCGTGGCCACACCCCTGGAGCGGGCCCTGGGTGCCATATCAGGCGTGGTGGCCATCACCTCCAGCAGCAATCAGGGCAGTACCCAGATCATGCTGCAGTTCGAGCTGGACAGGGACATCGACGAGGCGGCCAGGGAGGTGCAGGCGGCCATCAACTCGGTGCGCGGCGAGCTGCCTGCGGGCATGCCCGGCAACCCCCAGTACCGCAAGGTCAACCCGTCCCAGGCGCCGATCATGGCGCTGGCGCTGAGCTCGCCCAATCTCGCCTCCAGTGCCCTCTATGATGCGGCCTCCACCATCCTGGCGCAGAAGCTGGCGCAGATTGCCGGGGTAGGGGAGGTCAGTGTCTCCGGGGCCTCGCTGCCGGCGGTGCGGGTGCAGCTGGATCCCGGGGCGCTGCTGCACAACGGCATCGCGCTGGATGAAGTCCGCAACGCCATCACCCAGAGCACCGCCCTGTATCCGTTGGGATTCGTCGAGGAGCAGGCCCATCGCTGGCGGCTGGGCATCAGCGATTCGCTGCGCACCGCCGAGGAATACCGCAATCTGGTCATCCGTCACCGCGATGGCGCCGTGGTCCGTCTGGGTGACCTGGCCACCGTGACCGACTCGGTGGAAAACCGTTACACCAGCGGCTTTCACAACCACGATCCGGCGGTAATCCTGATGATCAGCCGCCAGAGCGGGGCCAATATTGTTCGCACCATAGATGCCATCCATGCGCAGTTGCCGCACCTGCAGGCCCTGATGCCGGCTGACAGCGAGCTGGCGGTGGTCATGGATCGCTCGCCGGTGATCCGTGCGACCCTCAACGAGGCGCAGTTCACCCTGATGCTGGCCTCGCTGCTGGTGGTACTGGTGGTCTGGCTGTTCCTCGGCAGTGCGCGCACCGCCCTGATTCCGTCAGTGGCCCTGCCGGTATCCCTGGTCGGCAGCTTCGTGGTGATGTACCTGTACGGCTTCTCGCTGAACAACCTGTCGCTGATGGCGCTGATAGTTGCCGCCGGGCTGGTGGTGGACGATGCCATAGTGGTGCTGGAGAACGTCGAGCGGCATATCGAAGGCGGTCTGCCGCCGCTGCGTGCCGCCCTTCGGGGAGCCGGCGAGGTGGGATTTACCCTGCTGGCAATGAACCTGGCGCTGGTTGTAGTGTTCGTGTCCATCCTGTTCATGGGCGGGGTGGTGGAACGTCTGTTCCGGGAGTTCTCCATCACCCTGGCGGCGGCCATGCTGATCTCCCTGCTGGTCTCCCTGACGGTGACCCCGAGCCTCTGCGCGCTCTGGCTCAAGGGGCGGCAGGAGCAGTCGCCGGGTCGTCTGGCCCGCTATACCGCCAGCCTGTTCGACGGCCTGCAGGATGGCTATCGCAGCAGCCTGGACTGGAGTCTGCGCCACGGCGTGCTGGTGTTGCTGGCGCTGGCGGCGGTGGTTGCCGGCAACGCCTGGCTGTACGTGAACATCACCAAGGAAACCCTGCCACAGCAGGACACCGGGCAGATTCGCGGGTTCGTGCGCGGGGATGACGGCTTCTCCTTCCAGGTCATGCAGCCGAAGATAGATGCTTTTCGCCAGCACATCCTGGCCGACCCGGCGGTACAGGATCTGACCGGCACCAGCGGCGGCGCCGGTGGCACCACCAACGCCCAGCTGTCGATCAATCTCAAGCCGCTGGAGGAGCGCGGCGTATCGGCCCAGCAGGTGATCGAACGCCTGCGCAACGGTACCCCGCAGATCCCGGGGGCGATGATGTTCCTCATGGTCGATCAGGATATCTACCTGGGTTCACCCTTCCGTCGCAGCGAGCATGAGGTGGTGCTGCGCTCGGACTCGCTGGATGCACTCAAGCTGTGGTCACGACGGGTGTCGGAAGCCATGCAGGCAATGCCGGAACTGGTGGATGTGGACGCGGCCGGCGGTGAGGAAACCCGCCAGGTGGTACTGGATATCGATCGGGAGGCTGCTCGGCGTCTGGGCGTGGACATGGCCACCATTGCCTCGGTGCTGAACAACTCCTTCTCCCAGCGCCAGGTCGCTACCCTCTACGACGAGCTGAACCAGTATCGGGTAGTCATGGAGCTGGACCCGCGATTCACCAGTGATCCGGCCGTGCTGGAGCAGGTCGAGGTAGTCACCGCCGAGGGTAGCCGGGTTCCGCTGTCGACCTTCGCCAGCTGGGGCTACGGCATGGCCAGTGACCGGGTACGGCACGACGGCCAGTTCGCCTCGGTCGGCGTCGGCTATGCTCTGGCTCCGGGGGTGACTGCCTATGAGGCGGAGCGGGCCATCGAGCGGATGCTCGCCGAGATCATGCTGCCGGCCTCGGTGCATACGGTGCCCGCGTCCGCCGGCCGCCCGGATTTCAGCGTCAACCTCAATCAGCCCTGGCTGCTGCTGTGGGTGGTGCTGGCGGTGTACCTGGTGCTGGGTGTGCTCTATGAAAGCACCCTGCACCCGCTGACCATTCTCTCCACGCTGCCCTCGGCCGGGGTCGGTGCGCTGCTGGCACTGCAACTGAGCGGAACCAACTTCAGTCTGATCGCGCTGCTCGGACTCTTTCTGCTGATCGGCGTGGTGATGAAGAACGCGATCATGATGATCGACTTTGCCCTGGTGGGGCAGCGCCGGGACGGTCTGTCCCCGCAGGCGGCCATCCGTCAGGCCGCACTGCTGCGCCTGCGCCCCATTCTGATGACCAACCTGGCCGGGTTGCTCGGCGCCGTCCCGCTGGTGCTCGGGTTCGGTGAAGGCGCCGAAATGCGCCGACCCCTGGGCATCGCCATCATCGGCGGTCTGGCGGTCAGCCAGCTGCTGACCCTGTATACCACGCCGGTGATCTACCTCTATCTCGAGCGCCTGCGTCAGCGGGTGCTGCGCCGCCGGAATACCCCGGCCGATCCTGTGAATGCATCGCCATGAAGATCCCTATTTCCACACTGTCACTCTCCGCCTGCCTGCTGCTGTCGGCCTGCACCCTGGGGCCGGATCATGTGCCGCCGGATACCATAGATACCACCCAGCTTCGCTACCAGGACGGCTGGCAGCCGGTGCCGGCGGACAGCTGGGCGGCCAGTGGCAGCTGGTGGACGGCTTTTGATGACGAGGCACTCAGCCAGCTGGTCGAACAGAGCCTGAAGGCAAACCAGACCCTGGCCCAGGCCGAAGCGCGCTACCGTGCCGCCGAAGCGCAGTGGCGCCAGAGCCGGGGCGCGCGGGTGCCCGAGCTGGGCGCGGGGCTGGGCGCCACGCGCAGCGGCGGCAGCGACCGCTCCACTGCCAGTCAGTACGATGCCCGGCTGCAGGTCGGTTGGGCGCCGGATCTGTGGGGGCGGGTAAGACGCACCATCGAGGCGGATCAGGCCGGCATGCAGGCCAGCGCCGCGGATCTGGCGGCCGTGCGACTGGCGCTCCAGGTGGCGGTAGCCGAGTCCTATATCAACCTGCGCGCGCTTGACCGGCAGCAGGAGATACTGCGCGAAACCCTGGCCGGCTACGAGCGCTCCGCCAGCCTGACCCGCAACCAGTATCAGGCGGGTATAGTCGCCCGTTCGGATGTGATCCAGGCGGAAACCCAGCTGCAGTCCCTGCGCACCGACCTGTATGACCTGCAGGCAGCGCGGGCCCGGGAACAGAATGCCCTGGCGGCACTGCTCGGCGTGGCACCGGTACAGCTGAGCCTGGCCGAGCAGGGCACACTGCCTGCCGTGCCGACGCTGCCGCGCAGTCTGCCGGCCACGCTCATCGCCCGGCGCCCTGATGTGGTGGCGGCAGAGCGCCAGGTGGCCGCCGCCAACGCACGCATCGGCGTGGCCCGCACCGCCTGGTTGCCGGATGTCACTCTGGATCTCTGGGGTGGCGTGCAGAGCGGAAGTTTCAGTGGCCTGTTCGATGCCCCGGCGCGGGTGTGGTCACTGGGCCCGAGCCTGGCCCAGGCCCTGCTGGACGGTGGCCAGCGCAGCGCTGCCCTGGAACTGGCCGTGGCCCGGCACGAAGAGCAGGCTGCCTTCTATCGGCAGACGGTGATCGACAGCCTGCGGGAGTTGGAAGATGTGCTGGCGACCCTGCAGATCCTCGGCGAGAAGGCCGAACAGCAGGCGGCGTTGTTGCAGCTGGCGGAGGAGAACGAGCGGGTGGCGAACAACCGTTACCGGGCCGGACAGGTGTCTTTCCTGGAAGTGGTAACGGCGCAGAACATCACCCTGGCTGCTCGTCGGGTGGCGGTGGATATCCATGCCCAGCGGCTGGCCGCCACTGTGCAGCTGGCGGCAATTATCGGCGGAGGGTGGGATCTGGAGGATCCGGTGATTCAGTCGGTGCTGGGGGAGTAGGGCCGTTTTCCCGGCCAGGGGCAGAACGGAGGGGCGTGCTGTGCACGCCGTTCGCAGCGGGGCGCTGCTCCTACAGGTCGGGGGAGACGGGTAGGGGTGGACGGGGAGGGTAGAGCGGGGGCGGGGATTAGTGTGGGAGCCCCGGCCCCCGGGGCGAATGGCGGGCGCCAGCCCGCCCCGGGGTCAGGATCACTCCTGATCGATGCTGCCCATGGCGGTGGTATTGAAGCCACCGTCCACATACAGGATCTCGCCGGAGATGCCGGAGGCCAGGTCGGAGCAGAGGAAGGCACCGGCGTTGCCGACTTCCTCGATGGTGACGTTGCGGCGCAGCGGGGTGCGGGCTTCGTTGTAGGCCAGCATCTTACGGAAGCTCTTGATGCCGGAGGCGGCCAGGGTGCGGATCGGGCCGGCGGAGATGGCGTTGACGCGGATGCCGTCCGGGCCGAGGCTGGTGGCCAGGTAGCGTACACCGGCTTCCAGGCTGGCCTTGGCCATGCCCATGACGTTGTAGTTGGGCATGGTGCGTACCGCGCCCAGATAGCTCAGGGTCAGCAGGTTGCCGTTGCGCTTCTTCAGGGCTTCACGGCCGGCCTTGGCCAGGGCGACGAAGCTGTAGGCGCTGATGTCGTGGGCGATCTTGAAGCCTTCGCGGGTGGTCACTTCGGTGAAGTCGCCATCCAGCTGGTCACCGGGGGCGAAACCGACCGAGTGAACGATGCAGTCGATGCCCTCGGGCCACTTCTTCTCCAGCTCGGCGAATACCTGCTCGATCTGGGCATCGTCGGCCACGTCACAGGGAAAGCACATGTCTGCGCTGGAACCCCAGCCGGCGGCGAATTCTTGCACACGGCCCTTGAGCTTGTCGTTCTGGTAAGTGAAGGCCAGCTCGGCACCTTCGCGGTGCATGGCTGCGGCGATGCCCGAGGCAATGGACAGCTTGCTGGCTACACCAACGATGAGTACGCGCTTTCCGCTAAGAAATCCCATGTTCTTTTCCTGTTTCTCTGGGCCTCACAACGAGGCCGTTCTTTCGGATACCGGGTTGGCGAAGGCTGCCTCGAGCAACTGACGGGTATAGTCATGTTGCGGTGAGGCGAATATCTGCTCCGCCGGCCCCTGTTCTACAATTTCACCCTGGCGAATGACCATCAGCTGGTGACTGAGGGCCCTGACCACCGCCAGGTCGTGGCTGATAAACAGATAGCTCAGATTGTGCCTGCGCTGCAGGTCCCGCAGCAGCTCCACCACCTGGCTCTGCACAGTACGATCCAGTGCCGAGGTCGGCTCGTCCAGCAGGATCAGCGACGGCTTGAGCACCAGTGCCCGGGCGATCGCGATCCGCTGGCGCTGCCCGCCGGAAAACTCGTGCGGATAGCGATGCCGGCTGTCCGGATCCAGTCCCACTTCACGCAGGGCGTTGATCACCATCTGCTCCCGTTCGGCGGCGGTGCCGATGCGGTGCAGCTCCAGCCCTTCGCTGATGATCTGCTCCACCGACATGCGCGGACTCAGACTGCCGAAGGGGTCCTGGAACACCACCTGGAACTGGCGCCGGGCAGGGCGTACCGCCTTCTGGCCCAGTCCATCCAGGCGCTGACCGTTGCATTCTATCAGGCCCTGGCTCTCGACCAGACGCAGCAGCGCCAGGCCCAGGGTGGTCTTGCCGGAACCACTTTCGCCGACGATACCCAGGGTCTGCCCCGACTGCAGGGTAAAGCTGGCATCGGTCACTGCCTTGATGTGACCCACGGTGCGCTTGAACACGCCCTTGCGGACCGGGAACCAGACCCGCAGCTGCTCGGCGCGCATCACCACGGGCGCATCCGGTTGCACTTCCACCGGGGTGCCGGACGGGTCGGCGGCAATCAGCTGACGGGTGTACCCATGCTGCGGATTGGCGAACAGTTCGGCACAATCATTCTCTTCGACGACCTCACCGCGGTACATGACACATACTCGGTGAGCAATTTTGCGTACCAGGTTCAGATCGTGACTGATCAGTAACAGCGCCATGCCCAGCTTCTGCTGCAGCGACTGCAGCAGTTCGAGGATCTTCTGCTGCACCGTCACGTCCAGGGCGGTGGTCGGCTCGTCGGCAATCAGCAGCTCCGGCTCGTTGGCCAGCCCCATGGCGATCATCACCCGCTGCCGCTGACCACCGGACAGCTCGTGGGGGTAGGCCCCCAGGCGCTTGCCCGGCTCGGGGATGCCGACCAGCTCCAGCAGCTCCAGCGTGCGGGCGCGGGCAGCCTTCTTGTCCAGCCCCTTGTGCAGGAACAGCACCTCGCTGATCTGCCGCTCGATGGTGTGCAGCGGGTTCAGCGAACTCATCGGCTCCTGGAAGATCATCGAGATACGGTTGCCGCGCACCTTGCGCAGCTGCTTCTCGCTCATCGCCAGCAGGTCCTTGCCCTGATAGAGAATGCGCCCACTGGGGTGGCGGGCCTGGGAGTAGGGCAGCAGGCGCAGGATGGAGTGGGCGGTCACCGACTTTCCCGAACCGCTCTCGCCGACCAGCGCCAGGGTCTGCCCGGGCTGGATATCGAAGCTCACGCCACGTACTGCCAGGGTTTCCTCGCGCTCGGTGCGGAAGGCCACACTGAGGTTGTCGATCCGTATCAATGGCTCGGTCATGTCATTTCCTCGGGTCGAAGGCATCGCGCAGGGCTTCGCCGATGAATACCAGCAGCGACAGCATCACCGACAGCACGACGAAGGCGGTGATGCCCAGCCAGGGCGCCTGCAGATTGGCCTTGCCCTGGGCGATCAGCTCACCCAGTGAGGGCGAGCCGGGCGGGAGACCGAAGCCCAGAAAGTCGAGCGAGGTCAGGGTGATCACCCCGCCGGTGAGAATGAAGGGGAAGAAGGTCAGGGTGGCGACCATGGCGTTGGGCAGTATGTGGCGGAACATGATGGTACCGTTGCCGGCGCCCAGGGCGCGGGCCGCGCGCACGTACTCCAGGTTGCGCCCGCGGAGGAATTCGGCGCGCACCACATCCACCAGTGCCATCCAGGAGAACAGCAGCATGATACCCAGCAGCCACCAGAAGTTGGGCTGCACGAAGCTGGCCAGGATGATCAGCAGGTAGAGCACCGGCAGTCCCGACCAGACCTCGATGAAACGCTGCCCGAACAGGTCGATGCGCCCGCCGTAGAAGCCCTGGATGGCCCCGGCCACCACCCCGATGATGGAGCTGAGGATGGTCAGGGTCAGGGCAAAGAGTACCGAGATGCGGAAGCCGTAGATCACCCGGGCCAGCACGTCCCGTGCCTGATCGTCGGTACCCAGCCAGTTGTCCGCCGAGGGCGGCGCCGGTGCCGGAACCTGCAGATCGTAGTTGATGGTGCCGTAGCTGTAGGGAATCGGCGGCCACAGCATCCAGCCACCGGCCTCCTCGATCAGCTCGCGCACATAGGGGCTGCGGTAGTCGGCCTCGATGGGAAACTCGCCGCCGAACTCGGTTTCGGCATAGCGCTTGAACACCGGGAAGTACAGCTCGTCCTGGTAGCCGACCACCAGCGGCTTGTCGTTGGCGATCAGCTCGGCACCCAGGCTGAGGACGAACAGCACCAGGAAGATGTGCAGCGACCACCAGCCGCGGCGGTTGGCGCGGAAGCGGGCAAAGCGGCGCTGGTTGATCGGAGACAACCTGAAACGTGACATGCTCAACCCTCCCGGCTTTCGAAGTCGATGCGCGGATCGACCAGGGTATAGGCGATGTCACCGATCAGCTTCACCACCAGCCCGAGCAGGGTGAAGATGTACAGGGTGCCGAACATCAGCGGGTAGTCCCGGTTGATGGCCGCCTCGAAGCCGAGCAGGCCAAGGCCGTCGAGGGAGAAGATCACCTCGATCAGCAGGGCACCGGTGAAGAATACGCTGATCAGGGCTGCCGGGAAGCCGGCGATGATCAGCAGCATGGCGTTGCGGAACACGTGGCCGTAGAGCACGCGGTTTTCCGACAGGCCCTTGGCGCGGGCAGTGACCACGTACTGCTTGCCGATCTCGTCGAGGAAGCAGTTCTTGGTCAGCATGGTCAGGGTGGCGAAGCTGCCGATGACCATGGCGGTGATCGGCAGTACCAGGTGCCAGAGGTAGTCGGTGATCTTGCCCCAGGTGCTCAACTCCTCCCAGTTGTTGGACGTCAGCCCGCGCAGGGGGAACCAGTCGAAGTAGCTGCCACCGGCAAACAGCACTATCAGCAGAATGGCCAGCAGGAAGCCGGGAATGGCGTAGCCGACGATGATCAGCGAGCTGGTCCAGACATCGAAGGCCGAGCCGTGGCGGATGGCCTTGCGGATGCCCAGGGGGATGGAGATCAGATAGGTTAGCAGGGTGGTCCACAGGCCGAGGGAAATCGACACCGGCATCTTCTCGATGATCAGGTCGATGACGCTGGCATCACGGAAGAAGCTGTCGCCGAAATCGAAGGTCAGGTAGCCCTTGATCATGAGCCAGAAGCGCTCATGGGCCGGCTTGTCGAAGCCGTACATGCGCTCGATCTCGGCGATGATCTCCGGATCTAGCCCCTGGGCGCCGCGGTAGCTGCTGCCGCTGGCGACCTCCGCGTGCATGCTGCCGGAAATACGGCTGGTGGCGCCCTCGAAGCCCTCGAGATTGGCGATCATCTGTTCCACGGGGCCGCCGGGGGCGGCCTGGATGATCAGGAAGTTGATCAGCAGGATGCCGAACAGGGTGGGAATGATCAGCAGCAGACGCCGAATGATGTAGGCCAGCATGGCTCAGGGCTCCTGCTCGGGTTCGGGCAGCAGCACCGTGGCGGGCTGGGTGCCTTCCTCGGTAGCCCACCAGGTGTAGAGGCCCAGGTCGTATTTCGGCGGCTGCTCGGGGTGGGCAAACTTGTTCCAGTAGGCCACCCGGTACACGCTCGTGTGGTAGTTGGGAATCAGGTAGTGGCCGGCCCGAAGTACTCGGTCCAGCGCACGGGTGTAAGTGATCAGCTCGGCCCGGGAGTCGGCCTGGATCAGGCCTTCCACCAGCTGGTCGATGGCCGGATCACGCAGCCCCATGAGATTGCGGCTGCCTGGATTGTCGGCGCTGGAGGAGTGCCAGTACTCGCGCTGTTCGTTGCCCGGCGAGTTGGACTGGGCAAAGCTGGTGACCACCATGTCGAAGTCGCGGGAACGCAGGCGATTGACGTACTGGGACACATCGATGCGGCGCAGTTGCATGTCGATGCCCAGCGAGGCCAGGTTGCGCTTGAAGGGCAGCAGCACCCGCTCGAAATCCGCCTGGATGAGCAGGAACTCGAAGCTCAGCTGCTCGCCATCGGCATTGACCAGTTGATCATTCTCGATCCGCCAGCCGGCCTCCTGCAGCAGTTCGTAGGCCTGGCGGCGCTGATCGCGGATGTTGCCACTGCCATCGGTGACCGGAGGGACATAGGCCGGGCCGAACACCTCGGCGGGCAGCTGCTCGCGCAGGGGCTCCAGCAGGGCCAGCTCGTCTTCACCGGGCAGGCCTTCGGCGCCCAGTTCCGAGTTGCCGAAGAAGCTGGAGCTGCGCTCATAGGCGCCATGGAACAGGCGGCTGTTGGCCCATTCGAAGTCGAACAGCAGGGCGATGGCCTTGCGCACCCGCACGTCCTGGAAATACGGTTTGCGCAGATTGAACACGAAGCCCTGCATGCCCCGGGTATTCAGGTTGGGGATCTCTTCCCTGATGATGCGTCCGTCGCTGAGCGCCGGGCTGTCATAGCCAGTGCTCCAGTTCTTGGCGCTGAACTCCTCGTTGAAATCGAACTGGCCGGCCTTGAAGGCCTCCAGGGCCACGCCCAGATCGCGGTAGTAGTCGACGACGATGCGATCGAAATTGTAGAAGCCGCGGCGGACCGGCAGATCCGCTGCCCAGTAGTCGGTGACCCGCTCGAAGGTCACGGTGCGCCCGGGGCGGACCTGGCCGATGCGGTAGGGGCCGCTGCCCAGGGGCGGTTCCAGTCCGGTACGGCTGAAGTCGCGTTCGGCCCAGTAATGTTCCGGCAGCACCGGCAACTGACCGATCACCAGCGGCAGCTCGCGGTTGCGAGCGTGGGTGAAATGAAAGATGACGCTGTGCTCCTCCTCGGCCACCACCTCCTTTACATCGCCGTAATAGGCCTTGTAGAAGGGCGCGCCTTTCTCCAGCAGGGTGTTGAAGGTGAAGACCACATCGCTGGCGGTAATCGGCTGGCCATCATGGAAGCGGGCCTCGGGGCGCAGGTGGAAGCGCACCCAGGTATTGTCCTCGGCCTGCTCCATGCTGTGGGCGATCAGGCCATACTCGGTAAAGGGTTCATCCAGCGAATGGACCGTCAGGGTGTCGTAGATCAGTCCCAGCTGGTCGGCGGCGGTACCGCGGCTGATGAAGCCGTTGAAGGAGTCGAAACTGCCGAAGGCGGAAAGGCGCAGGGTGCCGCGCTTGGGGGCTTCGGGATTGACATAGTCGAAGTGCTGGAAGTCGGCGGGATATTTCGGCGGTTCGCCGTACAGGGTCAGGGCGTGGCTGCCGTTGGCGGCGCTGGCGGTGCAGGCCAGTGACAGGAGCAGGCAGCCCAGAGCGGTTGTCAGCTTATCGAGCATCAGATGACCTTGTTATCGTTCGGATCAATCCATCCACCAGGTCCGGATGGCCAGCGAATAGGGTGGCGTTGCTGGTGATCGCAGATAACTGCGATGGGCAACGCGGTGGTAGTCAATATACCAGTTCGGAATCATGTAGTGCTCCCACAATAACACCCTGTCCAGTGCACGGGCGGCAGCGACCTGGCGGTTGCGGGTGCGGGCGTTGAGCAGCTCGTCCCCCAGTGCGTCGACCACCGGGTTGTCGATCCCGGCATAGTTGCGGCTGCCCTTGACGTTGCGCTGGGAGGAATGGAAGTAGGTGTACTGTTCATGCCCCGGCGACAGGCTCTGGGGCAGGGTGGTGAGAATCATGTCGAAATCGAACTGATCCAGCCGGGCCTTGTACTGGGCCCGATCCACGGTGCGCACCCGCAGTTCTATGCCGAGGCGCGCGAGATTGGTACGCCAGGGCAGGAGAATGCGCTCCAGACTCGGGTTGACCAGCAGCACCTCGAACACCAGCGGGCGCCCCGCTTCGTTCTGCAGCCTGCCGTTGCTGAGCTTCCAGCCGGCCCGGTTGAACAGCGCCACCGCCTCGCGCAGGGTTTCCCGGGGAATGCCCCGGCCATCGGTCACCGGCAGGGTGAAGGGCTGCAGGAAGAGCTCCGGCGGCAGGTGCTGGCGGAATGGCTCCAGAAACAGGAACTCCTGGCCGGCGGGCAGCCCGGTGGCGCTGAACGGACTGTTGGGGAAGTAGCTCAGGGACCGTCGATAGGCTTCATGGAAGAGCACGCGGTTGGACCATTCGAAGTCGAACAGCATGCCCAGCGCCTGCCGCACCTCCCGCCGGTCGAAGGGCGCGCGCCGGGTATTGAAGAACAGGCCCTGGGTGGAGGCGGGGATTTCGTGCTGGATGGCCCGCTTGAGCACCGCCCCGCTGGTCACCGCCGGGAAGTCGTAGGCGTTGGCCCAGTTGCTGGCCTTGTGTTCCAGATAGATATCGAACTCGCCGGCCTTGAAGGCTTCGAAGGCGACGTTGTTGTCGCGGTAGAACTCGACCTCCATGCGGTCGACATTGTACTTGCCCCGGTTGATCGGAAGATCCCGTCCCCAGTAGTTCCTGACCCGTTCGAATACCAGACGGCGGCCGGGCGCTACCTCGCTGATGCGGTAGGGGCCGCTGTTGAGCGCCGGCTCGAAGGTGGTTTCGCCGAAGGGGCGATCGCGCCAGTAATGTTCCGGCAGCACAGGCAACTCGCCCAGATGCAGGATCAGCAGCGGGTTGTCTGCCTGCTTGAAGATGAAGCGGATGCGATGGGGGCCGAGCAGATCGTAGCGGGCCACGTCCTGCAGCATGGCCCGGTAATTGGGGTGACCCTGTTCGCGCAGCAACCGGTAGCTGAAGGCAACGTCGTGGGCGGTGATGGAGCGGCCGTCATGGAAACGCGCCTCGGGCCTGAGGTTGAACACCACCCAGCTGCGGTCGTCGGGAAACTCCAGGCTCTCGGCGATCAGGCCGTAGGCGGAGAAGGGCTCGTCGCCCGAAGGGTCATAGATGCCGCTGCCGACCATCAGCGGCTCGTTCAGTTCGCTGATGCCGTACTGGTAGAAGTTGCCGGTAGCGATAGGGCTGGTGCCCTTGAGCGTGTAGGGATTCAGGGTGTCGAAGGTGCCGCTGCCCATGACCCGCAGGGTGCCGCCCTTGGGCGCCTCGGGGTTGACGTAATCCAGATGGCTGAAGTCCTCGGCGTACCTGGGCAGGCCGAACACGGAGTAACCGTGCTGACGATAGATGGCCGCGTCCACCAGCCCCGACAGGCTGGCTGTCAGCAGCAGGACGAGCAGGAGAAGCAATGGGCGGATCGGGGATCGTGTAAGCATGGTCTGCGCGTACGCTACCATTGTGCGAGCACAAGCGAAAGCGGGTGGGATGCCAGCATGTCAGTTGCCATCCCGGGTTCGGCTGATCAGGGCAGATGCAGCGTCAGTTGCTGGCCGGGCTTGAGCAGAGTATCCACCCCGTTCCAGGCGCGCAGCTGCTTGACCTCGACATTGAACCGGCGGGCGATGCTATAGAGCGAATCACCCGACTGTACGGTGTAGGTGCGTGGCCGATTGCTTCTCGGCGCGCTGCCGGTCGGGGTGTTACCGGCAAGCTGGGTAGCACCGGCGCTGGGGATGATCAGTTGCTGACCGACATTGATCAGGTTGCTCTGCAGGTTGTTGGCCTGACGCAGTGCTTCCACGCTGGAGCCGTGCTGACGGGCAATGGCCGACAGGTTGTCACCGCGTCGCACCGTGTAGCGACTGAAGGGCACGCGCTCGCGGTCGGGCAAACGAGCCAGTGCGGCGCTGAACTGCTCGGCCTGAGCTGCGGGTACGAGCAACTGGTACGGCTGGCGCGGTGTGGCAACCCGGTGCTTGAACGCCGGGTTCAGGTAGCGCATTTCGTCCGCGCTGATACTCGCCAGTTCGGCTGCCTTGAGCAGATCCAGCGGGCGGCGGATGGTGATCTGGGCAAAATAGGGCTCATCGTTCAGATCGGGCAGGCTGATGCCGAACTGCTCCGGCGTGCTGACAATCTGCGCCAGGGCCAGCAGCCGCGGCACGTAATCCATGGTCTCGCTGGGCAGCTGCAGGTTCCAGTAGTCAGCCGGCAGACCCAGCTCCTGGTTGCGCTTCACGGCCCGGCCGATGCAGCCCTCGCCGCAGTTGTAGGCCGCGACCGCCAGCAGCCAGTCGCCGTCGAACATGTTGTTCAGTCGGGTCAGATAATCCAGTGCGGCATTGGTCGAGGCGGTAATGTCCCGACGGCCGTCATAGATGTCGTCCTGGTGCAGCGAAAAGACCCGTCCGGTCGAAGGGATGAACTGCCAGATGCCAGCGGCCTGGGAGCGCGAGTAGACCATGGGGTTGTAGCCGCTCTCGACGAAGGGCAGCAGTGCCAGCTCCAGCGGCATGCCGCGCTTGTCCAGCTCTTCCACGACATAATGCAGATAGCGTCTGGCGCGCTCGGAAGTGACTTCGAAATAGCGGGCCTGGGACGCATAGTGCAGCCGCTGCTTGTCTACCCGCGGACTGTCGAGCAGGGTCGGGTCGAGCTGGAAGCCGTCGCGGATGCGGGTCCACAGGGTATAGGGTTCATCGGCCTTGCGGATGCTGCGCCAGTTGCCGAGGCGATTGGGTCTGTGATCACTGCTGGCGGCGGGGGCGGAACTGATTCGAGGTGCTGCGGACTGGTCGGTGCGGTTGGTGGTGGTCTGGCAGCCGACAAGCACCAGGAGCCACAGCGTCAGGAGTCCATTTCTGAGAACGTTGGGCGTAACAGTCATGGGGCCATCCTTTGAAATTTGCCCGATTCTAGGGAGTCACTTCCCGAGGGTCAACCGAGCTGGCAGAGGCCATCTGTCGCACGTGGCGCCGCGCCATGATGCAGCCGCGCCAGAGCGGCCTGCCGCCGGTTGGCTGAACTATGTCAGAATATGTCCTTCCATGCACGTATTGCGGCAAATGTCTCGGCACCGGGGCTGACCTCGGCGCCGGCCTGGCGGCTGGCGGCCTCGACTACTGCCGGCTCCGCACAGCGCAGGAAGGGATTGGTCCGCTTCTCCAGGGCCAGCGTGGTGGGCAGGGTGTTCTGACCATCCCGGCGCAGGTCTTCCACCACCTCCAGGCGTATGCGGATGTCGGGGTTTTCCGGTTCCACCGCCTGGGCAAAGCGCAGGTTGGCCTGGGTATATTCATGGGTGCAATATGTGGTGGTGTCGTCCGGCAGGGCGGCCAGACGCTGGAGCGAGTCGTGCATCTGCTCCGGGGTACCTTCGAAAACCCGTCCGCAGCCCCCGGCAAACAGGGTGTCGCCACTGAGCAGCCAGGGGTCCTGCGGGTCATCGCAGAAGAAGGCGATATGATCCAGAGTATGGCCTGGCACTGCGATGACGCGAATGCTCTGGCCGGCCAGGTTGATCTGATCGCCGTCGGCGAGTGTCCGGTCGATACCGTCGATGGTCGGGTTGTCCGGCCCGAGAACCCTGCACTGGGTGGCTGCCTTGAGCGACAGTACCCCGCCGGTATGGTCCCGGTGGTGATGGGTCAGCAAAATTGTGCTCAGCTGGTATTCGGGGTGGCGGCCGAGCCAGCTTATCACCGGTCGGGCGTCACCCGGGTCGACAGCCGTCACCTTGAAAGAGGTGTCATCTGTCAGCAGCCAGATGTAATTGTCCTGAAAGGCGGGAAGGGCAATGAAGGTCGGCATGACAGGCTCGCTTTCCGGAATCGTAGTTGCAGCTATCTTATAGGAGGTTGGCGTGCCCAGGCCAACCCGGAGGCCCCATGGAGATTCCCGAACAATCCCGTTCCATCAGTCAGGAAGATCTGCTCAGGCTCATCTGTGTCGCTCGGCAGTGGCTCGACAGCGCTCCCGGCCAGATGCTGCTCAGCAGCGAGCGCTGCATAGTGCAGCAGGAGCTGCAGAAATGCTTCGGTCAGCACCTGGTGCAGTATGGCCTGCTGCCGGAGCTGCTGGATGAGCAGCATTCGGTGTTGCGCAACCACTGGCGCCTGGACCTTCAGGTCGGTCCGGACTGCCTGCCGGTGGACGAAACCAGCTGGCCCTTCGCTCCCCACTCACTGGACGTGGTATTGCTGCACCACGGCCTGGATTTCTGCTTGTCGCCACGCAGTCTGCTGCGTGAAGCCAGTCAGGCGGTGCGTGCCGGCGGGCATCTGCTGGTGTTCGGCTTCAACCCATGGAGCTGCTGGGGACTCAACCATTTCGCCGGTCGGGACTGGTTCAGCGAGGCCGGATTCATCAGTCCGGCACGGCTGACGGACTGGCTGGAACTGCTGGGTTTTGCGGTGGAGAAAAGAGTCGATGGATGTTATCGTCCGCCGCTGAATTCAAGCGCCTGGCTGGAGCGTTTCAGCTGGCTGGACACCTGGGGCCAGCGTCACCAGCTGCCGGGGGGCGGCTTCTATTTCCTGCGTGCCCGCAGGCAGACCCTCGGTGCCATACCCCGCCGGCAGCGGACCATCGCCTTTCCGGCCCTGGGTCTGCCGCCGCTGGTCGCAGGAAACCGCCGGGCGCACAAACGGGACAAGACATGACGCATGTAATCGAGATATTTACCGACGGCGCCTGCAAGGGCAATCCCGGCCCGGGCGGCTGGGGCGTATTGCTGCGTCTGGGCGAACATCAGAAGACCCTGTTCGGCGGCGAGCCGCAGACCACCAATAACCGCATGGAGCTGATGGCGGCCATCCGCGGTCTGCAGGCCCTGAAGAAGGCCCCGGCCAATGTCCGGCTGACCACCGACTCGCAGTATGTGATGAAGGGTGTCTGCGAATGGATGCCCAACTGGAAGAAGCGCGGCTGGAAAACCGCTGGCCGCCAGCCGGTGAAGAATGCCGATCTCTGGCGTCAGCTGGATGGGCTGGTCAGTCAGCACCATGTGCAGTGGCAGTGGGTCAAGGGCCACAGTGGTCATCCGGAAAACGAGCTGGCCGACCAGCTGGCCAACCGGGGAGTGGAAGAGGTCATGATGAAGGGGAGTGCGGTGAATGCGTGAAGTCGTTCTGGATACCGAAACCACGGGTATCGAGGTAAGGGAAGGTCATCGCATCATCGAGATCGGCTGTGTCGAGCTGCTCGACCGGCGCCTGACCGGCCGGCACTTCCATGTCTACATCAATCCCGAGCGGGAGGTGGAAGAGGGCGCCTTCCAGGTCCACGGGATCTCCGACGAGTTTCTTGCGGACAAGCCGCTGTTCGCCGACGTGGCCGACGAGTTCATGGACTTCATCCGCGGCGCCCAGCTGGTGATCCACAACGCCGCGTTCGACGTGGGCTTCATCGATGCCGAGCTGGAGCGGCTTGGCCGTCACGGTTGCGTGGCTGACCACTGTTCGGTAGTGGATACCCTGCTGCTGGCCCGGCACAAGCATCCCGGACAGCGCAACACTCTGGACGCCCTGTGCAAGCGCTACGGGGTGGACAACTCCCAGCGGGAGCTGCACGGCGCGTTGCTGGACGCCGAGATTCTCGCGGATGTCTATCTGATCATGACCGGCGGCCAGACGGCGCTGGTACTGGCGGGACAGGGGTCCGAGGGCAGTTCCGACCAGCCCGGGGAGATCCGTCGCCTCGACCCGCAGTCACGGCCGGTGCTGCCGGTGGTGCGGGCGACCGCGGAGGAGCTGGCGGCCCACGAGCAGCGTCTGGCTGCCATAGAGAAGGCGGCGGGTTTTGCCTTGTGGCGGCAGATGGAAGCGATCGAGGCCTGAATCTGCGGCACTTTCCACAGAACAGGCACGGGGAGCAAATCCCGGGTATGCCGCCGGGGGCCATGCTTGATATAGTGCATGACTTGATAAGAACAAGCTGTTTGTCAGGGAGTTACGCATGCGTGAATACCAATCGCTGCTGGTGGAGCAGCAGGGCGCCATTGCCCATGTCATGATCAATCGCCCGGCCAAGGCCAACTCTATGGATGAGGCTTTCTGGACCGAGATGGTCGAGGTGTTCGACTGGGTTGATCGGACCGACAGCGTGCGTGTGGCAGTCATCTCCGGGGTGGGCAGGAATTTTTCCGCGGGCATCGATCTGCAGATGCTGGCGCAGGCCGCCGGCAGCATGGTCGCCGACATCGGCCGCAACGCCGAGCGTATCCGTCGCAACATCCTCAAGCTGCAGAGCGCCTTCAATGCCGTCGACGAGTGCCGCAAGCCGGTGATCGCGGCGGTCCATGGTTACTGTATTGGCGGTGCCATCGACCTGATTTCCGCCTGTGACATGCGCTACTGCACCCCGGATGCCCACTTCTCGATCAAGGAAATCGACATGGGCATGGCGGCCGATGTGGGAACCCTGCAGCGATTGCCGCGTCTGATAGGCGATGGCATCATGCGGGAACTGGCCTATACCGGGCGTCCCGTATACGGTGAAGAGGCGGCGCGTATCGGCCTGGTCAATCAGGTGTTTGCCGATCATGACGCGCTCCTTGAAGGAGTGATGGACATAGCCCGGCAGATTGCTGCAAAGTCACCACTAGCCATTCGCGGAACCAAGGAAATGATCCGCTACAGCCGTGACCACAGCGTGGCGGACGGATTGAATTACATAGCGACCTGGAATGCAGCCATGCTCCAGTCGGAAGATCTCAAGGTGGCGGTTGCTGCGCACATGAGCAAGAAGCCGGCCGAGTTTGCCGACTGAAGATCCAGTCTGATTGCAGGGATGAGGGAGACTGAAGCGATGTTAACAGGTGCTACATCACTTGATCTGGTCAGGGACGAGCTGTTCGTCAGCATAGGCGAAGTGGAGGATCTGCTGCAGCAGTTCCTCGAGCAGCGGGACAGTGGTCACCTGCTGCAGCAGGCCATCGAGGGGCTGCAGCAGCTCAGGGGAACCCTGAATCTGATCGAGCTGCACGGAGCGGCGCTGCTGCTGGAAGAGATGGTTGCCCTGGCGACCGACATTCCGGTCCATGAAGGTGATGTGCTCAACGCTCCCCTGTCCGCCCTGTGCAACAGCCTCTTCCTTCTGCGCCGCTATCTGCACTTCTGCCGTCAGCAGGGGGGCGAGCGCCCCGAGCTGCTGCTGCCGCTGATCAACGAGCTGCGCTCGCACCGGCCGGACACCAGGCCCCTGCCCGAAAGCCATTTCTATCCACTGGATCCTGCCCGGGTGCCGCCGGCACTGCGCAACGGCTCTCGCGACATGCTTGAGCCCAAGACCTTCGCGCGACTGCGGCAGATGTTCCAGCTGGGGCTGCTGGATGTCATCCGTCACGAGTCCGGTGCCGGCATCAATCTCAAGAAGCGTGCCCTGCAGCGCTGGGAAGCCCGCATGAATGATCATGTGGCGACCCTCAGCTGGATCGCCTCGGCAGCCCTTGAGGCCATCGAAAAGACCCCCCTGGATCTGACCCGCGAGCGCAAGCTGCTGTTTTCCCGTCTGGACCGGGAGATCAAGCGTCTGTATGCCGGGCAGCCGGAGACCCAGGGCACCGCCCAGCTGCGGGTGGAGCTGCTGTATCTGGTGGCGCTGGCCGGCGAGCAATGCGAGTTGTGCCAGGAAGTGCGGCGCACCATCAATCTGCCGGATCCCGGCTATACCGAGGCCAGTCTGAAGCAGGCCTTTGAAAGCCTGCGCGGGCCGGGCGCCGACGTCATGCGCTCGGTGGCCGAAGCACTGCAGGAAGAGATCACCTCGACCAAGGACATGCTCGACCTGCTGGCGCGCAATGCCGGCGACACCGATCAGGCGCTGGAAACCCTGGATGCCTCCCTGCAGCGCCTGTGGAAGACACTGAGTGTGCTCGACATGCCCGCCACCTCCGAGCAGATCCGCAACGCTGCTGTTCAGCTCGAAGGCTGGCAGCCCGGGGATACCCAGACCCTGGAGCGGGTGGCCGATGCTGTCCTGCATGCCGAGCTGCTGGTGGCACGCATGGAAACCGCCGGGGAGGTCATCGGTTCGCTGGGCAATGACCAGCACAGCGCGCCGGTGGAACTCAAGGAAGCCCATATCGTGCTGGTCGAGGAATCCCAGGCAGGGCTGGCGCTGGCACGCCGGGCCCTGACCGCCTACGTCGAATCCGACCACGACCGCATGCACCTGATGAATGTGCCCGCTACACTGGAAACAGTACGCGGTGGCCTGATCTTCCTGGGCATGACCCGTGCTGCCGAGATCATTCGTGCCGCGGCACGTTTCATTCAGGAAGCGCTGGTCGATGGCAGCAAGGCCCCGGCGGAGTCCAAACTGGAAGTGCTGGCCGATGCGCTGACCAGCATCGAGTTCTATCTGGAGTCGGCTGAGCGCTCCTCGGTCAACAAGGGCGATGTACTGGCCCTGGCGGAGGAGAGCCTTGCCGAACTGGGATACAAGGTAGGCAGCTGAAGATGCAGAAGATCACCCGGTTTACCTCATCCTTCTCTGCGCAAGCGGGGGCGGATGGCTGGGTGCTGATTCGGCATGAGCAGTCCTTTGCCATCTATCAGGGCAACCTGTTGCATGATCCGGACATGGCTCGCTACCTCGGCGATGCCGAATATCAGGTGACCCTGGGGCTGGTTGATGACCGTCCTTGCCGGCTTGTGCGGGTCAAGGAGCAGGTCGACCTGCCGGGTCTTTCCTGGCAGGGGCTGCGCGGGCTGCTGGGCAACGTGGACAACACCACCTTCCGCCTGCTCGGTGTCGCCCAACAGCTGGATATCTGGTATGACACCCATCGCTTCTGTGGACGCTGCGGCGAACGGACCCACCTGCGGGACGATGAACGGGCCATGGAGTGCCCGGCGTGCGGCAACCGCCAATACCCCAAGCTGGCCCCCTGCATCATAGTGCTGGTCACCCGTGGCAATGAGGTGCTGCTGGCACGCTCGCCCAACTTCCGCAGCGGTTTCTTCAGTACCCTGGCCGGCTTCATCGAGCCCGGCGAGTCGGCGGAAGAGGCGCTGCGCAGGGAGGTCATGGAGGAGGTGGGTATCGACGTGCGCAACCTCGAGTATCTCGGCAGCCAGAACTGGCCCTTCCCCAATTCCCTGATGCTCGGTTTCCACGCCGAATACGCCGGCGGCGAGATTGTCCCGCAACCCGGCGAGATTGAAGAGGCCCACTGGTGGCATGTCGACCAGTTGCCGGCCATCCCCCCGCGGGGCACCATTTCCCGGTGGCTGATCGATTGTTACCTGGCCAGGCTGGCCGGCCAGCCGGAGCCGCCGGTTCCGGCCTGATCTTCTACAAGGAGCGTACATGCAATACCTGGGACTGGCGGTGCTGACAGGCTGCTTCGGCCTGCTTCTGCTGTTCATCACACTGCGTCTGGGCTCGCGCCTGGAGTGGCTGCTGGGCTGGCTCAAGGGGTGTGCCCTGCTGGTGCTGTTGGCGCTGTGCGGTGGTCTCGCCCTGCTGGCCTGGGAATTCTCCCGGTTTCAGCCCATCGTCGACGGCGCACGCATAGCGACCCTGGACTTCCGCCAGCTGGCGGACAAGCAGCACGAGGTTCATCTGGCACCGGCGATGAGCTCGCCGCTGCCGCTGCACGGGGACCTCTGGGAGCTGGATGTGCAGGTATTGCGCTGGCGCGGTCTGCCACACATGCTCGGTCTGGAGGATGGCTACCGGCTCGATCGGCTGAGAGGGCGCTATCTCACCCTGGAACAGCAACAGGAAATGGGCTCGGGCCTGAGCCACTCACTGCATGGTACGCCCGCCTGGCGGGACGCCTGGCACTGGTTGGATCAGCTGAATCTTTCCTGGCTGTATGCCGATGCCTTCAGCATCCGCTTCATGCCCATCGCCGATGGCGCTCGCTTTGCGGTGGAGATAGGAGTGACCGGTCTGTCACCGGTGGCAATGAACACCCAGGCACTGGACGCCGTGAAGGGCCTGGAGTAGGCGGGTTTCTCCGGAAAATCTGTTCGCCGATGGGGTCAAGGGCGCGCCTGCGCGCGCCCTGACGCGTCAGGACAGCATGCCGCCATCGACGTTGATGGCCGCGCCTGTGGTGTAGCTGGAGGCGTCGCTCACCAGATACAGCACGGTACCGGCCATTTCGGTCGGATCAGCCGGGCGACCCATGGGGATGCGCTGCAGTGCCGGCTTGAGGATGCTGTCGTTCTTCACCAGCGCCGAGGCGAATTTGGTGTCGGTCAGACCCGGCAGCAGGGCATTGCAACGGATACCGAACTGGGCGCACTCCTTGGCGAAGACCTTGGTCATGTTGATCACCGCGGCCTTGGTGATGGAGTAGATACCCTGCATCAGGCCCGGAACCAGACCGTTGACCGAAGCGACGTTGAGGATGGCGCCGCCGCCGTTCTCGCGCATCAGCTTGCCGGCCTCGACGGACATGAAGAAATAGCCGCGGATGTTGACGTCCACGGTCTTCTGGAAGGCGGACAGGTCGGTGTCCAGCACGTTGCCGAAGTAGGGGTTGGTGGCGGCGTTGTTGACCAGGATGTCGAGTTTGCCGAACTGGCTGCGGATCGCCTCGATGGTGGCGGTAATCTGTTCCATTTCGCCGATGTGACAGGCCATGGCGCTGGCCTGACCGCCGGCGGCGACGATGGAGTCGGCTACCTGCTGGCAGTCGTCGATCTTGCGGCTGCTGACGATCACATGGGCACCTTGCTGAGCGAGCAGGCGGGCGATGGCTTCGCCGATGCCACGGCTGGCGCCGGTTACCAGGGCGATTTTGCCGTCCAGATCAAACAGTTGGGTTTTCTGCATGGGCTTGTCCTTGTCTTGAATCGGGTTTGCCGGTCAATCTACTGCAGGGACCGCTGGCTGCCAACCAACGGGCCGGGTTATCAGGTACCGTGTTGGCGGGGCATAAAAAAACCGGAGCCTGGCTCCGGTTTTCGGGGACGGGGTCGATCAGACCGGGAACAGCTCGCCCAGCTTCAGGGCCAGCATCATGTCGCCCTCGGCGCGCAGCTTGCCACCCATGAAGGCCTGCATGCCATCGGTCTCGCCGGTGATCACGCCGTTGAGGGTCTCGGAATCCATGATCAGGGTCACGTTCGGATCCTCAGCATCGCCTTCGGCAACGTTGCAGGTGCCATCCTTGATCACGGCGTAAAAGTTGGAATCATCCTCGATGTTGAATTGGAAAGTCAGGTCCAGGCCGGAAGCGGCTGCCGGGTTGAACTTGCCTTCCATGTTTTTGATGATTTCAGCAACGGTAGTCATGGACTCTTCCTTTATCGGATGTTTCATTGGGCAACGGCAGTACCGTTGCATGCACGGTTTTGTGACTCGTCAGAGGGTAGGGCGGGGTGAACGGGCTGTCAACAAAAATCATACGGTCGTTTGAATTCCCCCTGCCAAGCGCTGTCTGCATAAGAAGACGCATGGGGTATGCTTGCAATTCAGTGAACCTGTAAGGAGATATCTGTGGAGTGGCTTGCCGAGTACGGACTGTTTGCAGCCAAGGCGCTGACCGCGCTGGTGGTGGTGTTCATCATCCTGGTAATGGTGGCTTCCCTGAGGGGGCGTCAGCGTCGGGGGGAAGGGGTACTGCAGGTGGCCCGGCTCAATGATCAACTGGCGAACATGACCGATCGCCTGGGCCAGGCGGTGCTCGACAAGCCGGCGCTCAAGGCGCTGCACAAGAGCCGCAAGCAGGAGGCCCGGGCCCGCAGCAAGGGCGGCGCTGATCGGGACAAGGTGTTCGTGCTCAGCTTCAATGGTGATATCAAGGCCAGCGCCCTGGAAAGTCTGCGCCATGAGGTGACCGCCGTGCTGGAGCTGGCCACCCCGCGGGACGAGATAGTGCTGCGCCTGGAAAGCGGCGGGGGCATGGTGCACGCCTATGGACTGGCCGCATCGCAGCTGACCCGTGTTCGGGATGCCGGGGTGCCCCTGACGATATGCGTCGACAAGGTGGCGGCCAGCGGGGGTTACATGATGGCCTGTATCGGTGATCGGGTACTGGCGGCGCCCTTTGCCATGCTCGGGTCGATCGGGGTGGTGGCGCAACTGCCGAACTTCCACCGTGTGTTGAAGAAGCATGATGTGGACTACGAGATGCTCACCGCCGGGGAGTACAAGCGCACTCTGACCCTGTTCGGTGAAAATACCGAGAAGGGCCGGGAGAAGTTCCAGGAGGACCTGGAGAACATCCATCGGCTGTTCAAGCAATTCGTTTCCCGTTATCGACCGGTTCTCAACGTCGACGAGGTGGCCACGGGCGAGGTCTGGTTCGGTACCGAGGCACTGCAGAAAGCCCTGGCCGACGAGATACGTACCAGCGATGAGTACATCAGCCAGCGCATCCGCCAGGCCGATGTGTTTGAAGTGCACTTCCATCGTCCGAAGAAGCTGCAGGATCGTTTGAGTTCGACCATGTCCGCAGCGCTGGACCGACTGCTGGTGACCTGGGCTACGCGGCTCTACAATCAGCGCTTCTGGTAGGCCCGAAGTGCTCTGCCTGCGGGCACATCATCCATGACGAAGGAGTTTTTGCATGTCCGAATTCAAGGCGCTGCTGGTGAGCGAGGAGCAGGGGCAGTTCACCCGCCGGGTTGTACAGCGCAGTACCGACGACCTGCCCGCCGGGGAGGTGCTGATCCGCGTCCACTGGTCATCGCTGAACTACAAGGATGCCTTGTCCGCCACTGGAAACCGTGGCGTGACCCGCAGCTACCCGCACACGCCCGGCATTGATGCGGCGGGGGTTGTGGCGGCCAGCGCAGTCCCGGAGCTGGTCCCCGGCGACGAAGTGATAGTCACCGGCTACGACCTGGGCATGAATACCCCGGGCGGCTTCGGTCAGTACATCCGCGTACCTGCTGGCTGGGTGCTGAAGCGCCCGGCGGGGCTGACTCTGCGCGAGAGCATGGTGCTGGGCACTGCCGGTCTGACCGCGGGTCTGTGCATCGACAAGCTGCAGCGGGCCGGCCTCACCGCCGACACGGGGCCGGTGCTGGTTACCGGCGCTACCGGTGGGGTAGGCAGTATTGCGGTGGCCATGCTCGCTCAGCAGGGTTACGAGGTGGTGGCCATGACCGGTAAGACCGATCAGGCCGACTTCCTCCGCGGGCTGGGCGCCAGCGAGGTGATCAGCCGGGAGGAGCTGCTGTCCGGTACCGGCAAGATGCTGCTGGCAGAACGCTGGGCCGCGGCGGTGGACACCGTGGGCGGCGACATCCTGTTCAATGTGGTCAAGTCGCTGCGCTATGATGCCAGTGTTGCCTGCTGCGGCCTGACCGCAGGGGGGCAGTTCCAGGCCAGTGTCTTCCCGTTCATTCTGCGCAACGTCAACCTGCTGGGTGTCGACTCGGTGGAGCAGCCGCTGGTGGCCAAGGCCTCCATGTGGGATCGCCTGTCCCTGCAGTGGAAGACCGATCTCAGCCGTCTGGAGCGGGAGATCACCCTGGATCAGCTGTCAGACCATATTGATACCATTCTCGCTGGTAGCATGACCGGCCGGGCGGTGGTGAACCTTGGTTGAGGTGCAGTGAGGACTCAGGATCTGTTTCACCAGCCGCAGCAGCGGGTGGCGATGGGCGCCCAGGCCTTCATGCTGCCCGGCTTTGCCGAGCCCTGGCTGGCGACGCTGTTGCCCGCCCTGGAGCGGGTGCTGCAACGGTCACCGCTGCGTCAGATGACGACCCGGGGTGGTCGGCGCATGTCGGTTCAGAGCAGTGCCTGTGGCGATGTGGGCTGGGTTTGTAGCGAATTCGGCTATCGTTACAGTCCGATCGATCCCGCCACGGGGCAGCCCTGGCCGGTCATCCCCGAGTGTCTGCTGCAACTGGCCCAGCGCGCCGCCGACAGTGCCGGGTTCCAGAGCTTTCAGCCCGACACCTGTCTGATCAACCGCTACCTTCCCGGCGCCCGCATGGGACTACATCAGGATCGGGATGAGAGGGACTTCAGCGCGCCTATCGTCTCCATTTCCCTGGGTATGCCGGCCACCTTCCTGTTCGGCGGTCACAACCGCAGCGATCGCCCGGCCCGAACTCTGCTGCAGCACGGGGACGTAGCAGTATGGGGCGGCGTTGACCGGTTGCGCTTTCACGGCGTGCTGCCGCTTGCCGATGTGCCACACCCACAATTGGGTAGCCAGCGGATCAATCTCACCCTGCGCCGTGCCGGATCAAACAAGGCTGATTAATCCCTCCTGCTGCGAATTTCCACCAGCCTGTCGTCAAGAAAGCGCAGCTGATAGCGTATGCCGCCCGGGGGCGTATAGGTCCAGTGTTTGACCGTGGCGGCACCGCGCACCACAAAACCGTTCTCGTCGATAGCGGGACTGTCGGTAACCTGTGAGGAGGGCGCGCCGCATTTATCCAGCACGCCCTGAGTGCTCTCGCCGGTAGAGACGATGCCGTCATTGCAGCGCATGGTTGCGCCGACGGCACTGGTTGAGGCGAGCACGCTGGCCAGCAGGGTCAGCGTGCAGAGCAGCTGTTTCATGGGGCCTTTTTATCCCGCGCGGCATCTATCTCCCGGATGATGCCTTCGATCAGTTCGGGGCTCTGGGCCACTTCCACCACGCCGTTGACGATGAACTGCACGCCGACACAGAGGATCAGAAAGCCCATGATCTTGGTCATGGCGTGCAGACCGTTGACTCCCAGTACCCGTACCAGGCGGGTCGACAGCCGCAGGGTGATGTAAACCACCGCAGCGGCGAGGAGTATGCCGATGATGATGGAAAGAAAGTCCAGCCAGCCCCGGGCCAGCGAGGTAAGACCAATGGTCACGGAAATAGCCCCCGGGCCGGCCAGGCTGGGCATGGCCAGCGGCGTGAAAGATACATCACGCTTGCGCCGGGACTCCTGTCGCTCCGCCGCCGTCTGGCCGGCGTCGTCCCTGGGGTAGAGCATGCGCATGCCGACCCCGGCCACCAGGATGCCGCCGGCTATGCGCAGGCCGGGCAGCGACAGGCCGAAGAACTTCATGATGAAGCTCCCGCCGATCAGGAAAGCCACCAGAATGCAGATCATGTAGATTACCGCCTTGCGGGCCTGGTCGCGGCGTTCGGCGTCGGTGTCCCCTTCGGTGATGGCGAGGAACATCGGGGCGGTACTGAAGGGGTTGATGATCGGCAGCAGGGCGATAAGGGCGGCTATGGCAAGTTGCATGGGTTGTGCGGGTCCGGAATCAGCAGAAAACAGCCTGAGCAAGTCTACCCCGCGCCAGTCGCCCCGCGCCATCCCGTCCGGGGGAGGGCGCTTGCGTTTGCTCTGGGTATCGTCAGCCGGGCTGAAGTTATCCAGTCGTTGGGCTAACGCAAGGGGAAGCAGGATGAGCTGGGTGGGGACGGCACCGGACGGGCGTCCGGTGCTGTGGCAGGCTCAGCGCCGTCTGAACAGCGGCAGCGGCTGATCAGTGGCGGCCTGATAGACCTCGGAGAAGTCCTGCAGACTGGCCAGCGCCGCGTGGGGATCATGATCTTCGCGCAGGGCGTAGGCATTGAAGCCGCAGCGGCGCATGAAGAACAGCTGGTCGCGCAGCACGTCGCCGATCGAGCGCAGCTCGCCCTGATACTGGTAGCGGTCACGCAGCAGTCGGGCGTTGGAGTAGTTGCGCCCGTCGCTGAACACGGGGAAGTTGAGGGCGATCACGGCAAAACTGTCCAGATCTTCGACGATGCACTCGGCTTCCTCGTCCGCATCCAGCCAGACGCCCAGGCGCCCGTCCCGCGCCTTGAGGGCGTGGGAGTGCTCCAGCCACATGGCCAGAGGCACTATGACGTCGCCGGTATTGGTCAACTGGTCCAGGGTGGCCTCCTTGGGCAGCAGTTCCCAGGTATCCGGGACGACCTGGTTGTCCTTAATGATCAGCCGCATATACGCGCTCCTTGAACGGGTCCATGCCAATGCGCTCGTAGGTATCGATGAAGCGCTCTTCAGTGGTGCGGTGCTCCAGATACACGTCGATCAGCTTCTGCACTACGGTGGGCATCTGATTGGCGGCAAAGGAGGGGCCGAGGATCTTGCCGATGGCGGCGTCACGGCCGGACTTGCCACCCAGGGAGACCTGATAGAACTCCTCGCCCTTCTTGTCCACACCCAGAATGCCGATGTGGCCGATGTGGTGGTGACCACAGGCGTTCATGCAGCCGGAAATATTCAGTTCCAGTTCGCCGATGTCGTACAGGTAGTCGAGGTTGTCGAACTGCTCCTGGATGGACTGGGCGATCGGGATGGACTTGGCGTTGGCCAGCGAGCAGAAATCGCCGCCGGGGCAGCAGATCATGTCCGACAGCAGACCGATGTTCGGAGTGGCAAAGCCGGCTTCGCGGGCCTTGTGCCACAGCTCGTACAGATCCTTCTGGCGTACGTAGGGCAGCACCAGGTTCTGGTAATGGGTGGAGCGGATCTCGCCCAGGCTGTACTGCTCGGCCAGGTCGGCGGCGGCTTCCAGCTGTTCAGCGGTGATGTCGCCCGGTGCAACCGCGTTGGGCTTGAGTGACAGGGTCACTGCGGCGTAGCCCGGAGCGCGGTGCGGGTGCACGTTGCGGCTGGCCCAGTTGGCAAAGCCCTTGTCGCTGCCGCGCTTGTCCAGATAGCCGGCGTCGTCACCCGGGAAGCTTTCCAGCTCGGGGCTGACGAAATACTTGCTGACGCGCTGCAGTTCACTCTCGGTCAGGGTGGCAGGGCCATCCTTGAGGTTCTGCCATTCGGCCTCGACCTTCTCGCCGAAGACTTCCGGGGTCAGGGCCTTGACCAGAATCTTGATGCGCGCCTTGAACTTGTTGTCCCGGCGACCATAGCGGTTGTACACCCGCAGAATAGCCTCGAGATAGGTCAGCAGATGCGGCCAGGGCAGGAAGGCGCGGATTTCGGCGCCAACCATGGGAGTCCGACCGAGGCCGCCACCCACCAGCACCTGGAAGCCCAGCTCGCCGGCTTCGTTGCGCACGGCATTCAGACCGATATCGTGCACGCCGATGGCTGCACGGTCTTCCCTGGCGCCATTGATGGCGATCTTGAACTTGCGCGGCAGGAAGGCGAATTCGGGGTGGAAGGTCGACCACTGACGGACAATCTCGCACCAGGGCCGCGGATCGATGATCTCATCGGCGGCCACACCCGCGAACTGGTCGGTGGTGGTGTTGCGGATACAGTTGCCGCTGGTCTGGATGGCGTGCATCTGCACCGAGGCAAGTTCTTCCAGGATATCCGGCACATCTTCCAGATTCGGCCAGTTGAGCTGAATGTTCTGGCGGGTGGTAATGTGCGCGTAACCCTTGTCGTAACGACGGGTGATATAGGCCAGTTTGCGCAGACGTTGGGAAGAGAGTACGCCATAGGGTACGGCGATACGCAGCATGGGTGCGTAGCGCTGGACGTACAGGCCGTTCTGCAGGCGCAGCGGCAGGAATTCTGTCTCGGAAAGCTCGCCGGCGAGATAGCGGCGTACCTGATCGCGGAACTGCCTGGCGCGGTCCTCAACGATACGTTGGTCATACTCGTCGTAAATGTACATTCTGACAACCTGTTGGTGGGCCAAGGCCCATAGCTAACGGTGTTTCACCCGACTGGGTTCCAGGGGCGGGCAGACAATATCAGGTTTCCTTTATGCTTAAAAGGAATGTTTATCTATATGCTTATATCGCATAAGCTCATTACCGATGCGTATTACTTGTGCGTCGGATCGGAGTGGTCTTAACTGTCAGGGCAGGAGTATCCATGCCGGATCAACTCCATTCCCATTCGAACAACAAGAGGAACGCACCATGCAGGAACAGGATACTCATACCGGCGGTGGCCCCGACAGCGGGCTGGATGCCTTCGCCGCTGTCGCCCTGATTCTGATAGCAGTAGCTACCGCCGTGTTCTGGGTCAGCCAGCACTGACGCCGAGCCCCGGCTTCCGACTGCAGTCCGGAGTCGCAGGGACTCCGGAGCCGGACATTCTAGCGCCCGGCGAAATGCAGTACCAGCTTCACCACCCCGATGATGACCAGCACGAAGACCAGCATGAAGCCCACCCCGAAGTAGATGAAGTGGCTGGGCTTGCCCTGACTGAAGTCCCGCTCCCGTGCCCGGTTGCTCTGCACACCGAGGGCGCCGAAAAGTATGGTGCTGAGCATCTGTCGAAAGCCCAGTCCGTTGCGGGGTGAACTGTCCTCTGGCTGCTGGTGCTTGCTGCCGCTGTTCTTGTTGTTTTCGCTCATGGCTGCCTCTTGCGGGAGTTGACAGGTCGCGCTCATAACCGGATATCGGCCCAGTGCTTGCGCCTCCATAGTATGGCAAAGATCACGGAGGCCATGACCCGGTACAGGCTCTGCAACAGCCACACCGCCAGCAGCCCGCCGCCCAGTACCGGCCCGATGAGATAGGCGCAGGGCAGGAAGATCAACCACTGGCTGCCCAGATTCACTCCCATCACCATGCGGCTGGCTCCGGCGCCGAGCAGCGCCTGGGTGAGGACCAGGGCGGTGGCATCCAGGGTCATGCCCAGCCCGGTGATGCGCAGCGGCCACTGCCCGAGCGCCAGCAGTTCGGGGTCCTGAGTAAAGATCTGCAGCACCAGTTGCGGCATCAGCCAGAAGGGCAGGCCGAGCAGGAACAGCATCAGTGCCGCGACCTTGACCACATCCCAGCCCCAGCGATAGGCGTCCTGGGGCTGCCCGGCGCCGAGGCTGTGGCTGACCAGGGTGGTGGCGGCCATGCCCATGCCCACCCCGGGCAGAATCAGCAGCAGCGCGAGATTGATCAGGATATGCGCCACCGCCAGTTCGGCGGTGCCGATCTGGCCTATGATCCAGAACAGCACTGTCACGCCGGTGGCAAAGAACAGCTGTTGCAGGGAGTTGGGCATCGACAGGCGCAACATCAGGCGCAGCTCGGCCAGCGGCGGCAGACGGCGCAGGAAGCCCTGCCGGCGGCCGCGAAACCAGGTGAGCGTGAAGTACAGCGCTGTGCCGAGGAACATGGCCAGGGTGGTGCCGAGTCCCGAGCCCTCTGCGCCCATTTCCGGCAGACCTAAGCGGCCGAAGATCAGGCCGTAGCTGATGACCACGTTGAAGATGTGCATCACCACCAGGATCTGCAGATAGCGCCCGGTCTGGCGGATGCCGTTCCAGTAGCCGCGGAAGGCGAAGTTGCAGCCCACCGCGATGATCGCCAGTGCCCGCCAGCGGAAGTAGTCCGCGCCTATTGCCGTCACCTCGGGATCGTCGCTGAGCAGGGCCAGGATGGCCTCGGCGTTGAACCAGCACAGCAAACTGAGGGGCAGGGCGATCAGCGCGGCGATCAGCAGACCGTTGTTCAGCGGCTCCGCGCTCTGATCGACCAGTCCCTGGCCGCGTCGACGGGCCACGGTAGCCTGTACCCCGACCCCCAGGCCCATGACCAGGGCGATGGCCATGAAGTTGACATAGCCACCCAGGCCGACACCGGCCAGCGCGGCCTGGCCCAGGCTGCCGACCATGGCGGCATCCACCAGATTCAGCAGACTCTGGCTGAGCATGCCCCCCATGATCGGCAGGCCCAGCATGACGATGGTCCTGAAGCGATCATGGGTGGGAACAAGGCTCACTCGTCGGATCTTCCCTTCAGATGTCGTAACCCAGGTTGGGCATCAGCCAGCGCTCGCTGACCTCGATATCCTGGCCCTTGCGCCGGCTGTAGCTCTCGACCTGATCGCGGTCGATCTTGCCCACGGCAAAATACTGGGCCTGGGGATGGGCGAAATACCAGCCGCTGACTGCCGCCGTGGGGAACATGGCGTAATGCTCGGTCAGGGTCACACCACTGTCACCGTCCCGGTCCAGCAGCTGGAACAGCGCATCCTTCTCGGTATGGTCAGGGCAGGCCGGATAGCCGGGGGCAGGGCGGATGCCACGGTATTTTTCGCGGATCAGCTCCTCGTTGCTCAGCTGCTCATCCGGCGCATAGCCCCAGTACTCCCTGCGTACCTGCTGGTGCAGCCACTCGGCGCAGGCCTCGGCCAGGCGGTCGGCCAGCGCCTTGACCATGATCGAGTTGTAGTCGTCACCGGCCTCCTGGTAGGCCTTGGCCACCTCCTCGGCGCCGATGCCGGCGGTGGTGATGAAGCCGCCCACATAGTCGGTCAGGCCGCTGTCGGCCGGGGCGACGAAGTCGGCCAGGGCGAAGTTGGGCTTGCCGTCGGTCTTGATGGTCTGCTGGCGCAGGTGATGCAGGCGCTTGAGCGGCTTGCCGTTGTCGTCGAACAGCTGGATATCATCATTATCCACCTGATTGGCCGGCCAGAAACCGAATACCGCGCGGGCGCGGATCAGTTTCTCGTCGATCAGTTTGCGCAGCAGGGTCTGGGCATCGTTGAACAGGGAAGTGGCGGCTTCGCCGACGACCTCGTCCTCGAGGATTCGCGGATACTTGCCGGCCAGGTTCCAGGAAATGAAGAAGGGCGTCCAGTCGATGTACTGCTCCAGCACATTGAGGTCGATGTCCTCCAGAATCCGGCGTCCGGTGAAGCTGGGCTGCACCGGGCGGTACTGGCTCCAGTCGAACTGGGGCTTGGCCGCCAGTGCCTGCTCGTAGCTGAGCCGCTCGGTGCGCCTGGCCCGGTTGGCGGTACGCTCGCGGATCATCGCGTACTCGTCGCGGATGTCCTTCACATAGGCCGGCTTGAGCTCCTTCGACAGCAGGGTGGTGGCCACGCCCACGGCACGGGAGGCGTCGGTGACATAGACCACCGCATCGTTGGTGTAATGCGGGTCGATCTTCACCGCGGTGTGGGCCTTGGAGGTGGTGGCGCCGCCGATCATCAGCGGCAGGTTGAAGCCCTGGCGCTGCATCTCCCGGGCGACATGGACCATCTCGTCCAGGGATGGGGTGATCAGGCCGGACAGGCCGATGATGTCGCACTTTTCCTCGATGGCGGTCTTGATGATCCTGTCCGCCGGCACCATCACGCCCAGGTCGACGATGTCGTAGCCGTTGCAGCCGAGCACCACGCCGACGATATTCTTGCCGATGTCATGCACGTCACCCTTGACGGTCGCCATGAGGATCTTGCCCTTGGCTTCGGGCTTGTCGCCTTTCTCCGCTTCAATGAAGGGAATCAGGTGGGCCACCGCCTGCTTCATGACCCGGGCCGACTTGACCACCTGGGGCAGGAACATCTTGCCGGAGCCGAACAGGTCACCGACCACGTTCATGCCGGCCATCAGCGGCCCCTCGATCACCTCGATGGGGCGGGCGTATTGCAGGCGTGCTTCCTCGGTATCAGCAACGATATGGGTGGTGATGCCCTTGACCAGGGCATGCTCCAGCCGCTTGTCCACCGGCAGGCTGCGCCACTCCTCGTTTTCCACTTCCTTGACCGAGCCGTCGCCCCGGTAGTCCTCGGCGATCGCCAGCAGGGCCTCGGTGGCGCCCGGGTGGCGGTTGAGAATCACATCCTCGACCTTGTTGCGCAGGTCCTCGGGGATCTGGTCGTAGATCTCCAGCTGACCGGCGTTGACGATACCCATGTTCAGGCCGGCCTTGATGGCGTGGTACAGGAACACCGAGTGGATGGCCTCGCGCACCGGGTTGTTGCCCCGGAAGGAGAAGGACACGTTGGACACGCCACCGGAGGTCAGGGCGTAGGGCAGGTGGTCGCGGATAAAGGCGCAGGCTTCGATGAAGTCCACCGCGTAGTTGTTGTGCTCCTCGATACCGGTGGCCACGGCAAAGATATTCGGGTCGAAGATGATGTCTTCCGGCGGGAAGCCGACCTCATTGACCAGGATGTCATAGGAGCGCTGGCAGATTTCCTTCTTGCGTTCGGCGGTATCGGCCTGGCCGCGCTCGTCGAAGGCCATGACCACGACTGCGGCGCCGTAGCGCTTGCACAGGCGGGCGTGGGCCTTGAACTCCTCGACACCTTCCTTCATCGAGATGGAGTTGACGATGCCCTTGCCCTGGATGCACTTGAGGCCGGCTTCGATGATCTCCCACTTGGAGGAGTCGAGCATGATCGGCACCCGGGAGATGTCCGGCTCACCGGCAATCAGGTTGAGGAAGGTCACCATGGCCTTCTTCGAATCCAGCATGCCCTCGTCCATGTTGATATCGATGACCTGAGCGCCGGCCTCTACCTGCTGCAGCGCCACCTCCAGCGCTTCGGTGTAATTCTCCTCGCGGATCAGCCGGGCGAATCTGGCCGAGCCGGTGATGTTGGTGCGCTCGCCGACGTTGACGAACAGGGAGTTGCGATCGATGGTGAAGGGCTCGAGCCCGGACAGGCGGCAGGCCCTTGGGATATCGGGGATCTGCCGGGGAGCGATGTCCTTCACCGCTTCGGCGATGGCGCGGATATGCTCGGGGGTGGTGCCGCAGCAGCCACCGACGATATTCACGAAGCCGGACTGGGCAAACTCGGCGACCAGTTCAGCGGTCTCGGCGGCGCTTTCGTCATACTCGCCGAACGCATTGGGCAGACCGGCGTTGGGGTGGGCGGAGACATAGGTGTCGGCCTTGTTGGACAGCTCCTCCAGATAGGGACGCAGCTCGCGGGCACCCAGCGCGCAGTTCAGGCCCACGGAGATCGGTTTGGCGTGGCGGACGGAGTTCCAGAAGGCCTCGGTGGTCTGGCCGGACAGGGTGCGGCCGGAGGCGTCGGTGATGGTGCCGGAGATCATGATCGGCAGGTCCACACCCAGTTCCTCGAACACGCCCTGGACGGCGAAGATGGCGGCCTTGGCGTTAAGGGTGTCGAAGATGGTTTCGATCATGATCAGATCGGCGCCACCCTGGACCAGACCGCGGGTGGCTTCACTGTAGTTGTCTACCAGCTCATCGAAGGTGATGTTGCGGTAGCCGGGGTTGTTGACGTCCGGGGACAGGGAGCAGGTGCGGCTGGTCGGCCCGAGTACGCCGGCTACGAAGCGCGGCTTGTGCGGGGTTTCGGCGGTCTTTTCGTCACAGACCCGGCGGGCGAGGCGGGCACCTTCGTAGTTCAGCTCGTAGGCCAGGTCTTCCATGCCGTAGTCGGCCTGGGATACCCGGGTAGAGTTGAAGGTGTTGGTTTCGATGATGTCGGAGCCGGCGTCGAGATAGGCCCGTTCGATGCTGGCAATGACCTCGGGCCTGCTGAGAATCAGCAGGTCGTTGTTGCCTTTCAGATCCCGGTGCCAGTCGACGAAGCGCTCGCCGCGGAAATCCGCTTCGCTCAGCTTGTAGCTCTGGATCATGGTGCCCATGCCGCCGTCGAGAATCAGAATGCGCTGGCGCAGGGCCTCGTGCAGGAGAGTCAGGCGGGTACTCAGGTCAGACATGGGAACTCCGGGATCAGCAATGAAATAAACGGTTAAGTCTACCAGACGGGCGCCCGTGCCTGATATGAATGGAGCTCATGATGCTATTGATTTGATTCAAGCAGATGCGGGTGTCTGCTTGGGTTAACGCGGTTTTACGCGGTTGCATCGACGTGCATGCCTGCGCACTGCTACGCCCCGTCGTGGCCTGTCGTGATGGTTCAGCTTGATGAAAGGGATACGAAAGATTAATAACCAAGTGAATTGGTGGGTCTTTATTCGGGGGGCCTTATCCCGTACAATACACGCATTACGTCATCGACCGAGAGGCATTTCATGGCAGGTATTCACTTCACCGAGGCTGCTCAGACCTATCTGGCGGAGCTGTTGTCGAAGCAGGACACCACCGGTGTCGGCATCCGCGTGTTCATCACCCAGCCCGGTACTCCCTACGCTGAAACCTGCATCGCCTACTGCAAGCCGGGTGAGGAGAAGGCGGAGGATCTGCTCATCTCCCTGGCGGCCTTTCCGGTCTGGGTGGATGCGGTCAGTGAGCCCTTCCTTGAGGACGCGGTGGTGGATTATGCCACCGACCGCATGGGCGGTCAGCTGACCATCAAGGCGCCGAATGCCAAGGTGCCGATGGTCAATGAGGACAGCCCGCTGAATGACCGCATCAACTACCTGCTGCAGACCGAGATCAATCCGAGCCTGGCCAGCCATGGCGGCGAGATCAAGCTGATCGACGTGGTTGAAGGTGGTATCGCGGTGCTGCAGTTCGGTGGCGGTTGCCAGGGCTGCGGCATGGCGGATGTAACACTCAAGGAAGGGGTCGAGAAGACCCTGGTTGCGCGTATTCCGGAAATCACCGGTGTGCGTGACGTGACCGACCATTCGGTCACGGAAAATGCCTACTACTGAGTGCTGAATACAGGGCGTGCGTTGCACGCCCTGTGCCGTTACTCGATGTATTTCTCGTGCGGCTCCATCACCGGCTGGCGGATGCCCAGCTTCTCCCCGTAGATCACCCCATAGGTCAGGACGCTCTGCACATAGCT
This sequence comes from Halopseudomonas sp. Lyrl_26, assembly GCF_051948695.1. Classification (NCBI taxonomy): domain Bacteria; kingdom Pseudomonadati; phylum Pseudomonadota; class Gammaproteobacteria; order Pseudomonadales; family Pseudomonadaceae; genus Halopseudomonas; species Halopseudomonas sp. Lyrl_26. The sequence continues at coordinate 134,545 of NZ_JAYJLH010000006.1, forward strand.
GCGCGTCTCGTCGAAGGGGATGGTCTCGATCCAGATATCCGCGGGCATCGCCGGCAGATCCCTTGTCCACTGACGTACACGACCGGGCCCGGCGTTGTAGGCGGCCGAGGCGAGCACCCGGTTGCCCCGGAACTGGCTGTACAGCTGTGACAGATAAGCCGTTCCCAATGCAATGTTGCGTTCCGGGTCCAGTACCGCGCTGCTGGTATTGGCCAGGGGAATATTGTTCCGGCGAGCGGTTTCCTGCGCGGTGGCGGGCATCAGCTGCATCAGCCCCAGGGCACCGGCATGGGAGCGGGCGTCGGTCATGAAGCCGCTTTCCTGGCGGGTAATGGCGTAGACCCAGGTGGAGTTCAGCTGACGCAGGCGTGCCTGACGGACGATGGGTTCGCGGTAGGCCAGGGGGAAGCGGATCTCCAGGTCATCCCAGTGCCGGGCCTTGCTGATGCCGCGGATGGCGGGGAAATACCAGTCCATCTGCCGGGCCAGTGCGGCCTGGGCGATCAGTTCTTCGCGGCTGAACAGGCGCTCGGCGTGGTACCACTCGCGCCGGGCATCCAGATAGTCGCCACGGGCATGAAACTCCCTGGCGCGAATGATCCCGGCGGTATTGGCTACCCGGGCTGCGGCGCGGGCGTCCACCGCCACCGGCTGGTGATTCAGGGCGTAGGGGCGTCGGCTGCGCTCGGCGGCGAGGAAGCCATAGAAGTCGCGTTCGCCGGCCAGGCTGGCGTAATCCTCGGTCAGTTCACCCACGGCGGAATTGGCCAGCTGGCGGCTGCGCAGTTCCCAGTAGCGCCAGCGGCTCTGCTGGCGCAGGTGCTCGGGCATGTGTCGGGTCAGGTCCAGTACGTTGTGCCACTGACCGGTGCGCAGCGCCAGCCGACCACGCCATTCGGTGACGGTGTCATCCTTCAGCGCGGGGTCGTTGGCGGCCATGAAGGGCAGGGCCCGGGGGTCATGGCGACGGGCCAGACGCACGCCGATATCCCGGGTCAGGGCCAGGCGCTGCTCGTCACTGAAGGGCAGATGCTGATAGTGCGGCCACAGCGCCAGCGCGGCGCCGGCGTCGTCCCGGCCCAGGCGGCGCAGGGCGACTGCCACTATGTCGGTCAGCTGCTCGGGTGGCTGGTTGGCGCCCGGCTGGTACTTGCTCACATCGGACAGCAGGCGCGGATTGATCGCCGTGGCGACGAAGCGCTCGGCCAGGGCCTGTTGGCTCGGAACATAGCGCAGCAGATACCTGGCCAGGGCGTCCTGGCGGTGCAGCAGGGCCAGGCGGATACGTTCCCAGGCTACGGCTTCGGTCAAGCCGCCGGAGGCGCGCCAGCGCTCGAACAGCGGAGTACAGGCATCCGGCTGGGAATGGCCGACTGTCCAGAGCTCCCGGGCACGCTCGCGGGCCTGCTCGACCTTGCCTTCGTTCCAGTTCTGCAGGACCAGCGGGCATTCCAGTTCCGCGGTCAGGCTGTCCGCGTCGAGGTGACGGCGCAGCCGGGGCCAGTCCCCCTCGGCGCGAAGGCGCTTGAGCCAGGTGGCCTTGATGCTGCTGGCCGCCGGCAGGTCGCCATGGCGGCTGAGAAATTGCTCGATTTCACCGTGCGGCGCCCGGTCCAGGCGCTTGCGCAGCGACTCCATGACCAGATAGGGGTACAGCGGATAATCCGTCAGCGCGCTGCTCAGGCTGTTGAATCTGTCCATGTCACCGCGCTCCAGCGCCGCCCTGGCCTGATCATACTGCCTGCGCTGTTCCGTCAGACGGTCAGCCTGGGCAGGCAGGCTGAGCAGCAGCAGGCTGACACACAGCAGGCGGATGGCGCGGAGCAAGGTAGAGGACGCGTGCATGAGCATAGATATGGGAGACCTGACACTGGCTTGTCTGAATGCCCGGGGGATCCGGGGCTGAGCTCAGCTTAGCTGTTTGCATGTCTCCTTCAAAGCCGTTGGCCGCAATAAACATGCAGTTACACAGGCCTGCGGGTAGAATGCGACCCTGAATCTGAAAAAGGTGTGTTATGGCTCTGCTTTCCTTTACCGACGTTTCCCTGGCCTATGGCCTCAATCCACTGCTGGACAAGGTCAGTTTCCAGCTGGACCGGGGCGAGCGGGTGTGTCTGATCGGTCGTAACGGTGCCGGCAAGTCCAGCCTGCTGCGCTTGGTGACCGGCGATCAGGCGGCGGACGAAGGGGAGATCTGGTTTGCCCCGGGCCTCAAGATCGGCCAGCTGCCCCAGGAGCTGCCCGAAGCGGATGCGAGCAAGGTCTACGACGTGGTAGCCCAGGGCCTGGCCGGGGTCGGTGAACTGCTGGCCGAGTACCATGCCCTGGTTACCGGCGAGATGGGCGAGGCCGAACTGGCGCGTCTGGAGAAGGTCCAGCATCAGTTGGAATCCCGGGATGGCTGGCGGCTGAACCAGCTGGTGGAGACTACCCTGACCCGACTGGGTTTGCCGGCGGACAAGAGCATGTCGGAGTTGTCCGGCGGCTGGCGCCGGCGGGTGCTGCTGGCCCAGGCTCTGGTATCCGAGCCGGATGTGCTGCTGCTGGACGAGCCGACCAACCACCTGGATATCCATACCATCGCCTGGCTGGAAGAGGTGCTGCTGGAGTTCCGCGGCGCGGTCCTCTTCATCACCCACGACCGGCAGTTCCTGCAGGCCCTGGCGACGCGGATCCTGGAGCTGGACCGCGGTCAGCTGATCGACTGGCAGGGGGACTACCGCAGCTTCCTCGAGCACAAGCAGCAGCAGCTGGAGGCCGAGGCGACGGCCAATGCGCTGTTCGACAAGAAGCTGGCCCAGGAGGAAGCCTGGATCCGCCAGGGCATCAAGGCCCGGCGTACCCGTAACGAAGGCCGGGTACGGGCACTCAAGGCCATGCGCGAGGAACGCGCACGGCGTATCGAACGTCAGGGCAAGGCCAGTTTCCAGCTGGAGACTGCCGATGCGTCGGGCAAGCGGGTGATCGAGCTGGACAAGGTCAGCTTCGCCTGGCCGGGCCAGCCGCCGCTGATCCGTGAGCTGACCACCCATGTGCTGCGGGGGGACCGCATCGGCCTGATCGGCAACAACGGTTCGGGCAAGAGTACCCTGCTCAAGCTGATGCTCGGCCAGCTCCAGCCCACCTCCGGTACCGTAAAGCACGGTACCAAACTGGAAGTCGCCTATTTCGATCAGCTGCGCGATCAGCTGGATCTGGAAAAGACGGTGATCGACAACCTCTCCGAGGGTCGCGACTTCATCGAGATCAACGGTCAGCGCCGCCACGTGATCAGCTATCTGGGCGACTTCCTGTTTTCGCCGGAGCGTACCCGTACGCCGGTCAAGGCCCTGTCCGGCGGGGAGCGTGCACGATTGCTGCTGGCCAGGCTGTTCAGCAAGCCGGCCAACGTCCTGGTGCTGGACGAACCCACCAACGATCTGGATGTGGAAACCCTGGAGTTGCTGGAGGATGTACTGGCGGGCTTCGACGGTACAGTGCTGCTGGTCAGTCACGACCGGGCCTTTCTGGATAACGTGGTCACCAGCTCGCTGGTATTCGAAGGGCAGGGCAATGTCCGGGAGTATGTCGGCGGTTACGCCGACTGGTTGCGCCAGGGAGGCCGAGTCGAGCTGCTGGCCGAGCGTCTGGATGAGCCGGCACCGAAATCGGTACAAGCGGCTCCGGTGACCGAGCCTGCGCGCACGGCAGCGCCGGCGGCCAAGCCCAGGCTCAGCTACAAGCTGCAGCGCGAGCTGGAGGCCATGCCGGCTTTGCTGGAGCGACTGGAAGCCGAGCTCGAAGCGTTGCAGCAACAGGTCAGTGATCCGCAGTTCTACCAGCAGCCCCATGAGCAGACGGCGCCTGTTCTGACGGCGCTGGACAGCAAGCAGGCCGAGCTGGATCAGGCGCTGGAACGCTGGGCGGAACTGGAGGACATGGCCGGCTGAGCCGGCTCAGCGGTGCCCTCTAACGGTAGGATCGTGTCAGATCAGGTGTTCTCGGTCTTGTTCAGGCGGACCGCAATCACGTCACAGGGAGCCCCATGGAGCACGTCGTTGGCGGTGGAGCCGAGCAGCAGGGCCAGGCCATGTCGGCCGTGGCTGCCGACCACGATCAGATCGCAGCCGAATTCGGTGGCGACCCGGTGAATCTCCTGACGCGGGTGGCCGAAGGCAATCTGCATCTGCTCTTCGGGCAGTCCGTAATCCCCGGCGAACAGTTGCATGCGCTCCCTGGCCTGCTCGAACTGTTGCTGCTGAAGCATGGACAGGTCCATGGGGACATCACCGCCATAGGCCATGGCCAGTGGTTCGACCACATGCAGTACGGTGAGCTTGGCGCCCAATGCCCTGGCCAGCTGCTGGGCATGGTCGGCCACGGCGCGACACTCATCAATCAGATCTACAGCTACCAGCACATGTGAGTAGAGCATGCAGAGTCTCTCCTTCCTTGTTTTCGCTGATCTTAGCAGTCTTTGCCGGCAGGTCCACAGTTTACCGGCCTGCGGCCACGCAAAACCTCACGAGGAATCGAAACCATGCCTACCTGGGTAATAGTCGCCGTGGTGGCGGCCATCCTGATCTCCAGTCTGTTCAAGCTGATGCCCCGTGGCCGGGAGTTTCACCTGCACCGGCTGCGCGAGCAGGCCAGGCAGCGCGGTCTGGCTGTGGAGTGGCTGCGCGAGTCGCAGCGGGTCAACCAGCTGGCAGGCTGCATCGCCTACCGCATGCCGCTGGAGCGCTGCCGGGTGGATGCCGAGTTCAGCTGTCGGAGGGGGGAAGAGGGCTGGTTGTGGCTCAGCGGCTCGGCTGCTACGCCGCACTGCATGGAGGTGCTCGAGCGCCTGCCCGAGCAGGTGCGGGGTATCGACCGCCAGAGTCTCTCGGTAGTGGTGTACTGGCGCGAGCCGGACGATATTGCCGTGCTGGACCAGCTGGTGACGGCCCTGCAGCCCCTGCGCGGGGTCTGATCCGGCCCCCTGCGAACTGACTTCCCGAGGTAACGGCTCTATAGTGTTTTTTTGTAGTCAGTTGCCCGCCGCAGATTGACAACGCCCGCGTTTTCCATAAAGGTGTGCGTACCCGAATCAAACGAGCGTATGAATTTGCCAGGCAGGCAGCACTTCATAGTTATCGGGAACAATCATGACACCGTCCGGCAGTGGGTCGGACCGGTGTTTCTCATGTGCTTTCACAGCGTGGAGATCAGTTGATGATTTACGAAGGTAAAGCCATCACGGTTCAAATCCTTGACGACGGCATCGCCGAGCTCAAGTTCGATCTGCAGGGCGAGTCGGTCAACAAGTTCAACCAGGCTACCCTCGCCGAACTCAAGGCAGCCGTTGAAAAGATCCAGTCCGACAGCAACATCAAGGGCGTCATCGTAACCAGTGGCAAGGACGTGTTCATTGTCGGCGCCGACATCACCGAGTTCGTGCATGCGTTCAAGCTGTCCGAAGAGGAGCTGGTTGCGGCCAACATCGAAACCAACCGCATCTTCAACGCCTTTGAAGATCTGAACGTGCCCACAGTGGCGGCCATCAATGGTCTGGCCCTGGGCGGCGGTCTGGAAATGTGTCTGGCCTGCGACTTCCGCGTCATGGCTGAAAGCACCAAGATCGGTCTGCCGGAAACCAAGCTGGGTATCTATCCCGGTTTCGGCGGCACCGTACGTCTGCCGCGCCTGATCGGTGTGGACAACGCCGTCGAGTGGATTGCCGGCGGCGCTGAACAACGCGCCTCTGCTGCACTGAAGGCCGGTGCCGTGGACGCCGTGGTAGCCGATGACAAGCTGCGCGATGCGGCTCTGGACCTTGTCCGCCGCGCCATTGCCGGCGAGCTGGATTTCCGCGCCAAGCGCCAGCCCAAGCTGGAAAAGATCAAGCTCAACACCATCGAGCAGATGATGGCCTTCGAAACCACCAAGGGCTTCGTTGCCGGCCAGGCCGGTCCGAACTACCCGGCGCCGGTGGAAGCCATCAAGACCATGCAGAAGGCGGCCAACCACGGTCGCGAGAAGGCACTGGAAATCGAGGCAGCCGGTTTTGCCAAGATGGCCAAGACCACTGTGGCTGCATCCCTGGTGGGTCTGTTCCTGAACGACCAGGCGCTCAAGAGCAAGGCGAAGAAGTACGACAAGCTGGCCGGTGAAGTGAAGCTGGCAGCGGTACTGGGTGCCGGCATCATGGGCGGCGGCATCGCCTACCAGTCCGCCTACAAGGGCACGCCGATCCTGATGAAGGACATCCGCGAAGAGGGTATCCAGCTGGGTCTGGACGAAGCCTCCAAGCTGCTCGGCAAGCGGGTCGAGAAGGGCCGCATGAAGCCCGCCGAGATGGCAAGGGCACTGAACGCCATTCGCCCGACCATGTCCTACGGCGACTTCGGCAACGTCGACATCGTGGTCGAGGCCGTGGTCGAGAATCCGAAGGTCAAGCACGCCGTGCTGGCCGAGGTCGAGCAGCATGTGAAGGAAGACGCCATCATCGCTTCCAACACCTCGACCATCTCCATCACTTACCTGGCCCAGGCCCTGAAGCGCCCGGAAAACTTCGTCGGCATGCACTTCTTCAACCCGGTACACATGATGCCGCTGGTTGAGGTCATCCGTGGCGAGAAGTCCAGCGAGAAGGCCATTGCCACCACCGTGGCCTACGCCAAGAAGATGGGCAAGACCCCGATCGTGGTCAACGACTGCCCCGGCTTCCTGGTCAACCGCGTGCTCTTCCCGTATTTCGGCGGTTTTGCCCGCCTGATCGGCATGGGTGCCGACTTCCAGCGCGTCGACAAGGTCATGGAGAAATTCGGCTGGCCGATGGGCCCGGCCTACCTGATGGACGTGGTGGGCATGGATACCGGTCACCACGGCCGTGATGTGATGGCCGAAGGTTACCCGGATCGCATGGCTGACAAGACCAAGACCGCCGTCGACGTCATGTACGAGGCCAACCGCCTGGGTCAGAAGACCGGCAAGGGCTTCTACGCCTATGAAGTGGACAAGAAGGGCAAGCCGAAGAAGGTGGTCGATCCCGAAGCCTACGAACTGCTCAAGCCGATCGTGCAGGAGCAGCGCGAGCTGACCGATGAAGAGATCGTCGAGATCATGATGGTTCCGCTGTGCCTGGAAACCGTCCGTTGCCTGGAAGACGGCATCGTCGAGACCGCTGCAGACGCCGACATGGGTCTGATCTACGGTATCGGCTTCCCTCCCTTCCGGGGCGGCGCTCTGCGCTACATCGATACCATTGGGGTGGCCGAGTTCGTGGCCATTGCTGACAAATACGCCGAGTTTGGCCCCATGTACCACCCGACTGAAAAGTTGCGTGAGATGGCTGCCAACGGCCAGAAATTCTTCGGTTAACCGCGGAACGTACAGAGCGAGAGTGAATTTATGAGCCTCAATCCGAGAGACGTTGTAATTGTCGACTTCGGTCGCACCCCCATGGGCCGTTCCAAGGGCGGCATGTACCGCAATGTCCGTGCCGAAACCCTGTCCGCCAACCTGATCACCGGGCTGCTGGCGCGCAACCCGAAAGTGGACCCGGCCGAAGTTGAAGATGTCATCTGGGGCTGCGTGAACCAGACCCTGGAGCAGGGCTGGAACATTGCCCGGATGGCGTCGCTGATGACCCCGATTCCGCACACCTCCGGCGCCCAGACCGTCAGCCGTCTGTGCGGTTCTTCCATGAGCGCGCTGCACACCGCTGCCCAGGCCATCATGACCGGCAATGGCGATGTGTTCGTGGTCGGTGGCGTGGAGCACATGGGCCACGTCGGCATGATGCACGGTGTTGATCCGAACCCGGCCCTGTCGCTGTACGCAGCCAAGGCTGCCGGCATGATGGGTCTGACTGCGGAAATGCTCGGCAAGATGCACGGCATTACCCGCGAACAGCAGGATCTGTTCGGTGTGCGTTCGCACCAGCGTGCGCACCAGGCTACCGTCGAAGGCCGCTTCAAGGATGAGATCATCCCGATGGAAGGTCACGACGAGAACGGCTTCCTGCGCCTGTTCACCGAAGACGAGACCATCCGTCCCGAGACTACCCTGGAAAGCCTGGCCGCCCTGCGTCCGGCGTTCAACCCCAAGGGCGGTACCGTGACCGCGGGTACTTCCTCGCAGATCACCGACGGTGCTTCCTGCATGATCGTCATGTCCGCCGAGCGCGCCAAGGCCCTGGGCATCGAGCCCATGGCGGTGATCCGCTCCATGGCGGTGGCCGGTTGCGATCCGTCCATCATGGGCTACGGTCCGGTTCCGTCCACCAAGAAGGCGCTCAAGCGTGCCGGTCTGACCATGGACGATATCGACCACGTCGAGCTGAACGAGGCCTTTGCCGCCCAGGCGCTGCCTGTGCTCAAGGACCTCAAGCTGCTGGACAAGATGGACGAGAAGGTCAACCTCAACGGCGGCGCCATCGCCCTGGGTCACCCCTTCGGCTGCTCCGGTGCGCGGATCTCCGGCACCCTGCTGAACGTGATGAAGCAGAATGGCGGCACCATCGGCGTGGCCACTATGTGCATCGGTCTGGGTCAGGGTATCACCACCATTTTTGAGCGTGTGTGATAGCTGAACCCGGAAGGCAAACCGAGGTACATTATCGGTAGCTGATTGAGGCCCCGGCAGAGCAATCTGTCGGGGCTTCTGCTTTCATGGAGCAGGAGAGCTTGCATGCATCAACAACAAGAACAATTTCAGCCGACTCCCCTCGATGTAATCATCATAGGTGCCGGTCTGTCCGGGATAGGGATGGCCAGGGCGCTGACAAGGCGCTGTCCGGACAAGCGTTATCTGATCCTTGAGCGGCGCCATGCAATAGGCGGTACCTGGGATCTGTTTCGCTACCCCGGTATCCGCTCGGATTCGGACATGTATACCCTCGGCTATGCGGACAAGCCCTGGACCGGGCGCAAGGCCATTGCCGACGGGCCGGATATCAAACGCTATATAGAAGAAGCGGCTGAGGAATCCGGTGCGGTGCATAACATCCGCTATGGCCACCGGGTGCTTTCCGCCAGCTGGGACAGCGAGCAGGCACTGTGGACGGTGCCGGTGCAGATCACCGACGGCACAGGCCAGCGAGAAGAACAGTTGCAGGCCCGCTTCATCGCTTCCTGTTCCGGCTATTACAGCTACGACGAGGGATATCGCCCCGGGTTTCCCGACGAAGCCAGCTTTGCCGGGCAGATCATCCATCCCCAGGCCTGGCCCGAAGGGCTGGATTGTCGGGACAAGCGGGTGGTGGTGATCGGCAGCGGTGCAACGGCCGTGACCCTGGTGCCGGCCCTGGCTCGGGAGGGCGCCCATGTCACCATGCTGCAGCGTTCGCCAAGCTATGTATTTGCCCGTCCCCAGGTCGACCGCCTGGCCCAGGGCATGCAGAAATGGCTGCCACTGCCGCTGGCCTACCACCTGACCCGCTGGAAGAACGTGCTGCTCGGCAGCTTCTTCTATCGGCGGGCCCGCAGCCGGCCGGAGGAGGCCAGCCGCTACCTGCTGCAACTGGCCCAGCGGCAGCTGGGGCCGGACGTCGACATGCGCCACTTCACCCCCGACTACAAGCCCTGGGACCAGCGTGTCTGCGCCGTGCCTGATGGGGATCTGTTCCATATGCTGCGGGCGCGGCAGCTGGAGGTTGTTACCGATACCATAGAGCGCTTCACCCCGGCTGGTATACAGCTGAGCAGTGGCGCAGAGCTGGAGGCGGACATCATAGTCACAGCCACGGGCCTGAAGCTGACCGCCCTCGGCGAGGTGCGCCTGGAAGTGGATGGACAGCCGGTGAACACCGGAGAATGCCTGACCTACAAGGGCATGATGCTCAGCGATGTACCCAACCTCATCCAGGTGTTCGGATATACCAACGCCTCCTGGACCCTGAAGGCGGACCTGACCTGCAACTATCTGGCCCGGCTGCTGCGCTACATGGATCGCCGCGGGCTGCGGGTCGCAGTGGCCCGGCGCACGCCGGACGTGCAGGAGCAGCCCTTCATCGACTTCACCTCCGGCTATGTACAGCGCGCGGCGGACATTCTGCCGAAACAGGGCGACCAGCCAGCCTGGCGCGTGCACCAGAGCTATCTGAAGGACAAGCTGATGATCCAGTATGGCGAGCTGGATGACGGCGTTCTGCGGTTTCAGTAACTACCGGGGGCGAATATGGATATCAGGGAATGTGTGGCAGTACTGACCGGTGCCGGCAGCGGCATCGGTCGCGCGCTGGCGCAGGCGCTGGCAGAGCAGGGGTGCCATCTGGCACTGGTGGACATAGATCCGGCTCGGCTCCAGGAGACTGCCGAGCAGGCCAGGCACCAGGGTGTGGTGGTTTCCGAGCACCCGCTTGACGTGGCGGACCGGCAGGTGGTGGCCGCCTTGCCGGAGCAGGTGCTGGCCCGGCACGGCAGGGTGGACCTGCTGATCAACAATGCCGGGGTCGCCTTGGGCGGAACCTTCGAGCAGGTAACGGTGGAGAACTTCGACTGGCTGATGGCGATCAACTTCGATGCCGTGGTCTGCATGACCCGGGCCTTTCTGCCGCTGCTGCGCCAGCGCCCGGTGGCCCGCATCGTCAACCTGTCGAGCCTGTTCGGATTGGTGACACCGGCGGGTCAGACCGCCTACTGTGCCAGCAAGTTTGCCGTCCGGGGCTTCTCCAACGCCCTGCGTCTGGAGCTGCGCGGTGGTCCGGTCGGGGTTACCGTGGTGCACCCCGGAGGCATTGCCACGGCCATCGCCACCAGTGCCCGGGTTCCCGAGGGGTTGTGCGAGGCGGAACGGGAGCAGCGCATGCGCCGGACCGAGAAGCTGCTGCGCATGCCACCGGCCAAGGCGGCGCAGATTATTCTCGACGGCATTCGCCGTGACCGGGAGCGGGTCATCGTCGGCAAGGATGCGCTGATCCTGTCCTGGCTGGAACGCCTGATGCCGGTGAACTACTGGCGACTGCTGCCGGGAATCGACAAGGCCTGACCCCAGGGTACCAACAAGGAAAAAAGAGATGGGATATCTGTTACTGCTTGTGCTGCTGATCGTCGCCGGGCTTATGGTGTTCAGCTTTCTGGCGGCCCGGCGGATCGAGCTGGGGCTGCCACCCGAAGGGCGCTTCATCACCATCATGGGCAACCGCATCCATTACGTGGAGCAGGGCTCCGGCCCCCGCACCGTATTGCTGGTGCATGGCCTGACCGGCGTGTTGCAGAACTTCACCTATGCCATGCTGGGCGAGCTGGCCAGGGATTGCCGGGTGATAGCCATCGACCGGCCGGGCAGCGGCTACTCAAAGCGTCCGCTGCGCTCATCCGCCTCCCTGGCGGTGCAGGCGGATGTGATAGCCGGGCTGATTGATGCCCTGCAGCTGGATCGCCCGGTAGTGGTAGGGCATTCCCTCGGTGGCGCGGTAGCGCTGGCTACTGCCCTGCGGCACCCGGACAAGATCAGCGCGCTGGCGCTGATCGCCCCCCTCAGCCGCATGCCGGCCGGCGGGCCACCCGGCATCTTCGCCAGCCTGAGGATCCGCTGGCACTGGCTGCGCTGGCTGTTTGCCTGGACCTTGATGCTGCCGCTGGCCGCGCGCCAGCGTGAAAGGATCATGCAGACGGCCTTCGGTCCGGAGGCCGTACCTGCGCACTTTGCCCTGCGTGGCGGTGGCGCCCAGGCCATGCGTCCCAGCAACCATATCGCCGCCTCCCGGGATCTGGTGGCACTTGAGCCAGTATTGCCACGGCTGCAGGAAGGCTACGAGGACCTGCAGTTGCCCGTGTATATTCTGTATGCCTGGGGCGACCGCATCCTGGACCCGCAGGAACAGGGCAGGGTGCTGGCCGATCAGTTGCCGAAAGGAGAGCTGGAGCTGGTAGAAGGGGGACACATGCTGCCGCTGACCCAGCCACAGCGTTGCGTGGAGTTCGTGCGGCGTACCCTGCAGCAGACGGCAGGGTGACGGGACAGGGCGAGGCCCAGGCCTCGCCCTACGGAGGAGCTCAGTCCTCGATCTCGCGGATCATGTTGCGGGCGATGATCACCTGCTGGATCTGGGTGGTGCCTTCATACAGCCGGAACAGGCGCACGTCGCGGTAGAACCGCTCGATGGCGTACTCGCTGATGTAACCGGCGCCGCCATGGATCTGCACGCCGCGGTCGGCTACCCGGCCGCACATTTCGGTGGCGAACATCTTGGCGCAGGAGGCCTCGGTGCTGATGTTGCGGCCTTCGTCACGCTTGCGCGCGGCATCCAGCACCATGCAGCGGGCGGCATAGATCTCGGCCTTGCTGTCGGCCAGCATGGCCTGGATCAGCTGGAAGTCGGCAATCCGCTGGCCGAACTGCTTGCGCTCGACCGCATAGCGCAGGGAGTCATCCAGCATGCGCTCGGCGGCGCCAACCGACAGGGCGGCGATATGCAGACGGCCCTTGTCCAGTACCTTCATGGCCGTCTTGAAGCCGACGCCTTCCTTGCCACCGATCAGGTTGGCGGCCGGCACACGGACGTTGTCAAAGATGACGTCGGCGGTATGCGCACCTTTCTGGCCCATTTTCTGGTCCGGCTTGCCGATGGTCAGCCCCGGAGTGCCGCGCTCGACGATGAAGGAGCTGATGCCACCAGCGCCCCGGATCTCCGGGTTGGTGCGCGCCATGACGGTGAAGATGCCGGCGTGTGGAGCGTTGGTGATGAAGCGCTTGGTGCCGTTGAGCACATAGAAGTCGCCATCGCGCACCGCGGTGGTCTTCAGCGAGGCGGCGTCGGAGCCGGAGTCCGGCTCGGTCAGGCAGAAGGAGCTCAGGTACTCACCGGCGGCAAGCCGTGGCAGATAGTGGGCCTTCTGCTCTTCGGTGCCATCCAGCAGGATGCCGATCGAACCGATGCCGTTGTTGGTGCCTATATAGGAACGGAAGGCCGGGGAAGTGCGACCCAGTTCGAAGGCGATATTCACCTCCTCTTCCATGGTCACCCCCAGGCCGCCGTACTGCTCCGGGATGGTCAGACCGAACAGGCCCATTTCCTTCATCTGTTTGACGATATCCGCCGGGATACTGTCGGTCTCTGCGACTTCATGTTCACGGGGAATCAGTTCCTGATTGACGAACTGGCGGATCGAGTCGAGCAGAATCTGTAGGGTTTCCGGATCGCGAATCATGGTCTCTCCTGAGGGCCGGTATGTGCCTTGAAAATAGTCCCTTTAGGGGGAATTTGCGTGCAGCATGGTAGCGCTGTGCGGGGGCAATGATCAATAATAACAAAACCAAATACCGCTCTGCGGAATTTAAGCGGGGTGTGTGATCCGGGTCTCGGGTCTTTTAAGATGCCTCCACGACGTACTGAGAATATAGCGAGAAAATAATGGGCGCACTGTCAGGAATACGGGTACTGGATCTGAGTCGGGTGCTGGCCGGGCCCTGGTGTGGGCAGATCCTGGCGGATCTGGGGGCCGAGGTGATCAAGATAGAACGACCCGGCAGCGGTGACGATACCCGTGGCTGGGGACCGCCCTGGATGCCGGACGAGCAGGGCGGCTCCAGCGGCGAGGCAGCCTATTACCAGTCCGCCAACCGGGGCAAATCCTCGGTGGCGGTGGATCTGGCAACCGCCGAGGGGCAGGAGCTGGTCCGGGCACTCGCGGCGGACTGCGATGTGCTTATCGAGAACTACAAGGCCGGATCCCTGGCCCGTTACGGGCTGGATTACGCCTCGCTGTCCGAACTGAATCCGCGTCTGGTGTACTGCTCCATCACCGGCTTCGGCCAGACCGGCCCCCGGGCAGAGGAGCCCGGTTATGACTTCATCATCCAGGGTATGGCGGGGTTGATGAGCATTACCGGCGAGCGTGACGATCTGCCCGGTGGCGGGCCGCAGAAGGCCGGCGTGGCGGTCGCCGATCTGATGACCGGACTCTATTCCACCATTGCCATCCAGGCCGCCCTCATCGACCGCCAGCGCACGGGGCGGGGGCAGCACTGCGACATGGCGCTGTTCGATGTCCAGCTGGCTACCCTGGCCAACCAGAACATGAACTACCTGGTATCCGGCCGGGTGCCCGGGCGCTACGGCAACGCCCACGCCAATATCGTGCCCTATCAGGTATTCAGGGCATCAGATCGGGAGTTCATCATTGCCTGCGGCAATGACAGCCAGTTCGTTGCCCTGTGTGGGGCGATAGGCCTGCCGCAATTGCCGGAAGATCCGCGTTTCGTGCGCAATGCCGACCGGGTGCAGCACCGCGAGGAGTTGGTGGCCCTGCTGTCAGAACACTTTCTCGGGGCCAGCGCCGACGAGTGGGTTGAGCGTATCCAGGCGGTCAAGGTACCGGTCGGGCCGATCAACAATATCGCCCAGGCGCTGGCCGAGCCCCAGGTTCAGGCGCGGGACCTGCTGGTGAATATTCCCCATCCACGCAACAGCGCTTTCACCATGGTCGGCAATCCGATCAAGCTGTCCGCTTCGCCGGTCCGTTACCATCGGCCGCCGCCGATGCTCGGACAGGATACCGACCGCGTTCTGAGCGAGCGCCTGGGTCTGAGTCAGGACCGCCTGGCCGAACTCAAGGCACAGGGCGTGATCGAGCAATCACCCCAAAGCTGAGCTAAGCTGAAATTGACCAGGGGGCTGGCCACAGTCCCCTGGTTATTCAGGAACCGGTAACGCCAGCGATTCCTTTACCTCTTCCATGACGATGTAGCTTTTCGACTCACGGACATGGGGCAGCTTGAGCAGTATGTCTCCGAGCAATTTCCGGTAGGACGCCATCTCGTTGATGCGTGCCTTGATCAGATAGTCGAAGTCACCGGATACCAGATGGCACTCCAGCACATGCGGCAGTTTCAGCACCGCTCGGCGGAATTCCTCGAAGATGTCACCTGATTTGTACGACAGGCTGATCTCCACGAACACAAGCAGGCTGGCGTTCAGGTGCTCGGGATTGAGACGGGCGCTGTAGCCCATGATGACCCCCTCGCGCTCCAGTCGACGGACGCGCTCGGTGCAGGGGGTAGTGGACAGTCCGACCCGTTCGCCCAGTTCGGTAAAGGCCAGACGGCCTTCGGCCTGCAGTTCACGAAGGATATGACGATCGATTCGGTCCAACTCGCGTTGGGCTTTGTGTTTGGTTCTCATTGGTGAATTTGGCTAGACCTTTAACTAATTGAACGGGATTAAGCGCTAAATATAGCGGGTAAAACAGTGAAATCAACTGTGATGGCTCTCCTATAATCCGGCAATCGTGATTGACCCCCGACCGGGGACGAGGAGTTAGGCAATGCATATTCTGGTTCTTGGCAGTGGCGTTGTGGGTACTACCAGCGCCTATTATCTGGCTCGGCAGGGCTTTCAGGTGACGGTGATCGACCGTCAGCCGGCGGTCGCGGAAGAGACCAGTCATGCCAATGCCGGACAGATTTCACCCGGCTATGCTTCGCCCTGGGCTGCGCCCGGGGTGCCGCTGAAGGCCATCAAGTGGATGCTGCAGAAGCATGCACCGCTGTCAATCCGGCCCACTGCCGACATCAACCAGTACCTGTTCATGGCGCGCATGCTGCGCAACTGCACCGCTGCCCGCTACGCGGTGAACAAGGAGCGCATGGTGCGTCTGTCCGAATACAGCCGTGATTGCCTGGATGAACTGCGCGTGGAGACCGGTCTCACTTACGAGGACCGCCAGCGCGGTACCACCCAGCTGTTCCGTACCCAGGCGCAACTGGAGGGGGCGGCCAAGGACATCAAGGTGCTGGAGCAGATGGGCGTGCCCTACGAGCTGCTGGACAGCAAGTCGCTGGCCAGCGCCGAGCCGGGGCTGGCCAAGGTCGCCCACAAACTCACCGGGGGTCTGCGTCTGCCCAATGACCAGACCGGCGACTGCCTGCTGTTCACCCAGCGCATTGCGCAGATGGCCCGTGACCTGGGCGTGGAATTCCGCTTCAACCAGAATATCGAGCGTCTGGATTATGCCGGTGACCGTATCAACGGTGTGTGGGTTGACGGCAAGCTGCTGACCGCCGACAACTACGTGCTGGCGCTGGGCAGTTACAGCCGGCAGATGCTGGCGCCGCTGGGCATCAAGGCGCCCATCTACCCGCTGAAGGGTTACTCGATCACCGTGCCGATCATCAATCCCGATGCGGCGCCGGTGTCCACCATGCTGGATGAAACCTACAAGGTGGCCATTACCCGTTTCGATAATCGCATCCGCGTCGGTGGCATGGCGGAAATCCGCGGCTACGACCTGAAGATCGACCCGCGCAAGGGTGAAACCCTGAAGATGATCGTCAATGATCTGTTCCCGGATGCTGCCGATACCAGCGAGATCAATCTGTGGACAGGCCTGCGCCCGGCTACCCCGGACGGTACCCCGATCATCGGGCCGACCCGCTACCGCAACCTGTTCCTGAATACCGGTCACGGCACCCTGGGCTGGACCATGGCCTGTGGCTCCGGTCGCCTGCTGGCCGATCTCCTGGCCAGGAAAAAGCCCCAGATCAGCACCGAGGGTCTGGCCATTTCCCGTTACAGCAACAACAAGGAGGCCAGCAAGCATGGCAATCCAGCGACTGCACACTAACAGGCGCATGAGCCAGATCGTGATCCATCGGGACACCATCTATCTGGCCGGCCAGACCGCAGAGAACACCGATACGGGTATCGAGCAGCAGACCGCCGATACGCTGCAGGCCATAGAGGAGCTGCTCGCCGAGGCGGGCAGCGACAAGGAGCATATTCTTTCGGTAACCATCTACCTGAAAGATATCGAGCGCGATTTTGCCGGCATGAATGCCGTGTGGGATCGCTGGCTGCCCGAGGGCGTTGCCCCGGCGCGGGCCACAGTGGAGGCCGGGATGTGCGAGTCCGACATCCTGGTGGAAATGTCAGTAACCGCCGTCAAGCGTGAGTGAGACGGCCGACTAGAATTATAAAATTACAGTTGAGATAGAAGAATGAATAAATACTCCTTGCAGATCGCGTTGGCCTACATGTCCGTGGTCATTGGCGGTGGTTTTGCCTCCGGTAACGAGGTGCTGCAGTTCTTTACCGGGTACGGCCTCGCCGGTATAGCGGGATCGGTAGTGGCAGCGCTGCTGTTTGCCTTCCTGGGCATGCAGATCGCGCGGATCAGCTCGATCATGCAGGCCGGTTCGCACAAGCAGGTGCTGTATATCCTGTTCGGCGAGAAAGCCGGTTTCGTAGTGGATGTCATCCTCTCCTTCTTCCTGTATGGCGTGGGTGTGGTGATGCTGGCGGGTGCGGGCTCGACCCTGGCCCAGCAGTTCGGTCTGGCGCCCCTGGTGGGCTCCATCCTGATGACGGTGCTGGTCATCGGTACTCTGTGCCTGAACGTCAAGGGCATCATCAACCTGATCAGCGCGGTCATGCCCTTCCTGCTGGTCATGGTGCTGGCGATCACCATCTATTCCATCTATACCAGCACGGGTTCTCAGGCCGAGTTGTCGGCGGTATCCGAGGACATTCCGGTCATCACCTTCCTCGGCGCTGAGGTGCCGAACTGGGCGCTGAGCGGATTGCTGTATGCGTCCTTCAACATTGCCGTGGGCTTCCCCATGCTGGCGGTGATCGGTGGACTGACCAAGCAGCCCAAGGCGGCAGCCCTCGGCGGTATCGGTGGTGGCCTGGGGCTGGGTGTCCTGATCATCGTGCTGAACATCGGCCTGTTCGCCAACCTTGATCGACTGGTAGGTGTGGAGATTCCGACCCTGCTGCTGGCCCAGGCAATCCATCCGTGGCTGGCTGTGCTGATGTCGCTGGCGCTGATCTGCATGATCTACAGCACCGCGGTAGGCATGTTCTTCGCATTCGGTGCGCGCTTCGCCACCCCGGAAACCGGGCGTTTCAAGGTGCTGAGCGCCATCTTCGCGGTCATCGGTCTGGGGCTGAGTCAGGCCGGCTTCACCAAGCTGGTGGGTACCGTGTATCCCATGCTGGGTGTGGTAGGTCTGGTGCTGATCATTGCCATTGCCATGAGCTGGATTCGTACCCGCAACCGCAGCGCCGAGGAACTGGCGGCGGACCCGCGCGTCCAGCAGAAATAACGCTGGCAACGCCTGAAACGACAACGGCCGCCCCGGGGAGGGAGCGGCCGTTGTCATTTCTGCGTCAGGTTCAGCAGGTCACCGGTGGCAGGGTCGGCCGGTCGATCTTCACCTTGTCGGTCGGCGCCATCACGGTGGCGGTACCGTCAACCACCTTCTTGCCTTCCTGATTGACTACCCGGGTAGCGATGCGGACCCGGTTTTTCGGCAGCTTCTCCAGGATTTCCAGCTCGATGCGGATGTCATCGCCCAGGCGTACCGGGCGCAGGAAGCTCAGTTCCTGACCGATATAGATACTTCCGGGCCCCGGCAATTCACAGGCAATGGCCGCCGAGATGAGGGCACCGGACAGCATGCCGTGGGCGATCCGCCCCTTGAATGGGGTGGCGGCGGCAAATTCCTCATCCAGATGCACCGGGTTCACATCCCCCGAGACAGTGGCGAACAGGATCAGATCCCGCTCGCTGACCAGATGAGTGACACTGGCCGTATCGCCGACGGACAGCTCTTCATAGGTACGGTTTTCCAACATCGACATCGACTAGACTCCATTTGAACCGGACCGGCGCGAGCGGGCCCGGAAGTGTCGGGAAACAAAAATGAAACAAAAGCGCGTTTTGTATTTTGCCGTATTGCTGGTAATTTGGCAGAGCCACGGCTAGGGGCTGAATAATAACAACACAAGTGTCCATCGAGGCATGAAATGGACGCTTGGCTTACTCCAACGGGAGAGATGGAGCCAATGGAAGCATCGTTCTGGAATGACAAGCGCCCCAATGGGGTCAGCAATGATATCGACCTGAGCCAGTTCGGCTCTATCCTCGAGGTGTTTGACGCCTCCTGCGCCACCCATGCCGACCGCCCAGCCTTCACCAATATGGGTGTGACCCTGACCTGGGGGGATATCGAACGCTACTCTGCGGCCTTTGCCGGCTATATCCAGAAGTACACCGATCTGAAGCCGGGTGACCGGATCGCCATCCAGATGCCCAACGTGCTGCAGTTTCCGATAGCGGTTTTCGGCGCCATGCGCGCCGGTCTGGTCGTGGTCAATACCAATCCCCTGTATACCGCCCGTGAAATGCGCCATCAGTTCACCGATTCCGGTGCGCGCGCGCTCATCTACATGAACATTTTCGGTCACCTGGTTCAGCAGGTGCTGCCGGATACCGACATCAAGTACCTGTTCGAGGCACGTATGGGAGACATGCTGCCCGGGCTCAAGGGTCTGCTGGTCAATGCTGCGGTCAAGCACGTGAAGAAGATGGTGCCGCGTTACAACCTGCCGCAGGCCGTCTCCTTCAAGAGTGCGCTGGCACGCTGCGAAGGCGTCAGCCCGGTTCCGGTCACACGGACGCTGGATGACGTTGCCGTACTGCAGTACACCGGAGGCACTACGGGTGTGGCCAAGGGCGCCATGCTCACCCACGGCAACCTGGTGGCCAACATGCTGCAGGTGCACGCCAACATGCAGCAGCTGGATCGCGAGGGCAACCGCCTGATGGAAGAGGGTGGCGAGGTGGTCATCGCACCGCTGCCCCTGTATCACATCTATGCATTCACCGTGCACTGCATGTGCATGATGCTGTCCGGTCAGCACAACGTGCTGATCACCAATCCCCGCGACATTCCCGGCTTCGTCAAGGAGCTGAAGAAGTGGAAGTTTTCCTCCATCGTTGGCCTCAACACGCTGTTTGTCGCACTGATGGATCACCCCGAATTCAAGGATCTGGACTTCTCCAGGCTCAAGAGCACCACCTCCGGCGGCACTGCGCTGGTCAAGGCCACCGCCGAGCGCTGGCAGAACAAGACGGGTGTGCTCATCGGCGAGGGTTATGGTCTGACCGAGTGTTCCCCGGTGGTCTGCGCCAGCCCCGGAGACGGCCTGGCCCGCCTCGGTTCCGTCGGCCTGCCGGTACCCGGTACCGCGGTCAAGGTGATCGACGAGCAGGGCAATGAACTGCCGATCGGCGAACGTGGCGAACTCTGCGTGAGGGGACCCCAGGTCATGAAGGGGTACTGGCAGCGTCCCGAGGCAACCGCCGAGGTCATGGACAGCGAGGGCTGGTTCCGTACCGGCGATGTGGCGGTGATCGACGAGGACGGTTTTGTCAGCATCGTCGACCGTATCAAGGACATGATCCTGGTCTCCGGTTTCAACGTCTATCCCAATGAGATCGAGGATGTGGTCGCCGCCCATCCCAAGGTCGCCAACGCAGCCGCCATCGGCGTGCCGGACGAGAAATCCGGAGAAGCGGTGAAGCTGTTCGTCGTCCCTTCCTCGCCGGATCTGACGGTGGATGAGCTCAAGGCCTACTGCAAGGCCAACTTCACCGGATACAAGGTGCCGAAACACTATGAACTGCGGGATTCCCTGCCGATGACGCCGGTAGGCAAGATCATGCGCCGGGAGCTTCGCGACGCCTAGGTAACACGTCAGACAAACCGGCGGGCAGCGTATTTCGCTGTCCGCCGGTTTGCTTTTTCAGGGTCCGTTTTCCGGCTTGTGTAAGGGTCTGTAACGGCTTCCCAGAAACTCTGGCCGGGTTTCTGAAAAACTGATAGGCTTCAGCCACTTTTCGACCGGAATGAGCTTAATATTCACGAACGGGTCGAGATCAGTACTGTTCATTACCAAATAAAACAGCAGCAACACTGCAATCGGACGCATCCAGGGGGCTTCATGCAAGAGAGTTTTTGGGCTGACAAGTATCCGGAGGGTATTCCCGCCGAGATCAATCCAGATCAGTACCCCAATGTTCTGGCAGTCCTGAAGGAATCCTGCGAACGCTTTGCCGACAAGCCGGCGTTCACCAACTTGGGCAAGACCATCACCTGGGGCGAGATGTACCGCCTGTCCGGGGAGTTCGCTGCCTATCTCCAGACCCACGCCGGGCTGCAGCCGGGTGACCGCATTGCCGTGCAGCTGCCCAACGTACTGCAGTACCCGATCGTCGTTTTCGGCGCCATGCGCGCCGGCTATGTGGTGGTCAATACCAATCCGCTGTACACCGCGCGCGAGATGGAGCACCAGTTCAACGACTCGGGTGCCAGGGCGCTGGTGTGTCTGGCCAACATGGCGCATCTGGCCGAACAGGTCGTGCCCAGGACCGGGGTCAAGCACGTCATCGTCACCGAGGTCGGCGACATGTTGCCGCCGGTCAAGCGCCTGCTGGTCAATACCGTGGTCAAGCGGGTGAAGAAGATGGTGCCGGCGTTCAACATTCCGGGCGCCGTGCCCTTCGTCAAGGCGCTGAAGGCCGGCGCGGCCTGCAGCCTGCGTGAAGCCAGCCCGGCGGCCGAGGACACTGCCGTGCTGCAGTACACCGGTGGCACTACCGGCGTCGCCAAGGGTGCCATGCTGACCCACCGGAATCTGATCGCCAACATGCTTCAGTGCAAGGTGATGATGCCTTCGAACATGCGCGAAGGCGAGGAGGTCATCATCTGTCCCTTGCCGCTGTACCATATCTACGCTTTCACCTTTCACTGCATGGCGGTGATGATGCTCGGTGGCCACAATATCCTGATCACCAACCCGCGGGACATTCCGGCGACGGTCAAGGACATGGCCCGTCAGCGCTTCTCGACCTTCGTTGGTCTCAACACCCTGTTCGCCGCGCTGTGCAACAACGAGCAGTTCCGTCAGCTGGACTTCAGCGGCATGAAACTGACACTGTCCGGCGGCATGGCGCTGCAACAGGCGACCGCCGAACGCTGGCACAAGGTTACCGGCTGCGAGATCTCCGAAGGCTACGGCATGACCGAGACCAGTCCGGTGGTTTCGGTTAATCCGGCGGACGCGGTGCAGGTAGGCACCATTGGTATCCCGGTTCCCTCGACCCTGTGCAAGGTGGTTGACGATGACGGCCGCGAGCTGGGCATAGGTGAGCGTGGTGAACTCTGCGTGAAAGGCCCACAGGTGATGAAGGGTTACTGGCAGCGCCCCGAGGCCACCGACGAGGTGCTGGATGCCGAGGGTTGGCTGCGTACCGGTGATATAGCGATCATCCAGGAAGATGGCTACATGCGCATTGTCGACCGCAAGAAGGATATGATCGTGGTCTCCGGCTTCAACGTGTACCCCAACGAGCTGGAAGATGTCATGGCCGCCATTCCGGGTGTGCTGCAGTGTGCTGCCATCGGTGTGCCGAACGAGAAGACCGGCGAAGCGATCAAGGTGTTCATCGTCAAGGAGCCCGGTGCTCAGCTGAACGCGGAGGATGTGCGCAGTCACATGCGTGACAAACTGACCGCCTACAAGGTGCCCAAGGAGGTCGAGTTCCGCGACAGTCTGCCGACCACCAACGTGGGCAAGATCCTGCGTCGCGAGCTGCGTGACGAGGAACTGAAGAAACTCGGCGCCGCATAACACCTGAGTCCGCATCTTTGCGACAATAGCCCCTTCCGGTATTCCCGGTTGGGGCTTTTTTGT
Organism: Halopseudomonas sp. Lyrl_26; assembly: GCF_051948695.1. Classification (NCBI taxonomy): domain Bacteria; kingdom Pseudomonadati; phylum Pseudomonadota; class Gammaproteobacteria; order Pseudomonadales; family Pseudomonadaceae; genus Halopseudomonas; species Halopseudomonas sp. Lyrl_26. The sequence continues at coordinate 156,992 of NZ_JAYJLH010000006.1, forward strand.
GCGGACTCACCTTGTGGGGTTTGGAGATCGCTCCCTGCCGCGAGCAATGATCCTTCTGACTTCTGACGGGAAAGCATGACCGATCTCAGTACTTTCGCCTCTCAACTTGACGCCGCCATGTCCGCGGACCGCCATCGCCTGCTGCGCCAGCTGCAGAGCCTTGGCAAGAATCCCGACAGGGGCCGTCTGGAGCAGTGGCAGAGTCGTCTGGCGGCGTCCTGTGCGCGGGCTGCCAGCCGGGCAGCGAGTGTGCCGTCATTGCGCTATGACGACAGTCTGCCGATTGCTGCCAAACGGGAGGAAATCCGCCGGGCGATTGCCGAGCATCAGGTGGTGGTGATCGCCGGCGCCACCGGCTCCGGCAAGACCACCCAGTTGCCGAAGATCTGCCTGGAGCTGGGTCGCGGCAGTCATGGGCTCATCGGGCATACCCAGCCCCGTCGACTGGCAGCGCGCAACGTCGCCAGTCGGGTGGCCGAGGAGCTGGGTACGCCGCTGGGCGAGCTGGTCGGCTTTCAGGTGCGTTTCACCGATCAGAGCAATGAGCGCACGCTGATCAAGCTGATGACCGATGGCATCCTGCTGGCGGAAACCCAGAACGATCGGTACCTGAGCCGCTATGACACCCTGATCATCGACGAGGCCCATGAGCGCAGTCTGAATATCGATTTCCTGCTCGGTTACCTCAAGACCATCCTGCCCAGGCGCCCGGACCTCAAGGTCATTATTACCTCGGCCACCATCGACCTGGAGCGTTTTTCCGCGCACTTCAACCAGGCGCCGATCATCGAGGTATCCGGCCGTACCTACCCGGTGGACGTCTGGTACCGCCCGCTGGCCGCCGAGACCGACGAGGACGGTAACCGGGTAGAAGAAGACCTGACCATAGATCAGGGCATTCTCGCGGCCCTGCGCGAGCTGGAGCAGCATGAGCGCGCCAACGGCAAGCCGCCGGGCGATGCGCTGGTGTTTCTGCCCGGCGAGCGTGAGATCCGTGATACCGCCGAATTCCTGCGCAGGGCCAACCTCAGACACACCGAGATACTGCCGCTCTATGCACGGCTGTCGGTGGCCGAACAGCAGAAGATCTTTTCCCGCCATGCGGGTCGGCGGGTGATTCTCTCGACCAACGTGGCGGAAACCTCACTCACGGTGCCGGGTATCGTCTACGTGATTGATCCGGGCGAGGTGCGCATCAGCCGCTACAGTCCGCGCTCCAAGGTGCAGCGGCTGCCCATCGAGCCGGTTTCCCGGGCCAGTGCCGATCAGCGCAAGGGCCGTTGTGGGCGGGTGGCGCCGGGTATCTGCGTGCGGCTGTACAGCGAAGAGGACTTCAACAGCCGCCCGGCCTTTACCGACCCGGAGATACTGCGTACCAACCTCGCGGCGGTGATACTGCAGATGCTGCATCTGCGCCTGGGGCGCATCGAGGATTTCCCCTTTATCGAGCCGCCGGACGGGCGTGCCATCAGCGACGGTTTCAATCTGCTGCAGGAGCTGGGTGCAGTCGAGCGGGACGGCAAGATCACCGAAGTGGGTCGCCAGCTGGCACGGCTGCCGGTGGATCCGCGCATCGGCCGCATGCTGATCGAGGCGGCGGAGCAGGGCAGTCTCGAGGAGGTGCTGATCATTGCCAGTGCGCTGGCGGTGCAGGACCCGCGGGAGCGGCCGGTGGAGCGCCAGCAGGCCGCTGATCAGGCCCATGCCCAGTGGCGCGACGAGCATTCGGATTTTGCTGCCTTCATCAATCTCTGGCGTGGTTTCGAGGAGCAGCGCCAGGCGCTGAGCCAGAATCAGCTGCGCGCCTGGTGCCGACGCCACTTTCTCAACTACCTGCGCCTGCGCGAATGGCGGGAAACCCATCGCCAGTTGCTGTTGACCTGCCGCGATCTGCAAATGACCTTCAACAGCCAGCCCGCCGGCTATGATGCCGTGCACCGCGCGTTGCTGGCCGGCCTGCTCAGCCACCTGGGCAACAAGACCGAGGATGGCGACTACATGGGCGCGCGGCAGCGGCGCTTTCTGCTGCACCCGTCATCGGCGCTGGCGAAGAAGCGTCCGGCCTGGGTCATGGTGGCCGAGCTCACCGAAACCACCCGGCTGTACGGTCGCATCGCGGCGCGCATCGAGCCCCAGTGGGTCGAGCCGCTGGCTGCACACCTGACCCGTACCAGCCACAGCGAGCCCCATTGGGAGAAACGCCGTGGGCAGGTGGTGGCCTATGAGCAGGTAACCCTGTTCGGGCTGATCATAGTGCCCAGGCGCAAGGTGCATTACGGTCCGATCGATCCTGTGGTGTCCCGGCAGATCTTCATCCGTCAGGCGCTGGTGGCCGGGGAATGGCATGGGCGGGCCGCCTTCAACCGGGCCAATCAGACGCTGCTGGAGGAACTCGATCAACTTGAAGCCAAGGCCCGCCGGCGGGACATCCTGGTCGATGAGGAAACCCTGTATCGCTACTTCGATCAGCGTGTCCCGGACAATATCCACCAGCTGGCCAGCTTCGAACGCTGGCTCAAGCGCACCAGCCAGCAGGAGCCGAAGCTGCTGCACATGACCCGGGACGACCTGCTGCAGCGCGAGGCCGATGAGGTCAGTGCCCAGCAGTATCCGGACACCCTGCGCTGGGAGCGGATTGCCCTGCCGCTGAGCTACCATTTCGAGCCCGGGCACGAGGCCGACGGGGTGACCCTGACGGTGCCGCTGGCGTTGCTGCGTCAGCTGCCGGAGCAGCGTCTGGAGTGGCTGGTGCCGGGGCTGCTGTATGACAAGTGCGTGGCGCTGGTACGCGGGTTGCCCAAGTCGATACGCAAGAATTTCGTACCGGTGCCTGATTTCGTCAGCGCGGCGCTGGAGCGCATGTCCTTTGGTGAAGGGCGGCTGACCCAGGCGCTGGGTCGCGAGCTGACCCGCATGACCGGCGTGCGCCTGGATGAGGACAGCTGGGATCAGGTCAGCCTGGAAGATCACCTGCTGATGCGCATCCGGGTGGTTGACGAGGACGGTCGTGAACTGGCCAGCGGCAGGGACTACGGCGCGCTGTGCCAGCGCATGGCCGGTCAGCTCAGTGAGCAGCGGGTCAATGCTCCGGTAGCGGCGGCACCCGAGAAGGCGTCCGCCCAGGCGGGCCAGGCCCCGTTACCGGCCAAGGTGCGTCGGCGCCAGGCTGGCATCGATGTGGATTTCTGGCCGGCCTGGGTGGAGCAGGGCGAGGCGGTCGTTGAGCAGCTGTTCGACAACCCTCTGCAGGCCGCGCAGGCGCACAGGCACGGGGTTCAGCGCCTGCTGCTGCAGCGCCTGCCGGAGCAGGTCAAGTATCTGCGGCAGAAACTGACGACCGCGAAGGAAGCGGCGATCTACTACCGGGATCTCGGCACTCAGCAGCAGCTGACCGAGGATCTGCTGCTGGCCGCGATCGACCGTGCCTGTCTGGCACCGGGCAGTGCCCTGCCGCGCAGTCCGCAGGAGCTGGAGTCCTGTGCCGCCCGGGGGCGCGCTGAGCTGATACCGGTGGCGGAAAAGCTGGGAGCCCGGGTGCTGGAGATTCTCAAGCTCTGGCACGGCCTGCAGAAGCGTTTCAAGGGGCGTATCGACCTGAGCCATGCGATTGCCATGAACGATGTGCGCATGCAGCTGGACAATCTGGTGTTCCGCGGGTTCGTGCGCGAGGTGCCGGCCCAATGGCTGGACCAGTATCCCCGCTACTTCAATGCCATTGCCCAGCGCCTGGACAAGCTGCCGGGGCAGGTGCAGCGCGACCGGGTCTGGACCGATGAGTTGCAGGGTTTCTGGCAGCAGTACCAGTCCCTCAGCCAGCGTTACCGGGTGGAGGGGCGTGAGGATGAACGCCTGGATCAGTGGCGCTGGATGCTGGAGGAGTACCGGGTATCCCTGTTCGCGCAACAGCTGGGAACGCGCATGCCGGTATCCGACAAGCGACTGAAGAAACACTGGCAGGAGATCACCGGCTGAGGTGGCCGGCAACGGAGCCCGGGCTGCGGCAATCGGCAGATGGACAGGCGGCCGTGTCGCGGGCGGGCGGCCCGCCGGCCGGTGGATTCAGCCGGGATATTGCATGACAGCTGCATGATGGGGCGCTGATGTGGCAAAATGACCCGAAATGGCGCGACCCGCATGATGATTTTGACTCAGGCCGTCGAAGATCATTTTCCATTTATACCGTCCTGGATGCGCAGTCGGACTCCCGGAGAGTCCCCTGCAAGGCCGCGCATTGCTGAGACCTGAACAAGTTGAATCCAGAGAGGCCCGACCGTGCATAAAGTAGTCATCAGTGGCACAGGTTTGTACACCCCCCCGAACAGCATCAGTAACGACGAGCTGGTGGCCAGCTTCAATGCCTGGGCGGAACGTTTCAACGCGGAGAATGCTGCCGCCATTGCCGCCGGGGAGATGGAGCCGGCACCGCTGTCCAGCAGCGAGTTCATTGAAAAGGCCTCCGGTATCAAGAGCCGGCATGTCACTGACAAGCAGGGCATTCTGGATGTTGATCGTATGGTGCCCTACATCCCGGAACGCAGTAATGACGAGTGGTCGATTCTGTGCGAGATGTCGGTCAAGGCTGCCGAGGAAGCGCTGCAACGTGCCGGGCGTACTGCCGCGGATATCGACGGTGTCATCGTGGCCTGTTCCAATCTGCAGCGGGCCTATCCTGCAGTTGCCATTGAAGTGCAGGCGGCGCTGGGCATCCAGGGCTTCGGCTTCGACATGAACGTGGCCTGTTCCTCGGCGACCTTCGGCATCCAGAATGCGGTGAACAGCATCAGCACCGGTCAGGCCCGGGCCATCCTCATGGTCAACCCGGAAATCTGCACCGGGCACATGAACTTCCGTGACCGCGACAGCCACTTCATCTTCGGTGATGCCTGCACTGCCGTGATCCTGGAGCGGGCGGATCAGGCCACCTCGCCCTATCAGTACGAGATTCTGGGCACCCGGCTGCTGACCCAGTTCTCCAACAATATCCGCAACAACTTCGGCTTTCTCAACCGTGCCGATGAGTCGGGTATCGGCAAGCCGGACAAGCTCTTTGTCCAGGAAGGGCGCAAGGTGTTCCGCGAGGTCTGTCCCATGGTGGCCGAGCTGATCGCCGAGCAGCTGCAACAGCTGGACATTCCGGTGACCGAGGTCAGCCGTTTCTGGCTGCACCAGGCCAACCTGAACATGAACATGCTGATTGCCCGCAAGCTGCTGGGACGTGATCCGGACCTGCAGAAGGAGGCGCCTGTGGTGCTGGATGAGTACGCCAATACCAGTTCCGCCGGCTCGATCATTGCCTTCCACAAGTTCCAGGATGATCTGCCTGCAGGCAGTCTGGGCGTCATCTGCTCCTTCGGCGCCGGCTACTCGATCGGCAGCGTGGTCGTTCGCAAGCGCTGAGCCCCCGCACAGGAACCCGCCATGGCAACCATGGCGGGTTCGGCGTTTCCTTCCTGCCGCAACCGCAACCGCAACCGCAACCGCAACCGCAACCGCAACCGCAACCGCAACCGCAACCGCACGTCTCGCCGCCGCTGCTTATATCTTCGAATTTTGAAAAGTTCCCCTGTCTTCAAATCTTCATATAACAGCAAGCCCGCTGTCATATGCGCTTTCCATAATCGCTCCCGTCGAAACAAAACGACGACGTCAACGCCCGACAGGACGACGTCATACATACCCGAAGGAGCTTTTCACGATGAAAAAGAAGTTGATTGCGATTGCTGTTGGTGCTGCGGCTGTCATGCCGGCTCTGGCGCTGGCTGATGTGAGCATCTATGGTCGTGCCCACGTGTCCGTGGATTTCCTGGACGACGGTGCCGACTACTCCGAAACCAACCTGTCCAGCAACTCCTCCCGTATCGGTTTCAAGGGCGATCATGAAATCAACCCCAGCCTGAAGGCCTTCTTCCAGATCGAGCAGGAAATCAACTTCGCCACCGGCAGCAACGGCTCCAACAGCTTTGCTACCCGCGACACCTTTGTCGGCCTGAAGGGTGACTTCGGTGCAGTGCAGATGGGTCGCTTTGACAGCCCGTTCAAGAAAGCCCGTGGCCCGGCCAACCTGTTCGGTGATCAGGTGGGCGATATGCGCAACCTGGCGCGTACCGGCAACGCCCGTTTTGACGAGCGTTACGACAATACCCTGCAGTACACCACCCCGAGCTTCGGTGGTTTCAATCTGGCGGTAGCCTACTCGGTCTATGCGGGACAGTCCGCGGTTGAAGATCGGGATGCCGATGCGTTCAGCACCTCGCTGAACTATGCCGCCGGCCCCTTTGCTGCCTCGCTGGCCTACGAAAAGGTTGAAGAGGAAGCCGATAGCCGTGGCGAGCGTGACGCCGTTCGCGCCGCAGCATCCTACAACCTGACAGACGCTTTCAAGGTGGTTGGCTTCTATCAGACCACAGAGTATGACGGTGTTGTCGATACTACCGATGCGGTGCGCGATCTGAACACCACCGACACCTACGGTCTGGGTGGCGAGTTCAAGCTCACTGATGCCACTGCACTGAAAGCCATGTGGATGACCCTGGATTCGGATGCCGACAATGCCGATGCGGATATGTGGGTTCTGGGTGTGGAGCACAAGCTGGACAAGGCCGTTCGGGTCTACGCCAACTACGCTGTCGTGGATAACGATGACGGTCGCAGCCTGACTCCCTGGGGGCAGGGCCGCTCTGCCACGCCGAGTGGTGCCGCAGGTGAGAAAGCCTCCGCGCTGTCGGTGGGCTTGCGTTACGACTTCTGAGTCGGTTGTGGGTACAGGGAGGTATCCGGCCGGGTTGTTCCTTCGGGCAACCCGGTTTTTTGTCATCTGAATGACATGAATTCTTCTTATCCTTGTTTCCAGGTTGTAACCGATCCGCTTCCTGTTCCGCCAATTCATGCCAAGGAGTTTTCATGCGTAGCCTGTTTGTTCTTGCACTGTCCTGTCTGCTGGTTGCCTGTGCGCAGCAATCCCATGTGCAGCTGTACCCCGGCTCAGCCAAACAGCAGAGTCAGGTGCTGACGGTGGTGGTGCCCTACGAGCTGGAAGTGCAGAGCATCAACGGTGAGCAGGTACCGGCAGCCAACGCCCTGTTCGGCACCCAGGACAAGACCCTGCATCTGCAGCCCGGCCAGTACCGCATCAATGCATTCTACAAGAACGTATTTGATGTGGATGGCGGTCTGAGTCATGAGGTGGTGCGGGGGCGCTCTGCGGTATACAGCATTGATGGCAAGTCGGGTGAGACCTGGAAGCTGGAGTTCGAGCGTCCGGCCAACCTGGCCGAGGCCCGCCTGCTGCAGGACGAGTTCATCAGCTGGGCGGTCAATACCCGTACCGGTGAACGAGTGGAAGCCGAGCGCGGTCAGCGCAACAGCTCGCTGCTCAGTTCGCTGATGGGGGCAGGTGCGGCAGACGCCGCGAGCACGGTCGCCCCGCTGAATGCCGCTGCGCACCCCAGTCCGCAGGCCAGCCTCGACGCCAGCGATCAGGCCGAGGAAACCCTGCCGCATAACGATGCGACCCTGACCACCCTCAAGCAGCTGTGGCGCCTGATGAGCCCCGCGAGCCGGGAAGCCTTCCTCGACTGGGCCAGATAAGCCGGTCGGTATCTGTCTGTTGCTCCTTCAGCCCCCGCTTGCGGGGGCTTTTTCATGTCTGTGGTGCGATACTCTCGGCTGCATGCCAAGGGGGAGGGGCGGATGAACACACTGAGTCTGGAACGCCTGGACAGTATTTCGCAGATAGCTGCCGAGCAGTGGGACAGCCTGATCCCCTCTGGCTACCCCTTTCTGCGTCACGGCTTTCTTCAGGCGCTGGAGGCAAGCGGGTCTGTCTGCGCTGCCACCGGGTGGCAGCCTGCGCACAGGGTGGTGCGCGCTGATGGCAGGCTGGCGGGCCTGATGCCGCTGTATCTGAAGAGCCATTCCTACGGCGAGTATGTGTTCGACTTCCAGTGGGCCGACGCCTGGGAGCGGGCAGGGCGGCGCTACTATCCCAAGGCGCTGTCGGCGGTTCCCTTTTCGCCGGTGCAGGGCCCGCGTTTGCTGGCGCAAGATGCACAGGTGGCCGGATGTCTGCTCGATGACCTGGACCTGGAACTGCACGAGGGGCAGGTGTCCGGCCTGCATCTGCTGTTCAACGATGGGCGCGAGGATGCCTGGCTGGCGGAGCGGGGCTGGCTGCTGCGCCTGGGCTGCCAGTTCCACTGGTTCAATCGGGGTTACCGGTGTTTCGATGATTTTCTCGCGGCGTGCAACTCGCGCAAACGCAAGAACTTCCGCCGGGAGCGCGAACGCATTCTTGGGGCGGGCATCGAGTTCCAGTGGCTGGCCGGGCAAGAGATAACACCGGCGGACTGGGAGCGCTTCTATCCCTTCTACGCTGCCACCTATCTCAAGCGCGGCCGGCGTCCCTATCTGACACCGGAATTCTTTCCGTTGCTGGGCGCGGGTGTGGCTGAATCAGTGCGTCTGGTATTTGCCCGTCACTGGGGGCGGGATGTGGCCGGTGCCTTGTTTCTGGTGGGGGATGACTGTCTTTACGGGCGCTACTGGGGCTGTCTGGAGGAGTATGACAGTCTGCATTTCGAGACCTGTTTCTATCAGGGCATGGAGCGCTGCATTGCCGAAGGGCTGCAGCGCTTCGATGCTGGCGCCCAGGGAGAGCACAAGCTGCTGCGGGGATTCGAGCCCGTGCTGACCCGGTCATGGCACAGACTGCAGCCGGGCTTGCATGAGGCGGTAGCGGATTATCTGCAGCAGGAAAGGGAAGGGGTACGGGAATATCAGCAGGATGCCATGGCCTATCTGCCGTACCGCAGGGCCGAGCAGGGCCCTGCGGCAGGCATCAGCTGATCAGTCGTCGCTTGTAACCCGCTTGACACTGTTGATGGTGACCGGGTTGACCGGCACGTCGCTGTGCCCTGCCTGCCGGCCGGTGGGTACCTTGCCGATGGTCTCGACCACGTGCTCGCCGCTGACCACCTTGCCGAACACGGCGTAGCCGAAGTCACGGGCGCCGTGGTTGAGGAAGTCGTTGTTGGCCAGGTTGATGAAGAACTGACTGGTGGCGCTGTCGCGCACCTGGGTGCGGGCCATGGCGATGGTGTAGCGATCATTCTTCAGGCCGTTATCGGCTTCGTTCCTGATCGGCTGGCCGACGGGGCGCTGGCGCATGTTGCTGTCAAAGCCGCCGCCCTGGATCATGAAGCCGGGAATCACCCGGTGGAAGATCAGGCCATCATAGTGCCCGGCATCGGTGTAGCGCAGGAAGTTCTCCACGGTGATGGGCGCCGCCTCGGCATCCAGCTCGATTTCGATATCACCATGGCTGGTGCTCAGCAGGACGCGGGGGTTGTCGGCCAGGGCAGCGCTGGCGAGCAGGGCGAGGACGCAGGTTCCGATGATTCTTTTCAGCATTCAGGACTCCGGACAGAGGGGTGTTTACGTTGGTGTTGTTCGGCGAGTGTAAGCACAAGCGCGGCGGGGCTCAACGCCCTGCGCAGGCAATGTCAGTCTGATTGCGAATGGCTGATGATCAGATCGGCGAGAATGCGCGCGGCCGGGCCCAGGGGCCTGTCCTTGCGGGCGTACAGGTAGATGGGCGCGGCACGCTCACTGCCCTGGGCCAGTGGCAGTACGGCCAGAGTGCCCTGTTCCAGCTGGGTGGCAATGTCGTGACGGGGCAGCCAGGCGAAGCCGAGGCCGCGTGATACCAGCTTGGCAGCGGTAGAGAGGCTGGTAACCGTCCAGCGTTGCTCTGCGCCCAGCCAGCCTTCGTCCCGGGGCTGGCGCCGGCCCGAATCGCGGATGACCACCTGCAGATGGCCTTCCAGATCCTGATGGCTGAGAGTTCGCCTGAGCTGGTGCAGGGGGTGCTGGGGATGGGCCACGGCCAGGAACTGCAGCGTACCCAGTTGCTGCGGCAGGTACCCGGCGATGCCGATGCTGGAAATGGCCAGATCGGCGCTGCCGCTGTGCAGCTGTTCCTCGACACCGGACAGTACCTCCTCACGCAACTGCACCCGGCAGCCCTTGCTCTGGGGAATGAAAGCTTCCAGGGCGCAGGACAGATGCTCGGTGGGGTAGGCGGCATCGACCACCAGCTGAACCTCGGCCTCCCAGCCCTGGTCCATATTTCTTGCCAGCTCTTCCAGTTGCTGAGCCTGCTGCACAAGGTGCCGGGAGCGGCGCAGCAGGGCAGCGCCGGCGTCTGTCAGCACCGCGCGACGCCCGACGATTTCCAGCAGGGGAACGCCCAGCTGCTCCTGCATGCGGGCCACGGTATAGCTGACGGAGGACTGGGAACGATGCAGTGCCGCTGCGGCCTGGGCAAAGCCGCCATGGTCGACTACCGCCTGCAGGGTTCGCCATTGATCCAGAGTGACCCGGGGTGCTTTCATCCGAATGACCTTCGGTCTATGTTGATGTTTCAGTTTCCTGATGAAGGTAAGGCTCAATGTATCAAGTTTTTCTGGCTTTCGGCATGGCCCTGGCCCTGGCACTGCCCGCCTGGGCCTTCCCGGTCGATGTGCAGGTTCAACCTGCGGAGTTCGATATTGCTGTCGGGACTGTGGATCAGGCCAATATGGCGGCGGTGCTGATGACCAGCCGCGAGTCAGCCACGCTGGACTGTCGGGTCGCCTTCGTCAACGGGCCGGAGCGCCCGGTGCCGCGGCACATTACCCTGCACCCGGGCAAGCAGGAGGTGGTCAGTCAGTTCTTCCGCCGGGCCATCAACCGGGTGCGGATCACCATCGACTGCGAATGATCGGCGCATACGAAAAAGCCCGGCATCCGTGAGGATGTCGGGCTTTTTTGTTTGGCTCCGCGACCTGGACTCGAACCAGGGACCCAATGATTAACAGTCATTTGCTCTACCGACTGAGCTATCGCGGAATCGATGTGCGCACTTTACCAAAAAAACTTTTCAAGTCAACACCTTGAGAGGCATTTTAGTGAAAATGCGCAGCCTCGCTTTCAGGCCTCCAGCATGACCTTGGCCATGGCATTGGCCACAGTGTCGATATTGCTGTTATTGAGCGCGGCGACGCAGATGCGACCGCTGCCCACGGCGTAGATGGCAAATTCTTCGGCAAGGCGGCTGACCTGCTCGCGGCTCAGACCGGAGTAGGAGAACATGCCGCGCTGCTGCTCGATGAAGCTGACATCCTGCTGCACGCCGGCGGCGCGAAGTTTCTCCGCCAGGGCGCTGCGCATCTGCTTGATGCGGATGCGCATTTCAGCCAGCTCTTCCACCCACATGGCATACAGCTCGGGGTTGTTCAGCACGGCTGCGACAACCTTGGCGCCGTGGGTCGGCGGGTTGGAATAGTTGGTGCGGATCACCCGCTTGAGCTGGGACAGTACCCGCTCACCTTCCTCGGCGGTACCCGTGATGAAGGTCAGCGCGCCGACCCGCTCCCCATACAGGGAGAAGGACTTGGAGAAGGAGCTGGAGATGACGCAGGGCAGGCCGGACTCGGCGAACAGGCGCACCGCCACGGCATCGTCTTCCAGGTTGTCACCGAAGCCCTGATAGGCGATATCCAGGAACGGCACATGGCCGCGCTCGCGGATGACCTCGATGACCTGCTTCCACTGCTCGACGTTCAGATCGACCCCGGTGGGGTTGTGGCAGCAGGCATGCAGCAGCACCACGCTGCCTTCGGGAAGGCCCTCGATGCCGTCGAGCATGCCCTGCAGGTTCAGACCATGGGTCGCCGGATCGTAATAGGGGTAGGTCACCACTTCGTAGCCGGCGGTTTCGAACAGCGCCCGATGGTTTTCCCAGCTGGGGTCGCTGATGGCTACCAGCCGCTTGCCGGCCAGGCGGTAGAGAAAGTCTGCACCGAGCTTGAGTGCGCCGGTACCACCCAGCGACTGGGCCGTGACCAGACGGCCGGAACTCAGCAGCGGCGAGTCTGCGCCGAGCAGCAGTTTCTGGACAGCCTGATCGTAGGGCGCCAGACCCTCCATCGGCAGGTAGGTGCGCGGTGCGCCCTCGGCCACCCGGGCCGCTTCTGCAGCCTGAACAGCGCGCAGCAGGGGGACCTTGCCATTCTCGTCGTAATAGACGCCAACACCCAGATTGACTTTTTCTGCGCGCGGATCGGCATTGAACGCCTCGTTGAGGCCAAGAATGGGATCGCGGGGCGCCATTTCAACGGGGGAAAACAGACTCATGATATGGGCAGACTCGAAACAGGTGAATGAAGTTGTCGGGCTGTGCCGCAGGCGGCCGGACATTATAAACAGAGAGAGGGGGCGGGTGCGAGTCCGGTGGTCCTGCATTTGGGCGGGATTGCGGTGCTATGATGGAGGCTGTTCTTCTGACCCGTGGTACTTTCCCTGTCATGACACATTTCAAGCTGCAAACCCGTTTCAAGCCGGCCGGCGATCAGCCGGTGGCCATTGCGCAACTGGTGGAGGGCCTGGAGGCCGGCCTGTCTCACCAGACGCTGCTCGGGGTGACGGGGTCAGGGAAGACCTTCACCATTGCCAACGTCATCCAGCAGGTCCAGCGTCCGACCATAGTGATGGCGCCCAACAAGACCCTGGCGGCGCAGCTGTATGGCGAGTTCCGCGAATTCTTCCCGAACAATGCCGTGGAGTACTTCGTTTCCTATTACGACTACTACCAGCCTGAAGCCTATGTGCCGGCATCGGATACCTTCATCGAGAAGGATGCCTCGATCAACGATCACATCGAGCAGATGCGCCTGTCGGCGACCAAGGCCCTCATGGAGCGGCCGGACGCCATCATAGTGGCCACGGTGTCGGCCATCTACGGCCTGGGTGACCCCGAGTCCTACCTGCGCATGGTGCTGCACGTGGACCGGGGCGATCAGCTGGATCAGCGCGCGCTGTTGCGTCGTCTGGCGGAGCTGCAGTACACCCGCAACGACATGGAGCTGGCGCGGGCCACCTACCGGGTGCGGGGGGATGTGATCGATGTGTTCCCGGCGGAATCCGATCTGGAGGCAATCCGTATCGAGTTGTTTGACGACACGGTGGAAACCATCAGCTTCTTTGATCCGCTCACGGGTGAGGTTTTACGCAAGGTTCCGCGCGTAACTATCTATCCGAAATCACATTATGTGACGCCGAGAGAGAAGCTGCTGGAGGCGGTTGAGGAGATCAAGGTCGAGCTCAGGGAGCGGCTTGAGGTGCTTCACAGCCAGAACAAGCTGGTCGAGGCGCAGCGGCTTGAGCAGCGTACCCGCTTCGATATGGAGATGATCATGGAGCTGGGTTACTGCAATGGCATCGAAAACTACTCCCGTTACCTGTCCGGGCGCCCGGAGGGCGAGCCGCCGCCGACCCTGTTCGATTACCTGCCGGCCAACGCGCTGCTGGTGATAGACGAATCCCACGTCTCCGTGCCCCAGGTGGGTGCCATGTACAAGGGCGACCGATCGCGCAAGGAGACCCTGGTCGAGTATGGCTTCCGTCTGCCCTCTGCGCTGGATAACCGCCCGATGCGTTTCGATGAGTGGGAGGCAATTTCTCCGCAGACCATCTTCGTCTCCGCCACCCCGGGACCCTATGAGGAGGCGCATGCGGGCCGCGTGGTTGAGCAGGTGGTCAGGCCCACCGGGTTGGTGGATCCGGAAATCGAAGTGCGCCCGGCCACTACCCAGGTGGATGATCTGCTGTCCGAGGTGGGGCTGCGCACCGCGCGTAACGAGCGCGTACTGGTGACGACCCTGACCAAGCGCATGGCCGAGGATCTGACCGACTACCTTGCCGACCACGGGGTCAAGGTGCGCTATCTGCATTCCGATATCGATACCGTCGAGCGGGTGGAGATCATCCGCGATCTGCGTATGGGGGTGTTCGACGTGCTGGTCGGCATTAACTTGTTGCGCGAAGGTCTTGATATGCCTGAAGTTTCCCTCGTCGCGATTCTTGATGCGGACAAGGAAGGCTTCCTCCGATCAGAGCGCTCGCTGATCCAGACCATCGGCCGCGCGGCGCGTAACCTGAACGGCAAGGCCATCCTCTATGCAGATCGGATCACCGGTTCCATGGAGCGGGCCATCGGTGAGACCGAGCGTCGGCGGGCCAGGCAGATCGCTTTCAACGAGGAGCATGGCATTACGCCCAAGGGTGTGATCAAGAGCGTGCAGGACATCCTTGAAGGTGCAGTGGTACCCGGCAGCCGGAACAACAAGCGGCGCGCTGCCAAGGTGGCCGAGGAGGGCGCGGGTTACCAGGCCGACAAGCTGCGTTCACCTGCCGAGATCACCAAGCGCATACGCCAGCTGGAGGAGAAGATGTACCAGCATGCCCGGGATCTGGAATTCGAGGCGGCGGCCCAGATGCGCGACGAGATACAGCAGTTGCGCGAGCGACTGGTCAATCTGTGAACAGCTTCGGAAGAGGCTCAGCGGCGGCTCTCTGCAGCACCGATCTTTTTGCAGATATTCAGTGACTTAGGGGTTGACGCCCTCCGGGTGGGTGCGTATAGTTCGCCTCCATCGCAGGCACGTAGCTCAGTTGGTTAGAGCACCACCTTGACATGGTGGGGGTCGTTGGTTCGAATCCAATCGTGCCTACCAGATACAAAGCCCGGCCACCTGTGGTTGGGCTTTTTTGTTTCTATCATTTCTGTATTCCATCACGTGGCCTTGCGTAGCGGTCACCACTGAGAAAGGAGCGACACCATGCCTGTAATCACTCTCCCCGACGGCAGTCAGCGCACATTTGATACCCCGGTCACCGTGTATCAGGTGGCGCAATCCATTGGTGCCGGTCTGGCCAAGGCAACAGTCGCCGGCAAGATCGACGGTCGCCTGGTTGATGCCTGCGATCTGATCGAGCAGGACGCCAGCCTGCAGATCATCACGCCGCGGGACGAGGAAGGTCTGGAGATCATCCGTCACTCCTGTGCTCACCTGGTGGGTCATGCGGTCAAGCAGCTGTACCCGACTGCCAAGATGGTCATCGGTCCGGTGATCGAAGAAGGCTTCTATTACGACATCGCCTATGAGCGTCCCTTCACTCCCGAGGATATGGCTGCCATCGAGAAGCGCATGCGTGAGCTGATCGATACCGAGTATGACGTCATCAAGAAGATGACTCCCCGGGACGAGGTGATCCGCGTGTTCGCCGAGCGTGGCGAGGAGTACAAGCTGCGTCTGATCGAGGATATGCCCGATGAAAAGGCCATGGGGCTCTACTACCACGAGGAATACGTGGACATGTGCCGCGGGCCGCATGTGCCCAACACTCGGTTCCTCAAGGCGTTCCAGCTGACCCGCATCTCCGGCGCCTACTGGCGCGGCGACGCGAAGAACGAACAGCTGCAGCGCATCTATGGCACCGCCTGGGCAGACAAGAAGCAGCTGGCGGCCTACATCAAGCGGATCGAAGAGGCTGAAAAGCGCGACCACCGCAAGCTCGGCAAGCGTCTGAACCTGTTCCACACCCAGGAAGAGGCGCCGGGCATGGTGTTCTGGCACCCCAACGGCTGGACTGTCTACCAGGTGCTCGAGCAGTACATGCGCGAGGTGCAGAAGGACAGCGGCTACAAGGAAATCCGTACGCCGCAGGTCGTTGACCGTGTGCTGTGGGAGCGTTCCGGTCACTGGGAGCATTACTCGGCGAACATGTTCACTACCGAGTCGGAGAGCCGCGACTACGCGGTCAAGCCGATGAACTGTCCGTGCCACATCCAGGTCTTCAACCAGGGGCTCAAGAGCTACCGTGATCTGCCGCTGCGCCTGGCCGAATTCGGTTCCTGCCATCGCAACGAACCCTCCGGTTCGCTGCACGGTCTGATGCGGGTTCGCGGCTTCACCCAGGACGATGCGCACATCTTCTGTACCGATGAGCAGGTCAAGACCGAGGCGGCCAACTTCATTGCCCTCACTCTGCAGGTCTACCGCGATTTCGGCTTCGATGATGTCGAGCTGAAGCTCTCGACCCGTCCTGAAGATCGCATGGGTGATGATGCCGACTGGGATCAGGCCGAGCGCGGTCTGGAAGAGGCGCTGAACGAGGCCGGTCTGAAGTGGGAGCTGCAGCCGGGTGAGGGCGCCTTTTACGGGCCCAAGATCGAGTTCTCCCTGCGCGACTGTCTGGGCCGGGTGTGGCAGTGCGGCACCCTGCAGCTGGACTTCATGCTGCCGGGTCGTCTGGATGCCCAGTATGTGGCCGAGGACGGCACCCGCAAGACGCCGGTGATGCTGCACCGGGCGATCCTCGGCTCCTTCGAGCGCTTCATCGGCATTCTCATCGAGCACTACGCCGGTGACTTCCCGGCCTGGCTGGCGCCGACCCAGGTGGCGGTGCTGAATATCACCGACAACCAGGCCGAGTTCTGTCGGAAAGTCGAGAAATCGCTCAATGAAATGGGCTATCGCGCCGTCGCGGACTTGAGAAACGAGAAGATCGGCTTTAAAATCCGCGAGCATACTTTGCACAAGACTCCCTACTTGCTGGTAATCGGGGATAGGGAAGTCGAATCGCACACTGTGGCCGTGCGCACGCGGGAGGGTAAAGATCTGGGTACGATGAGCATTGCCGAGTTCTCCGAATTCCTCGCCCGCGCCGTCGCACAACGAGGCCGCCCGAATTCGGAGCAATAAAGATTAAACGCGAGATGAGACAAGACAAAAGAGCCGCACAACGCCCGCCGATCAACGAAAACATCACGGCGCGTGAAGTTCGCCTGATTGGCCCCGAAGGTGAACAGATCGGTATCGTCTCCATTCAGGAAGCGCTGGCCGCCGCCGAGGAGGCCAGGCTCGACCTGGTTGAAATCTCCCCCGATGCAGAGCCGCCTGTATGCCGAGTCATGGACTACGGCAAGCATATCTTCGAGAAGAAGAAGCAGCAGGCTGCCGCCCGGAAGAATCAGAAACAGATTCAAATCAAGGAAATCAAGTTTCGTCCAGGGACGGAAGAAGGGGACTATAAGGTCAAGCTTCGCAACCTTATCAAGTTCCTCAGCGAGGGTGACAAAGCCAAGGTATCCCTGCGATTCCGCGGCCGGGAAATGGCCCATCAGGAGCTGGGCATGGAGCTGTTGAAGCGGGTCGAAGCCGACCTCGCCGAATACGGCACCGTTGAACAGCACCCGAAAATGGAAGGTCGTCAGTTGATGATGGTCCTTGCACCCAAGAAGAAAAAGTAATCTCCAGGGCAACGCCAGGCCTTGTGATTATCTTATCCACTCTATTTGGAGTACATGAACATGGCAAAGATGAAGACCAAAAGTGGTGCCGCCAAGCGCTTCAAAGTGACTGGCAGTGGCATCAAGCACAAGCACGCTTTCAAAAGCCACATCCTGACCAAGATGACCACCAAGCGTAAGCGCCAACTGCGTGGCACTTCTCAGCTCAATGCTGCAGACGTCCAGAAAGTTGAACGCATGCTGCGTCTCCGTTAATCAAGGTTGAGGATCTAGAGAATGGCTCGTGTTAAGCGTGGTGTAATGGCGCGCAAGCGTCACAAGAAGATTCTGAAACTCGCCAAAGGTTACTACGGTGCACGTTCGCGTGTATTCCGGGTTGCCAAGCAGGCGGTCATCAAGGCTGGTCAGTATGCCTACCGTGACCGCAAGCAGCGCAAGCGTCAGTTCCGTGCTCTGTGGATTGCCCGTATCAACGCTGGTGCCCGTCAGAATGGTCTGTCCTACAGCCGTCTGATTGCCGGCCTGAAAAAGGCTTCCATCGAAATCGACCGTAAGGTTCTGGCCGATCTGGCCGTGAACGAAAAAGCGGCGTTTACTGCGATTGTCGAAAAAGCAAAGGCTAGCCTGGCTTAAGCCCTCGTTACGACAATCACCGGCGCTTGCGCCGGTTGGCAACGTCATTAATAGGGGAAGAGCCTTGCAGCTCTTCCCCTATTTTTGTTTCTGGAGTGTTAAATGGAAAACCTGGACGCGCTAGTTTCCCAGGCCCTGGAAGCCGTAAAGCAGGCGGCAGATGTCAACGCACTGGAGCAGTTGCGCGTCCAGTACCTTGGCAAGAAGGGCGAACTTACTCAGGTAATGAAGACCCTGGGCAACATTCCCGCTGAAGAGCGGCCCAGAGTCGGCGCCATGGTCAACGAGGCCAAGGAGCGCGTGCAAGGCGAGTTGAATGCTCGCAAGAGCGACATGGAAGCGGCGGCACTCAACGCCAGGCTGGCGGCCGAGCGGGTGGACGTGACCCTGCCGGGCCGTGGCCAGACCAGCGGTGGTCTGCACCCGGTGACCCGTACCATGGAGCGCATCGAAGAATTCTTTTCCCGCGTCGGCTATGCCGTGGCGGAAGGCCCCGAGGTCGAGGACGACTACCACAACTTCGAGGCACTCAACATCCCCGGCCACCATCCGGCCCGGGCGATGCATGATACCTTCTATTTCAATGCCAACACCCTGCTGCGTACCCACACCTCACCGGTGCAGGTGCGTACCATGGAAAGCCAGAAGCCGCCGATCCGCATCGTCTGCCCCGGTCGCGTCTATCGCTGCGACTCGGACCTGACCCACTCGCCGATGTTCCATCAGGTAGAGGGGCTGCTGGTCGACCGGGAGGTCAGCTTTGCCGACCTCAAGGGCACCATCGCCGAGTTCCTGCAGGTGTTCTTCGAGAAGGACCTGCAGGTGCGCTTCCGCCCCTCGTTCTTCCCCTTCACCGAGCCGTCCGCCGAGGTGGATATCCAGTGCGTGATGTGCAACGGCTGCGGTTGCCGGGTGTGCAAGCAGACCGGCTGGCTCGAGGTCATGGGCTGCGGCATGGTGCACCCCAACGTGTTCCGCTCCTCGGGAATCGACCCGGAGCAGTATCAGGGCTTTGCCTTCGGCATGGGCGTGGAGCGCCTGGCGATGCTGCGCTATGGCGTCAATGATCTGCGCCTGTTCTTCGACAACGATCTGCGTTTTCTTGCGCAGTTCCGCTGAACGCCGTAACCGCAACCCTTTTGAAGCAGGAATGAAACATGAAATTCAGTGAACAGTGGCTGCGCAGCTGGGTGAATCCGGAAGTACCCCGGGACGAGCTGGTGGCGCGCCTGTCCATGACCGGCCTCGAGGTCGACAGTGTCAGCCCGGTTGCCGGCGAGTTCAGCGGCGTGGTGGTTGGCGAGATCCTCAGCGCCGAGCAGCATCCCGATGCGGACAAGCTGCGGGTCTGCCGGGTGAGCAATGGCTCCGAGGAGTTCCAGGTGGTCTGTGGTGCACCCAACGCCCGCGCCGGGATTCGCGTGCCCTTTGCCATGGTTGGCGCCGTGCTGGGCGAGGACTTCAAGATCAAGAAGGCCAAGCTGCGTGGCGTGGAATCCTTCGGCATGCTGTGCTCGGCTGCCGAACTGCAGCTGTCGGATGACCACGATGGTCTGTTCGAGCTGCCGGCGGATGCGCCGGTCGGCCAGTGCCTGCGCCAATACCTGGGTCTGGATGACGCCATCATCGAGGTCGACCTGACGCCCAACCGGGGTGACTGTCTGTCGATCGCCGGTCTGGCCCGGGAAGTCGGGGCCAACTACGGTGCGCCGGTCAGCCGTCCGGCCATCGAAGCCGTGGCACCTGTGCATGATGAGGTTCGCCCGGTCGAGTTGCTGGCACCCCAGGCCTGCTCCCGCTTTGTCGGTCGGGTCATTCGCAATGTCGACCTGAGCCGCCCGACGCCCCTGTGGATGGTCGAGCGCCTGCGTCGCAGTGACATCCGCAGCATCGACCCGGTGGTGGATATCACCAACTATGTGATGCTCGAACTCGGTCAACCGCTGCACGCCTACGATCTGGCGGAAATCCGCGGTGGCATCCGTGTGCGTCTGGCCGAGGAGGGTGAGAAGCTGACTCTGCTGGATGGCCAGGAAATCGCCCTGCGCAGCGATACGCTGGTTATCGCGGATCATGAGCGTCCGCTGGGCATGGCCGGCATCATGGGTGGCGAGCACAGCGGCATCAACGAGAACACCACCGACCTGTTCCTGGAAAGTGCCTTCTTCGACCCGATCGCCATTGCTGGCAAGGCCCGTAACTACGGTCTGCACACCGACGCTTCGCACCGCTTCGAACGCGGCGTGGACTGGCAACTGCCGCGTCAGGCCATGGAGCGTCTGACCGCCCTGGTCCTGGAGACCGTGGGTGGTGAACCGGGCCCGGTTATCGAAGCCGTGGCCGAGACCCAGCTGCCGACTCCGGTCAGCATCCGCCTGCGTAACGAGCGTGTCAGTCAGATGCTCGGGCTGCAGATCAGCGAAGAGGAAATCGAAGGTTACCTGCGTGGCCTGGAGCTCGGGGTGATTCGTGCCGGGGCGGGGGAGTGGCAGGTGGAAGTGCCCAGCCATCGCTTCGACATTACCCTGGAAATCGATCTGATCGAGGAGCTGGCCCGCCTGTACGGTTACAACCGACTGCCGGTCAGCGCGCCCAGGGCATCGCTGAACCTCAGCGCCAACCCGGAAACCCGGAACGAGCTGCCGGTACTGCGCCGGCTGCTGGTAGCCCGGGGTTATCAGGAGGCGATTACCTACAGTTTCGTCGAGCCCGGCCTCAACCAGCTGTTCGATCCGCAGATCGAGCCCCTGGCATTGGCCAACCCCATCTCCAGCGACATGGCGGTGATGCGCTCCTCCCTGTGGCCGGGTCTGGCCAAGGCGGTACAGCACAACCAGAACCGTCAGCAGGCACGGGTACGGCTGTTCGAAAGCGGGCTGCGCTTTGTGCCCCAGCCCAGCGGTGAGCTGCTGCAGGAGCCGATGCTGGCCGGCATCGCCACTGGCAGCCGGCTGCCCGAGGGGTGGGCCAATGGTGCCGACAAGCTGGACTTCTACGACGTCAAGGGCGATGTGGAAGCGGTGCTGGGGCAGGGCGGTGCGCTGGACAGCTTCCGCTTCGAGGCGGCTGAACATCCCGCCCTGCATCCCGGTCAGAGCGCCCGCATCCTCAGGGATGGCGAGCTGGTTGGCTGGATCGGTGCCCTGCACCCGCAGCTGGTGGACAAGCTGGACCTCAATGGCCCGGTCTTCCTCTTCGAGCTGCGCCTGGCCGGTATCACCGAGGGACGTCTGCCGGCCTTCGCGGAACTCTCGAAGTTCCCAGAAGTCCGACGGGATATCGCCGTGGTGGTGAAGCAGTCCGTTGTCGCCGGCGACCTGCTGCAGCGCATCCGCGACGAGGCTGGGCCAGTGCTGAAAAACCTCAGACTGTTTGACGTTTATCAGGGCAAAGGCATTGATCCGGAAAGCAAAAGTCTGGCGATCGGCTTGACCTTGCAACATTCCTCGCGCACTCTTACTGATGACGAAGTGAACGCCACCATGGAAAGGGTACTGGGTTCACTCGAGCAGGACTTCAATGCCATCTTGAGAAAATAGGAAAGTGCGTATGGGGGCTCTGACAAAAGCAGAAATGGCGGAACATCTCTACGAGGAGCTTGGCTTCAACAAGCGTGAAGCCAAAGAACTGGTGGAACTGTTTTTTGAAGAGATCCGCAACGCGCTGGAAAACAACGAGCAGGTGAAGTTGTCGGGTTTCGGCAACTTCGACCTGCGCGACAAGCGCGAGCGGCCCGGTCGCAACCCCAAGACCGGCGAGGAAATACCCATCACCGCCCGGCGCGTGGTCACCTTCCGCCCCGGTCAGAAACTCAAAGCCCGAGTAGAAGCCTATGCTGGAACCCAGCCACAATAATGAACTGCCGGCTATTCCCGGGAAGCGCTACTTCACCATTGGTGAGGTCAGCGAGCTCTGCGCGGTCAAACCCCACGTGCTGCGCTACTGGGAGCAGGAGTTTCCCCAGCTGTCCCCGGTCAAGCGGCGCGGCAATCGGCGCTACTATCAGCGTCAGGATGTGCTGATGATCCGCCAGATCCGCTCGCTGCTGTACGATCAGGGATTTACCATCGGCGGCGCCCGCCAGCGTCTGGAAGGTGAGGAGGCGAAGGAGGATAACAGCCACTACAAGCAGCTGATCCGCCAGACCATCGCCGAGCTGGAAGAAGTGCTGCAGGTACTCAAGACCCACTGAGTGTGCATTCGCGGTGAATCCCTCCCGGGTCCCCGCCGATCCCCCCCGCTGTTTCCGTTTTCTACCCGTTCTGCAGGCATTAAAAAACCCAATCACCTTTCGATGATTGGGTTTTCAGTATTTGGTCGGGACGGAGTGATTCGAACACTCGACCCCTTGCACCCCATGCAAGTGCGCTACCAGGCTGCGCTACGCCCCGACGATGCTTTGCGGTTCCTGCCAAAGCGGGACGAACTATACATTAACTAACTGAAATGTGAAAGTTTTTTTTGCGCCTGGAATTCGCTGCGCATACCGCGCCAGGCGGCAGCCTCCATTGGGTCAGCGTCTTTCGCGTCGCTATACCCGTTTCCACAAGTGCTACGGGTGGAAGGCCATCACGAGGAGAAGTCTGCTCCTGCGCCGAGCTGGTTCTGGAGTTGGGGCTAGACCATGACGACCTGATACAGAAATCTCAACAAGCCATCGCCGCGATAAAGGTGGGCGTTTTTCCCTATCCGATCAAGCCAGTGGTGTTTTCCGAGCTCCTGTAGTTGCTTGGCAGGTGCCGGGCATGGAGCGTCAGCCGGCCGTCGAAAGGTGCTGCGGGGTTACATGCGTGCGACGATATCCAGGTGCCGGCCCGGCACGTTGTGGCGCAGCACGCCGAACGAACTACGCAAACCCGGGTGAGCTTTTCCCCTGACTATAGTTAGCTTGGCAGCGTTTTTGAGCTTCGCAGATTGCTGGAGCAAACGGGCTGTCGACTTCCCCCAATGCGCTGGGCCCCGGGTAGTTGACCCTGTGTGCCGGTCAGGTTGAGTGGGGTGATGCTGGACATGCTTCCCCATATGTCGGTATACCGGATAGATCGGATAGAAAGCGCAGCCTCTTCACCCGCGCCGCGACGGCCATATCGAACAAAGTGAGTGGCAAGGGGGGTTGACAAGCCTTCAGGATTCGCTAACATACGCCTCCCTGACACGGCAAGCGAAGAA
>NZ_JAYJLH010000007.1:0-115339 GCF_051948695.1 Halopseudomonas sp. Lyrl_26
TTCAAATAGAAAACCCCGATCTGGAAACAGGTTGGGGTTTTTTCTTTGCCGTTGCGCATCCTCTCTCGCTCCTGGCGTTGAGGTATACTTTCCGGCATTACCGCAGTACCACCGAGGAGACAGGCAGATGAGTCAGGATCGCGTCATCATTTTCGATACCACCTTGCGTGATGGCGAGCAGAGCCCCGGTGCGTCCATGACCCGGGAGGAGAAGCTGCGCATTGCCCGTGCCCTGGAAAAACTGCGGGTAGATGTGATCGAAGCCGGTTTTGCGATTGCCAGTCCGGGTGATTTCGAGGCGGTGAAAAGCATTGCCGACACCATCAAGGACAGCCGGATCTGCAGTCTGGCCCGGGCGGTGGACGCGGATATCGACCGTGCCGCCGAGGCGCTGGCCAATGCCAATGCCGGTCGTATCCACACCTTCATTGCTACCAGTCCGATCCACATGGAATACAAGCTGCGCCTGCAGCCCGACCAGGTGATCGAACAGGCCGTGCGGGCGATCAAGCGCGCGCGCAATCTGTGTGAGGATGTCGAGTTCTCCTGCGAGGACGGCGGTCGTTCCGAGATCGACTTCCTGTGTCGGATCATCGAGCAGGCGATCGACGCCGGCGCGCGGACCATCAATATTCCCGATACCGTCGGTTATGCGATTCCCCACCAGTTCGCCGAGACCATTCGCCAGATCATCGAGCGGGTGCCCAACGCGGACAAGGCGATCTTCTCCGTGCATTGCCATAACGATCTGGGACTGGCAGTAGCCAACTCGCTGGCCGCGGTCACCGCCGGTGCGCGCCAGGTGGAATGCACCATCAACGGTCTGGGCGAGCGAGCTGGTAACGCAGCGCTGGAGGAGATCGTCATGGCGTTGCGTACCCGCCAGGACGTATTCCAGGTGGATACCGGTATTGTTACCGAACACATCCTCAGTACCTCGCGCCTGGTATCGAGCATCACCGGTTTCCCGGTGCAGCCGAACAAGGCCATTGTCGGCGCCAACGCCTTTGCCCACGAATCGGGCATTCACCAGGATGGGGTGCTCAAGCACCGCGAGACCTACGAGATCATGAGTGCCCAGTCGGTTGGTTGGCATGCCAACAAGCTGTCCCTGGGCAAGCTGTCGGGGCGCAACGCCTTCCGTACCCGTCTGCAGGAGCTGGGTATCGAGCTGGCCGATCAGGACGAGCTGAATGCAGCCTTCGCCCGCTTCAAGGAGCTGGCAGACAAGAAGCACGAGATCTTCGATGAGGACCTGCAGGCGCTGGTTTCCGACAGCATTACCGATGTGCCGGAGCGCATGCGCCTCAGTTATCTGGATGTCACCAGCCGCACCGGTGAAACACCGGTGGCGAAGATCAGCGTGGAAGTCGATGGCGTTGAACGCCAGGCCTCGGCTTCGGGCTCCGGTCCGGTTGACGCGGCCTTCCGTGCACTGGAGGAAATCGCACACTCAGGTGCCAATCTGCAACTCTACTCGGTCAATGCCATTACCGAGGGAACCGACTCGCAGGGCGAGGTAACCGTACGACTGGAGAAGGATGGCCGCATCGTCAACGGCAATGGCGCTGATACCGACATCGTGATTGCCTCGGCCAAGGCCTATATCAATGCCTTGAACCTGATCCAGTCCGGTGTGCTCAAGGCCCATCCGCAGGTTGAAGGTATCTGATGCTGGAGTCCACACGCCTGGCGTATCTGGAAGCCATGGGCGTGGTTGGCTGGGTGCCGCGTCAACCACTGGCCAATGCGGCCTGGCGTCTGCCGCCCCTGATGCCGGAGTGGGAGGACGAGCCTGACGCCCACACGCAGGCGCCTGAGTCCTCGCTGCCTGAACAGCGTATCGTGATCCGGCCCGGCCCGCAGTCGACCGGCAATAACGCCGGCTCGGCCGTGGAGCAGATCCGTGCGCGTATCGCCGGTGCCGATACCCCCCGCCAGCAAGCTCAGCCAGCCCCTGCTGCCGAAGCGCCGGCGCCGTCCCGGGAGGAGCCTGTAAAGGCCGAGCCACTGGAGTCTTTCTACCTGCAGCTGTGGCAAGCCGGTTCCTGCGCCCTGTTGCTCGAGGTGCACGAGCCGGGACTGGAAAGCGCCTCCCCGGAGCTGAATCTGCTCAGGGATATTGTCAGGGCGGTGCAGTTGCCCCCGCCGGCCTTTGTGGCCGATTTTCGCTGGCCGCTGAACCGCAATCCGCAGCTGGATCGCAGCGCGCCCGCGGCCAGCCGGGCGTTGCAAGTCTTCATGCAGGGGCGTCTGGAAGGGCGTCAGGCGCACTCCGTCGGCTGCTTTGGTCGCTTCCCCCAGCTGCTGCTCGGACCGGACCTGCTCGGCGAGGGCCAGCAGCCCGAGGGTGAGCAGATGCTGGAGGCGTTACCGCCGGCCTGGTTTGCTCCGACGCTGGAGCAACTGCTGGGCGAGCCCCGCTACAAGGCGCGGCTGTGGAGCCAGCTGCAACGCATCATGCATCGCTGGCAGGGTGAGTAATGGTAGAACCGACGTTTCGCCCGATGACCGAGGCGGATGTGGAGGCGGTGCTGACAATCGAGTTCAGCGCCTTCAGTCATCCCTGGACACGGGGCATCTTCCTTGATTGCATCAAATCCGGCTACGAGTGCTGGCTGATGTTCCTCGGCGATCAGCAGGTGGGGCACGGAGTGCTGTCGGCCGCCGGAGATGAATGTCATCTGCTCAACCTGACGGTCAAGCCGGAAAGCCAGTCCAACGGTCTGGGTGGCAAGCTGCTCGATCATCTGCTGTTGCAGGGGCGCGGGCGGGGAGCCGAGACCGCGTTTCTCGAGGTGCGCGAATCAAACCAGCCCGCTATCCGCTTGTACGAGCGCACCGGGTTCAATGAGATCGGTCGTCGACGTGGCTACTACCCCGCAGTGGGTGGCCGTGAGGACGCGCTGGTGATGGCTTACACTCTGCTCGATTGAAGCAAGACCAGCAGATACACGCGGGGTATATATGGGCGTGCGGCAACGGGCCGTGTTCTGGTTGGTGCTGACCGCACTGGCCTGGGCTGGCAACGCACTGATTGCACGGGCTGCGATTGGCATTCTGCCACCGATCGGCCTGTCCTTCTGGCGCTGGAGTCTGGCTCTGATCCTCTTGTTGCCGTTTACGGCCAGAGGGTTGTGGCAGCACCGGCGCGCGCTGCTGGCCAGCTGGAAACAGCTGGCGGTACTGGCGGCGCTGAGCATCTCTTCCTACAACACCCTGCTGTACCAGGCTGCGCAGAGCACCTCGGCGATCAATCTTACTCTGGTCGGCACCGGGCTGCCGGTGGCGGCATTCTTCTGGTCCGTCCTGCTGCTGCGCCAGTGGCCGAACCGCGCGGCCATCAGCGGTACCCTGTTGGGCCTGGCTGGCCTGCTGCTGGTGTTGTCCGCTGGTCAGCTTGGACGTCTGCTGCAGCTGGAGTTCAACCGAGGCGACCTGATCATGGTAGTGGCGGTGCTGTCCTGGGGGCTGTATTCGGTGCTGCTGCAGCGCTGGCCGATCCAGGCGCCGGGTCTGGTGCTGATGGCCGCCATGCTGCTGTGCGGTGTGCCCCTGCTGACTCCCTTCTTCCTCTGGGAGCAGGCGCGGCTCGGCCCCATGCCGCTCACCTGGCACACGGCAGGCGCGGTGAGCTACACCGCCCTGTTCGCCTCGTTGCTGGCCTACGTGGCCTGGAATCACGGAGTGAAGGTGCTGGGACCCTCCGCTGCTTCACTGTTCAGCTATCTGGTGCCGGTATTCACCGCACTGCTCGGGGTGCTGCTGCTGCAGGAGCAGCTGCGGTGGTTCCATCTGGCCGGTGGTGCGCTGACCTTCATGGGGCTGCTGGTGGCGACCCGCTGGAAGCGTTGACACCCCCGCGCCGCGTAATTGGCGTTACCTGTCTCTGCACGCTACTCAGCTGCTTGTATGGCAGCAGCATGCTAGCTCCACGCGGTCGACGGCGGTGGCGACGATCGGCGGAAAAATCCGAGGCAAATCCGAAGGGCAAAAAAAAGGCCTAGCCGAAGCTAAGCCTTTGAATTTGTTGGTGGCTACACCTGGACTTGAACCAGGGACCCCAGCATTATGAATGCTGTGCTCTAACCAACTGAGCTATGTAGCCATCTGAGGCGCGCATTATTCCCATACGGGAGAACCTTGTCAAGAGGGATTTCGCGCAATTGGTAAAATTTTCAATCGCTTACCCGGGAGGGCGAGCCTAGCGGATCCCCAGCTGCAGTCGCGTGGCGATCTGCCCCTGATCTGCCTTACCGGTCTCGTCCACGTCGAGAAGATGGATGCGTTCAGGCTCCAGCCTGCCTTCATCCACCAGCCAATCCTTGATCGCGGCGGCGCGCTGCTGGGCCAGGCGGCGCAGCGCCACCGGGTTGTCGCTCCAGTGCGCGATCAGGGCCTGGCTGCGGGCCTCGGTGCGTTCATCCCGTGACAGCGCCTGCCATTCCTCCGGCTCGGCCAGCTGCAGCTGTTCATGCAGGGTGCGGATCAGTTTGCGCCGGTCGCGCTCATCCAGCTCCAGGGTGGACGGGTCTTCCGGCGGGCGGCGCATTTCGCTGGCGGCGAGCTGACGCAGTTCCCGCTCCAGGCGGGCTGCGGCCAGCTGCGGCCCGTCGAGTTCGGCAGCGCCGACACCTTCCACTTCGAGGGCCAGCTGCGGGCGCTCGGACAGGGCCTGGGCCAGGGTAGCCAGCACCTGGGTGGCGTTGGCATCGAGCTCGCTGCTGCCGGCGCTGAAGCCGAGCTGACTGAGGTCGGCGTCACCGCCGCCGGCCAGCCCGGCGATGAACTTGAACGGTGCCTGGGTGGCACGCAGTACCAGATTGCGCAGGGTCTGCCAGATGATGGGCATGACGCTGAACTCGGGATTGTTCAGGTCGCCGGCCACCGGCAGCTCGATATCGATGTTGCCCCGGGTGTCCTTGAGCAGGGCCAGGGCCAGGCGTACCGGCAGGTCCACCGCGTCCGGGCTGTCGACCCGTTCGCCGAGCTGCAGGTCCTCAAGCAGGACCCTGTTGTCGGCCTGCAGCTGGCCCTGATTGATGCGGTAGTGCAGATCCAGATTCAGCCGTCCCTTGCGGATGCGGTAGCCGGCGAACTTGCCGGAGTAGGGCGTCAGGGTGGTCAGCTCGACGTTCTTGAAGCTGGTGGCGATGTCCAGACTGTTCAGCGGGTCGAAGGGGGTGAGCTCGCCGCGGATGGTGACCGGGGCGTAGCGATCCACCTTGCCCTGGAGATCCACCCGGGCCGCCTGGGTACGCTGGTTGTCCAGGGTACCGATGCTGCCATTGAGCTGTTCTATGCCGGTGGCGAAGTTGGGCGTCAGGCTGAAGTCAGCGAAGTTGGCCGAGCCGTCGGCGATGCTGATGCCGCCGATGCGGATACCGAAGGGTTCGCCCTCGGCTGCCGGGGCCTCGCGCTCGGGTTGGGCTCTCACCAGGTCGCTGAAGTTGGTGCTCATGTCGCGGTTGATGATGAAGCGTACATAGGGTTGCTGCAGGGCAACTCGGCCTATATCCAGGCGACTGCCCCGGTAGTGCAGCTCGTTCAGATCCATGCTCGACCATTTCAGCAGATCCCGTTTGGCCGGGCCGTCGACCACATGCAGCTGGCGAATGCTTGCCTGACCGCCAACGTCCAGCTGCAGCGGTTGCAGCTGGTCGAGCTTGACCTGCAGCTGGCTGTTCAGGCGCCCTGAGCGCAGCTCAAGATTCACCAGCGGGGCAAGGTAGGCCTGGGCCAGGGTCAGGTCGATGTCGCCGGTCTCCACCTGCAGCGCCGCCCGCACGGGGTTGATGCCGGCGGTCCCCTGGATGGCTAGCCGGGCCTCCTGGTTCAGCAGGGTGTCCAGGCTCAGCTCGAATACGCCTTCGGACTGGCTGTCGAAGTCGTTGAGGCTGAGGTTCAGCGGTCCCACTTCAATGGTCACCGGAGTGCTCGGTTGATGGTCGGTCAGCTGCAGTCGGTAGCCCTGCAGCTGCGCCTGATCCACCAGCAGCCGCCATGGCGGCGCCGGCTCGCTGTCCTCTTCCGGGGCAGCCTGAGGCGTCTCGGCTGCGTCGGGCTGCTGTGCCCCATCGCTGCGTTCGAGCAACTTCAGCCAATCGATCTGTCCATCCGCCAGGCGGCTGGCCTGCAGCTGCAGGCCCTGGCTGGTTACCCGGCCCAGACGCGCCTCGCGCCGGGCCAGATCCAGGGTGCTGTCGCTGATCTCCAGACTCTCCAGTTGCAGCGACGGCTGGCCGGCACTGATCAACGCCAGCTGACTCAGCTGCAGGTAGGTATCGCTCAGCCGCAACTCGGTGGTCTCGGCCAGATCCAGTTCATAGCGGGTATCCAGGCTGATGTCGCCGCTGCCCAGATTCAGTGGCAGGTGGTCACGAACATAGGGCCAGAAGGTGCTCAGGTGAATCTGATCTATCTGCAGGCGACCGCTGGATTTCAGTGGCAGCAGGCGCACCTCGCCCTCCCAGGTGATCAGCGCTCCGTAAGGCCCGCGGGCGCTGACCTGCATCTGCGCATTGTCCTCGGGCAGGGTGCTGAGCCGGGTCAGTTGGATATCCACCGCGTCGTAGCCGAACTCCACCGGCTCGGCCGGGCGCAGATCCTGGAACTGCAGACTGTTTCCGAGCAGCGCCAGGCGATCGATGCGCAGGGGGAAGGGGCCGCTGTCCTCGGTTTCCGTCGGCTTATTCTCCGGCTCGGGCAGTACCAGCAGGCGAGTCAGATTGAGGCTGCCGTCCTCGGCAAACAGCACCTGCACCCGGGCCTGTTCCAGCTCCACGTCGCGCAGGTGCAGGGCGCCGCTCCACAGGCTGTCTAACTGCAGGTTGGCATAGAGGCGGTCGAAGGCCACCTGCGGTGCGTCCGGCTCGCCCATATGCAGCTTGCGCAGGGTCAGTTCAAGGGTGAAGGGATTGAAGCGGATGGCTTCCAGATGGGCCGGCACAGTCGCCCGCTCTTCGAATTGCCTGTTTATCAGGTAGACGCCCAGTGCGGGCAGCAGCAGGAAACCCAGCAGGGCATACAGGGTGACAGCTGCGGCCAGGCTGATCAGCAGGGTTCTTGGTTTGATGCGCATGGACTCTACCCGTCTCGCTTGAAGCTATGGGCAGTATCGCACGGTGGAAGGCAAAAAAGGATGGGGAAGTGGTACGGGGCGGTAGTGGATACCGCCCCTGGCTGAAGGGTACGATTAGACGTTGAACAGCGATTGTGACTGCAAGTCATTGAATGAACAGTTCACCATGCTGCTCCATTAAAAAATATACTCATGTTTGTACTCAAAAAACTCAGCATTGAGTACGTTCAACCCTGATCTGGCGCCGTTGCGCCGGCTCGGATTCAACTTTCCAGGCGCCTGCGACAGGCATCAATGGTGGATGTTATCTGCTGCGCCAACATCTGCCTGATCGGAGCACGCTCAAATCGCTCACCTAATGAGCTTGCCTGCAGCAACATCCGCTCGATGACCTCTTCCGCCCGTTTCCTTGGGACGCCACCTTCCTCCGCCAGACGCAATAAATGCCGGCGTTCGATGGCAGCACCTTCGCCGCAAACGTCCAGGTGATGCTGGCCCATCGGGCCTTCGCTGAAGGTCAGGTCGAATGCCGGAGCCAGACGCCAGCGCCGGTCAGGCCCGAGACGCCACGCGAAATTCTTGGGATGGTCGTCACGGTTGTGGAAAAGCACATTGAAGACGACTCGTGCGTAGGCTTTCTCCACTTCGCGCTCGTCGCGCGTCAGGAAACGGGTAGCCCGCAGGAAGGCGGTATAGTCGGTGGCACCGGGCAGGCGAAAATCCACTTGCAACAATCCAGCCAGACTGTGCACCGGGACGCGTTGCCCTCCCTCCCGGTCGAAGCGCGCGACGCCGAAGGCGGCCAGTTCGGGGCTAAGGTCGAACCAACGACTTTCGGGCACATCCAGTCCGCAATCCCGAGCCAACTCGGCATAGAGCTGCTCGATGACGCAAACCTCTTTGTGTTCGTTCTGCGCCGGGAACTTGACCAGCCAGGGACTGCCGGGCGCATCCGGACGGGTGCTGACTTGCCCGGTCATTGCGTCGTACTGCACCAAGGCCTTGGGTCGAGCCCCTTGCGGTGAGCCGCCGGTGAGCGCGAGCTCGCGCAGGGCTGCCCCCGCCTCGCCCGCGAGCGCGAGACGGCTTTGCTCGGCCAGCGCCAGCAAGGACCAGTCGGGCTCGTGGGCGCCGGCGTCGCTTGCCGGAACGAAGCGCAACGCGCCCATCGCGCGCTCACCAATGAAGGCCAGGCGGTCCAGTGGCCCGGGATGGCGCAAGCCGTGTTGACGGAACAGGCGATCCATCAGCAGCAAACCCCAGCCGTCAGGCAGACTGTCGGCGATCAGGCCCGGAAGGCGATGCAAATGGGTCGGAAAACCACCGTAAGCATCCGCACGCAGCTTGAGGTGCAAGGGCGACAATTCCAGGCCCTGAGACAGAGCTTCGGGAGAATATTCGAAGAGCAGGGATTGACCGTCATCGGCCAGGCGTCCCAACGGCCAGTCTTCTCCCCAGCCGCAATAATGCACGGTAAGCAGCTTCATGATGTTCTCTTACGCGGCGCACGCTGGCGGCGGCTGACAAGGTCCACCTGCTCCATCTGGGCGATGGATTGCCGTTTGAGCACGAAGAGATCGTCCAGCGCCTCCAGCAAGCCAAGTGCCTGCGCGACACGGACCAGCGTTTCCAGCGAGCACTGACCGTCGCTTTCGAGTTTGCGCAACGCCCCCAAGGACAGTCCGGCCATTTGCGCCAGTTCACGCTGCGTAAGCGATTGGGCAAGCCGCTGCTCGCGCAGACGAGCACCCAGCGCGTGCAGGATCTCAGCGGGAGTCGAGAGATGAAAAGTCACTTTTATGACCCTTAATGCGGAAAAAATTGCGTAAGTGCCATTTTAATGTACTTTACTTATTCTTGAAAGCAGATGGCTGCGATAGCTGCCGCGAGCGACTAGGCAGTGACCATCGTAACGTTACGCTACCGTAGTGCTACGATGTTACGGTGCCGGCTCCTGTCCAGCAGCCGGCGCCTCCAGCAGTACTGAAGGCTCCACCCCCAGCGCCTCGGCCAGCTTGAAGATGTTGAGTAAGGCGATGTTGCGTTGCCCACGCTCAACACCCCCCCAGATAGCTGCGCGCCAAGCCACTTTCCAGTGCCAGGTGTTCTTGCGACCACCCTCTGGTCTTTCTGATTTCTATCAGCTTCAAGCCGAAGCGTAGTCGGGGATCAAGGGCCATATTTCTCTCTTCTTAAAGAGAAATGACTCTATGAGTACCCCCTCTATAGGGCTACGCCCGATAAGTGCCCGGACTATAAGTAACAATTTAATTCAAGCGCCATAGAATGACCTCTATGAGTAACAACATGGAGGTGATGACGTATGGCAAGCGTCTGGAAGACTGCCGGGGTCGGGGCGGCTGCGGGGCTGGCAGTTCCGGTGGCTGGGCTTTCAGGTCTTGCTGCCACTGCTCTTACGCTGATTCTTGTACTGGCGATGTTCGGCGTGGGGCCTGCGCGCCTGTCACAGACATCGCTTTGGGGACTGTTGACCAGTGAGCTGATGCTCTATCTGCTGATTTCGCTGGCGATCTTCATGCTGTCCTTCTGCTTTCTGGCGCGCTTGCAGGCCCGCTGTCAGGCACTTGTGGCCAAGCTCAACGCTCAGCAGGGGCTGTCATTCGATGCTGGACATCTCTTGGGCTACCCCGCGCCGGCCTTTCTAGTGTTTGACCGGCAGCATCGCAAACTGGCTGTCTGCTCAATCGTGGCTGAAGCCTGGCGTATCCACGACTTCTCCTGGCTGCTTGGGTGGCGGATGACCTGGCGCGAGGTCGAGAGCATGGAGATGAACGGCGGCAGCCGTCAGGTCAACGCCAGCTGCATGAGCGTGCCGACCTTCGAGCGCACGGTACGCGCCAAGGACTTCGCCATCGAGCTGCAAACCGCCGACCCGCAACGACCGCTGCTCAGTTTTCCCATGAGCCGTCGGGCGGCGGAAACCTGGTGCGCCCGGCTCAATGCCCTCTTCAACGGATAACCTTGCGAGGAACTGCGATGAAACACTACCGGAGCTTATTGCTTCTGCCTTTTGTATTGACAGGTTGTGCCACAACCGACATGCAGGGGGCGCTGGATTCCCTGAACGGACTGGGACAATCCATTGGGACCAGTCTGTCGCAAGCGGCTACGCCCGAAAGCGCGGCAAACCGCAACAGCTTGCTGGGCACTCCACTGCACAACGCCTTGCGCCAGAATCTGTCTACCGACGGTCGCGCCCCGGAATGGCCCAAGGTGGTGATCAGCAATCTGCAAATTCCGGCTGATCAGATGACGCTGACCCGCAGCCTCACGCTCAAAGCCAGTGATTGCATTCGCTTTGACGCAGTGCTCTGGCACGACGCCAAGCGCTCCGAGCGCTTCAGCAATCTGTCGCTTTGCGCGCCGGAGCTGCCGAAACAGTCAAACAACTTCGTGCTGACCTGGAAGAGCTTTTCCATTTCCGGCAAAACCAGCGGTCAGGTTCGTAGCGATGGACCGACCCCGCCTTACAGCAAGTTGCCCGGCGACCCGGAGCGTTGGTTGATGAATCAGTTCGGCCTTTACTATGTCGGTTCGCTGCTGACCCTGGTCGGCTACGACCCCAACTTCACGGTCGATGACCGCCGCTTCTGGATCAGGAACATCAAGGGATGAAAGCGTTGCTGCTGGCGGCCATGCCGGTGGTGCTGATGGATGGCACTACCCCAGACCTCAACCGCTGGTTGCAGATCGAGCCAGCCATCGTCGCCGCCGTGGAATGCCGTCAAGCCTTGCCGTTGCACGTACTGGACGGGATTGCGCCCAATGCTCCCGGCAGTTGGTCGCTGACGCCGGCGCGCAGCTTCACGGCATTCGGCCTTCCGGTGACGCGTATCGAGCTGTTCATCGACGCGGATGGTGAGCTGGGTGCAAGCTATACCGCAGTTATTGAAAAGCGCAGCCTGGAACAGGTGCGCAAGCAACTGAAGCTTGCCAGCAAGCGCGGGCGCATCGGTCAGCTGTCGGCAGATCAGCCCAGCGCCGAAGTTCAAGTGAGCTGCACGGTCGCAGCAACGGGGCAAGGGTGAATATTCAGCGCATTCTCTCCGGCGGCCAAACCGGCGTAGACCGGGCTGCGCTGGATTTCGCCATTGCCCGGCAGATTCCGCACGGCGGCTGGTGCCCGGCAGGCCGACGGGCTGCTGATGGCGTACTGGATGCTCGCTACCAGTTGATGGAGACCGAATCCAGCGGCTACCACCAGCGTACCAAACGCAATGTTCTGGACGCTGATGCCACGCTGATCATTTACCGGGATCGGCTCGAAGGTGGCAGCCTGCTCACTCGCGATCTGGCGGCGGGGCACGGCAAGCCGCTGCTGCTGTGCAATTTGCATGTCCCTACAGAAAAGCTGTTGGCGGCATGGCAAGACTGGTTGGTTAGCCATCCCATCGCTATTCTCAACATTGCTGGCCCGAGTGAAGTACGCAACCCCGGTATTTACCTGCAGGCGAGCGCGCTACTGGAGCTTTTGTGGAGTACGGAACATGAACCGATCTGATGCCCGTTGTGCGACACCTTATATCTACTCGGGTGAGTTGCAGATTCGCCCCGAAGTGGATGCCGCACTGGCTGCGCTGAAAGACAAACCCTACACCGCCATCCCCAGCTGGAAAAACGACGGAACCTGGGAACTGTGGACGGTGGAAGGTGATGCTGAAACCGAGCTCTGCATCATCAGCGGCCCAGCGACAACCTATCCCAGCGAGGCCGATGCGCTGGCCGCCGGTGCGGCCTGGATCGCCAACCTCAATTCCATCCCTCGCTGACAAAGCCAACACTACGGTGGCTGATCTCCACCAGCGGCCTGATGTCTTGCACCTGGACGACTCCTCGGTCATCACGAGCTGCCGAGCCCAAAGCCCGCTGCACCCCTGCAGCATTGGCCGGGGTGCCAATCGACTCGTTGGCATCAGCACACAACGTCCTCTTGGCGCTGGCGGAGCAGGCCGCAGCGGATGTGGGTGACGAAGAACTGCTGGAAGGACTGATGTTCCACCTGACAGAAACCGTTGGTAGCAATGCCGCCTCGCCGCAAGATTGGCAGCGGCTGGAGCTGATTCTGAGACAGGCTCTGGAAGCGGGTATGTTCCCAGGCGACATAGCACGCTTACTCGAAAGGCACCTACAGAACAGGTAGCCAGACCGCTTCCTGTTCGAGCGCCAGTCCGGATTGGCGCATCTGTTCGGTTAACGGGTCCAGATAATCAGGCAACTGCGGAACAGCACTGGTGAACTCCCGAAGCGTATCCTGCCATAGCCGCTGGCTACCATAGCGTGCCAGTTTGCTTTGCCAGTCGGGCATCAGCCAGCATTCGCAAGTGTCGCCAAGCTGTGCAAAGAGTCGCGCGAAATTGGCCAGCCCCACGCCGTCATAGTCCGGGAACAGTACGACACGGCTTGCACGCGGGCGCTGCCCCAGCCAAGCGAGAAGCCGGCCATCGAGCTGGCCGCCGTAGTACAGCAGGGAGGCTT
This sequence comes from Halopseudomonas sp. Lyrl_26, assembly GCF_051948695.1. Lineage (NCBI taxonomy): Bacteria > Pseudomonadati > Pseudomonadota > Gammaproteobacteria > Pseudomonadales > Pseudomonadaceae > Halopseudomonas > Halopseudomonas sp. Lyrl_26. The sequence goes on from NZ_JAYJLH010000007.1 coordinate 12,578, forward strand.
GCGTTCCTACTGGCAGCCAATCCGTGCGGTCAAACAGCGCCTGGTTCTCCACCAGCCAGAGCGGCTGCCCGCTTTGCCAGGTGTCGCTAGTTTCAATGCGCAGGCTGGTAGCCCCGAAGTGGTGCGTGAGCTGGCTGAGTGGCAGTTCGCTCCCGTGTTCGCCTTGCCGCCAGAGAACCTTTTCGCCAACGGCCTTGAGCAAGGGGTAGTAGCACTCATGCTGATGATTGCGCGCTTTGCTGTCGCGCGCGTGGGCGATGTGTTGCGCCCGCAGCGGCAGGTCGTCCGTGGATAGCATCCCGACTTGGGGGGAGAGTGCGCTCAGATGGATATCGAATAGTCGCGGATCGCTGACACGGTAAACATCACCGCGCCCCTGACGCTGGCAGATTACCGCTCCTGTCTGCCGGGCAAAGCGATCCAGAGCGCTGCGCTGAGCGGCGGTGAAATAGCTGGCCGGCAGGGCTTGTTGGCCATGCAGTTTGAGCAAGGCTGCGCGCAGGGTTCGATCCATGCTCAGGCGTCCAGCGGTTCGATGATCTGCCAGCTATGACGGCTGATCTGGTTGCTGCCGTTGCGCGTGTGAATCGGCACGCAGTAGCGCACGGTGGTCAGCGGCGCGGGTGAGGCAAAAATCAGCGAGAAGCCGAACTCCGCCGCCGTGTCGATCAGGCTGCGCTGATTGCGGGCGTCCAGGGCCAGTGCCTCGTCCAGGTAGCAGATACCCTGGATGGGGCGACGCTGATCCTGCATCAAATGCAGCATCGCCAGCCCCGTCACCAGTTTGGCCATCAGCACGGTGCCATTGGAGGCGGCACTGTCGAGGTCATCGAAGGCTTCCGGCTCGCGATCTGCCTTGCCGACCCAGAAGCGCAGGCGAAACAGGTCGGCCACACGCAGGCCATGGCGGGCGTTGCCCTCTTCGATCAGCAGGGTCTTTGCGCGATTGAGTTGATCATCGTCGAGCACGCTCTGCTGGTTGAACAGTTCGAAGGTTTCGCCACTGTCCACAGTGGCGGCGGTACTGATCAGCAGTTCGATGGCCTCGACCAGAATGGTTTCGTCTTCGGGTTCGATCTTGAACACGGCCAGATCGGAAAGTTGCCGGCCGCTGATCTTGCGGTTGAACTCGCGCATCCGACGCTTGAAAGCAAACAGGCCGTCGCGCAGTTCGCGCAGGCAGGCGGCCACATTCACCACCGCCGAGCGTACTTTCTTTTCCAGGGCTTCGGCTTCCTGTGGCAGGTGATGGGCGAATTCAACGAGACGAACAATCTCGCTTTCCGGTTCGCCGACAAACTGATACTTGGTCAATCCGCCGCTATGGATTTCACCCAGCAGATGGCGGATCTGCTCATCCAGCTCCAGCAACTGGCGGCAGTCGGCCTGATAGGTCTGCAGGCGCTCGGCCAGCTGTTCCAATGCGAACTCGGGCTGGACCAACCAAGGGCTGTGCGGCAGGTCGGCCAGCCAGGTGAAGGGGCCTTCGTGGTCGACTCGCTGATGACGGCGTTGCTCGATCTGCCGGTGTTGCTGCTGCAAGGCCGCCAAATCCTGTTGCCGCTGCTGCCGCTGCTGATCCAATGCGCGGTGCCGCTCTGCCGACTGCGCCAGACTGGCGCCGAGTTCGGCGAGCTTTTTCGCCAGTGTCTGCAGCCGCTCCTCGCGCTCGGCCTCGCTTTGCCGCAAGTCCTGCATGTGCGCGTAGTCCCGCAATTCGGCATCCAGTTCGGCTAGTTGCTGCTCCAGCGCTTGGCGTTGCTGTTTGACGTTTTCCAGAGCCAGGGCGGTGGCCAATTGTTCTTGCAGCTGAGTCTGCTGTTGCTGCAACTCCTGCTGCAATTCGCTCAGTTCCGCCAGGGTCCGTTGCTGATACTGTGCCGGCAGGGCTTCCAGCCGCAGTTGCAGGCCAGGTAAATTGAATTGCCCGGCATTCGCATCGACCAAGGCCGCAAGCAGGGCCTTGCCATCAAGGCGGAAATCCTCGCTGCCCAGGGTCAGTACCGGCTTGGCCAGCACCTTGTTCAGCGCGTTGAGTTGTTCCGCAGATACGACACCAGCCAATTGCTGATAGAGATTCTGCCCCTGGGTGCGCAACTCCTGCGCCAGCTGCGCGGATTCCCGTTCGATCCGTGTCAGCTCGCGCTCGATGGCCGCAGGCGTGCGGCTCTGGGCCTGGCCGATACGCACCACCAGCGCATCCCGTTGTTCCTGCAGCTCGCGGCGGCGCGCCTCCAGCAGGGCGCGGTCGGGGATCAAGGCAAAACGCTGCTGCAACGCGCGCAACTGTTCGCTTTGTTGGCGGAGCTGCTTTTGTTCCAGTTCGCACTCTTTTTTCTCGCCAGCCGACCGCATATCCTCTTCGCGCAGGCGCTGCAGCTCGACATCGCACTGCGCCAACTCATGCTGCAAGGTTTGCTGGCGGGTCTCGTAATGCTGTTGCCACTGACCCAGTGCCGCGTCGATCAAGGGGCGCCAGCACAGCAATTTGCCGCGCAACACCAAGCGGGCCTCCTGCTTCTGTTCCAGTTCGCTCAGAGTGGCTTGCAGCCGCACGGCGGCCAGGTACTGGCTGCGTTCGGCATTGAGATCCGCGAATGCCTTGTCCCATTCCGCCTTGAAGTCGATGCTGGCATCCGGCAGATCGCGGCGGAAAATCCGCAGCAGATAGTCCTTTACCTCGCTGGAGCGCAGTTTGTCCAAGCGCAGTGTGCGGGTCAGCACCCGCTGAAAAACGCTGGCATCGCTGGCGTGCTCCAGGCGGAAAACGCAGAAATCCTGCTGACTGGCGAGCTTGCGGTTGCGCCCGCCATACACCATGTCGGCAAATTCGCTGCTGCTGTAGCTGAACACCCGGCGCCCAAAGCTCGCCAGATGGCTGGCCAGTTGCGGTTGTGCCACCAAAGTGCCATCCGGCAGGCAGAACTCCTCAACCTTCAGCGGCCCGGCATAGGCGAAATACTCGTACTCGAAGCTCACCCCTTTGCCCACGCAGCCCAGCACGACGGTGCCGGACTCCGGCAGCGACACCTCCAGCAGCACATAGGCGCTGTTGTTGGGGAAATAGAAGCGCCGGCTCTTGTCCACATCGTGCGCCCCGAAATCCATACGGCGGCGGTCGATGATCAGCAGGAACTGCAGGGCATTGATCAGGCTGGTCTTGCCGGTGTTGTTGGGCGCCACCAGAGAGACCGCACCATCGAGCGGCAGCTCGGCGCGCGAGTAGCCGGCACTCCCCAGCAGGACCAGACGTTGGAAGCCGTACTGCATCAGGTGTTCTCCTCGTCGTCTGGTGCATCCGCAGTCCAGTCTTCCGCTGCGGGCGTGCTCTCTTCGTCGCCATCGGTCTTGGCCGCCAACGCCAGGCTTTCGAAATGATCGAGGTAGCGGCATACAGCGGGCAGCAGTCGCCAGCCGGTCGGCTCAGCCACAGCAAAGCCCAGGTTGCAGGCGCGGCCCATCAGCTCCACCAGGGCGTCGAGGTTGAGGCCCTCGGCATCCAGCAGGTCTTGCTGTTGCTTGTAAACCTCGGCCAGCCAGGCGCTGTCGATCAGCCAATCGGTAAAACGCTGCAAGGCCTTGCCGGCGTTGGCCTGGGCATCGAAGATCACCATAAACAGCAAGGCCAGCTGGCGGCTGATCTTGCCGATGTTGCTGTTGGCCTCACTGTTGTGAAACCAGGCAAAGCCCCTGGCATCCAGGCGCAGCTCGAACCCCAGCGCGGCAAACAAGCCGACATAGCTGGCCTCGTGCTGTTCCAGCTCCGCCCACAGCGCGGGCTCGGCCATTCGATTCAGGTGTTTGCCGGAGAGAAACAGGCGGAACAGCTCGGCCAAGGCCGGCATCTGCGCCAGCGCAGCGGCTAAAGCGGGTGGAATCGTCATGGCAAGCTACTCACACGATGAGGGTGATGCAGGACGCGAATCGTCTGCAGCGTGGTTTTTTCAGGCTGGCTGGCTGCCTCGAACTGCCAGCCGGGCTCATGTTGCAGGTCATGGAACAGGCGCAGCAGGGTGGCATCCTGCAGGTGGGCGTAATGGCGGTGCAGCCAATCGAGCAGATTTTCCACCGGCAGGCTGCGGGCCAGATGCGCACGAATAGCGGCTTCGTCCACCTGCTCCAGCAAGGGAGCGTCATCGCCAGGCTCATCCTTCGGAAAGGCCACCGCCTGCGGCTGGTATTGGCGCGCGGCAGCCATGACCGCCCGTACCTCATCGCCCAATTGCAATTTGAAACCGCGCTCATTGCGCCAGACGGGGAGTGCGGTCTCATCCGCCGGGCGCGACAGTGCGCGACGCAGGCCGCGTTTGCGCACCTGACCCAACAGCAAGCTGATGGCACTGGTCAGTGCGTTGTGCTGACGCAGCTCTTCGCGCAGGGGCAGCAGTGTATCGGCGCACTGTTGCGCAACCAGCCGGCCAAAGCGCCGCAGCTCCTTGGCCTGGTGCGCCACCTGACGTAACTGCAGGCGATGCGAGTAGAGCGCACCCTGTACCGACAATTGCTCTAGGCTCAAGTCGAGCGCACGCTCCGCTTCTTCCAGATAGCGATAGAAGGTGCCCTGCGAGCCGCTGTCCATCATCTGGTTCATCGGCTCCACATAATGATCGTAGGCTTCCAGCACCTCGCGGTAGCGCTGGCTGATCGGCATGCTGCTGTCGGCGCTTTTGGCGTTTTCCGCCAGCTCAAAGAGCGCGTGCCGGTCCTGATCGAGCTGCAGGCTGATCTGGCGGAAGAGTTCTGCCAGCTTGTTGGCGGCCCCGCGCACGCGATCCATGTCGGCTCCGAGCATCCCTTCATTGAGTGCTTCGGTGGCTTCACGGATCGCAGCAACACGAGCCTGCAGTACGGCAGCCAGGCCCAGCTCATGTTCACGGGTGAGGCCGCGCACGAACTCCAGCACATAGGCATTGAGCTGCAGATCGCTGCTGCGCGGCAAGGTTTGCAGGATGTCCGCATTGACCAGGGCACGCAGTACCGCGCCCTGCGTTTCGGCATCCCGTTGCCCGGATACCTTGGCAATACCGTTCAACACCTGATCGCTGGTCAGCACGGCAAACTCGCGCGACAGCCGCACCAAAAGCTCCACGGTGTCCCAATGGGTGTAAAGCGCGTAGACCAGCGAGCGAGGGTTGGCCATGTCAGTTCAGTCTCCCACCACCGAGCAGGCATGCCCTGTGCGGCATGCTCTCACCCGCCAGCCGCACAGGGCGGCAACCCGGCGCATGGCCGCAGCGGGGTTTCATAAGGTGCAGGCTGGACGCATCGACCATTCGTTGTCCCCACGCCGCCGCGCCCGATTTCAGGCGAAATCGAGCCCAGCGGCCACATTCTTTGTGCTCTTGCGAGCCAGCACAAAGAGCTTCTCCCTGGGCTTGGCGTTGCGGCAGTGCGTGTCGGTAAGCATGGTGGCTGACTCCTTGTCATGGCGACAGCGGCACTATACTCACTTATTCGTACATACTCCAAGAGCTGTACTCGCTAGCGTACTCAGGCATGCATTGACTGCTCGGGAAGCTTGAAGCAGCGCTATGAAACAATAAAACCGCGCAACTGCACGGTTTTATTGGGATTTTTATGCTTTCCTGGTGTTTCATGAAACATCAGGAAAACGGCTTGGCGACTCAGATGTTGAAGCGGAAGTGCATGACGTCACCGTCCTTGACGATGTAGTCCTTGCCTTCCAGACGCCACTTGCCCGCTTCCTTGGCACCGGCTTCGCCGTTGTACTGGATGAAGTCGTCGTAGCTGATGACCTCGGCACGGATGAAGCCCTTCTCGAAGTCGGTATGGATCACGCCCGCCGCCTGGGGGGCGGTGGCGCCGACCTTGACCGTCCAAGCACGTACTTCCTTGACCCCGGCAGTGAAGTAGGTCTGCAGGTTGAGCAGTTCGTAACCGGCGCGGATCACCCGGTTCAGGCCGGGCTCTTCCATGCCCATGGACTCGAGGAACATGAGCTTTTCCTCTTCGTCATCCAGCTCGGCAATCTCCGCCTCGATCTTGTTGCACACCGGAACCACCACGGCACCTTCGGCGGCGGCGATCTCGCGTACCACATCCAGGTAGGGGTTGTTCTCGAAGCCTTCCTCGGAGACGTTGGCGATGTACATCACCGGCTTGCTGGTCAGAAGATGGAAGCTTTTGATCAGCTTGCGTTCATCGTCGCCCAGCTCCTTCATCAGGGTGCGTGCCGGCTTGCCTTCGGTAAAGTGGGGGATGAGCTTTTCCAGAAGCGCCTTCTGTGCCACGGCTTCCTTGTCACCGCCCTTGGCGGTGCGGGTAACCCGCTGCAGCTGCTTTTCGCAGCTTTCCAGGTCGGCGAAGATCAGCTCCAGATCGATGATCTCGATATCGCGCTTGGGATCGACGCTGTTGGACACGTGGATCACGTTGTCGTCATCGAAGCAGCGCACCACATGGGCGATGGCGTCGGTCTCGCGGATATTGGCGAGGAACTTGTTGCCCAGACCTTCACCCTTGGAGGCGCCTTCCACCAGGCCGGCGATGTCGACGAACTCCATGGTGGTCGGCAGCACCCGTTCGGGCTTGACGATGGCGGCGAGGGCATCCAGACGCGGGTCGGGCATGGGCACGACGCCGCTGTTGGGCTCGATGGTGCAGAACGGGAAGTTCTCGGCACCGATACCGGCCTTGGTCAGCGCATTGAACAGGGTGGATTTGCCCACGTTGGGCAGTCCGACAATACCGCAATTGAATCCCATACTGGTGTCCTCTGCCGCGGCTGCGGCGAAAATGAATCAGGCCTTGAAGCTGTGCAGGCGCTGCATGACGCGGGTCCAGTCGCCGGCCAGCATGCCGGGGACCTCGCGGAGCGCCTCATCGATACAGGCGTCCAGCGCCTGCTGCTCGTCCCTGGGAGCACGCCCCAGGACGTAGCCCGTCACCTGCGAGCTGTGGCCGGGATGGCCGATGCCCAGGCGCAGGCGATGAAATCCGTTGTTGTTGCCCAGTTGGGCAATGGTGTCGCGAAGTCCGTTGTGCCCACCGTGACCACCGCCTTTCTTGCAGCGAACCACGCCGGGGGGCAGGTCGAGCTCGTCATGGGCGACCAGGATCTCCTCGGGGGCGATGCGATAGAAGCCGGCCAGCGCGGCAATCGCCTGACCGCTGCGGTTCATGTAGGTGGTGGGGATAAGCAGACGGACATCCTGACCATTGAGGGTCAGGCGGCCGGTGAGGCCGAAGAACTGTTTTTCCTGGCGTAATGACACGCCATGGGCGGCAGCCAGCCGCTCAACAAAAAGGGCGCCCGCGTTGTGCCGGGTCATGTCATATTCCGGTCCCGGATTGCCGAGACCGACGATCAACCTGATTCCCTGCGTCACAACGGGCGCCCCTCCAGGGTGTCAGCGGGATATTACTCCGCGGACTCCTCACCTTCACCAGCTTCCTCATCAGCAGCGCCAGCGGCAGTACGCTGAGCCATGATGGTCACCACCGGCAGGTTGTGATCATCGCCCAGAGCCAGGCTGGGGATGGTCACGCCTTCGGGCAGCTTCAGGTCAGCCAGGTGCAGGGCCTGACCTACTTTCAGCTCGGCCAGATCAACCTCGATGGAATCGGGCAGATCCTTCGGCAGGCAGCTAACTTCCACTTCCGGCAGGTTGCGGAATACCATGCCGCCTTCCTGCTTCACGCCTACGCAGGTTTCTTCGTTGAGGAAGTGCAGGGGAACCTGAACGGTTACCTTCTGTCCAGCAACGACGCGCTGGAAGTCGGCATGCATGACACGCGGCTTGGCCGGGTGGCGCTGCAGGGCCTTGAGCAGAACTTCTTCATTCTTGCCATCAATGGACAGGCCGATGATGGAGGAGTAGAAAGCTTCGTTTTCCAGAGCCTTGTTCAGCTCGCGCGCGGCGATGGAAATGCTCTGGGGTTCCTTGTTGCCACCGTAAACGATAGCGGGAACCAGGTCGGCGTTACGACGCAGGCGGCGGCTCGCACCTTTCCCCAGATCGTCACGCGCATTCGCATTCAAGGTGAAGTCGACCATCATAGTCTCCTTGCTGTGCGTCCGGGTGCTTGCGACCAGCACGTCGGACGATTGATAAAACCCGGCGTTATTGCCGGGCTGTTTGAACCAGCGCCTGCTCCTTAACGGAACATGGCGCTGATGGATTCTTCATTGCTGATACGGCGCATGGCCTCGGCAATGATCGGAGCCATATCCAGCTGACGGATGCGCTCGCAGCTGTCGGCGGCGGGCGTCAGCGGAATGGTGTTGGTCACTACCAGCTCATCCAGTTGCGAGGCGTTGATGTTGTCGATCGCCTTGCCGGACAGGATGGGGTGGGTGCAATAGGCGGATACGCGCATGGCGCCGAAGTCCTTCAGGGCCTTGGCGGCGGCACACAGGGTGCCGGCGGTATCGACCATATCGTCGACCAGAATGCAGTTGCGGCCTTCCACGTCACCGATGATGTGCATCACCTCGGACTGGTTGGCCTTGGGGCGACGCTTGTCGATGATCGCCAGATCCACGCCCAGGCTCTTGGCCACGGCGCGGGCGCGAACCACACCGCCGATGTCCGGGGACACGATCAGCAGGTCGTCCAGGCGCTGGGCCTGGATGTCGTCGATCAGCACCGGGGAGCCGTAGATGTTGTCCACCGGGATGTCGAAGAAACCCTGGATCTGGTCGGCATGCAGGTCGACGGTCAGTACGCGGTCGACACCGACCACGTCGAGCATGTCGGCCACGACCTTGGCGCTGATCGGCACACGGGCCGAACGCGGGCGGCGGTCCTGACGGGCATAGCCGAAGTAGGGAACGACAGCGGTGATTCGGGAGGCAGAGGAGCGACGCAGGGCATCGGTCATGACAACCAGTTCCATCAGGTTGTCGTTGGTCGGTGCGCAGGTCGGCTGGATGACGAAGACATCCTTGCCGCGAACATTCTCATTCAGTTCAACGCTCACTTCGCCGTCGCTGAAGCGACTAACCAGGGCGTCACCAAGGGGGATATGCAATTGGCGTACAACGCGCCGTGCCAGGTCGGGGTTTGCATTCCCGGTGAAGACCATCATCTTGGACACGCTACATTACCTTCTGGGTAGTGGGTCTAATGCGATGAGTCAGTGAGAGAGCCGGGCGAAATAAAAAGACGCCTGGCCGGTCGAGCCGGACTCAAGATGTCATGAATTATTGCTGCCGGAAGAAAATGGCAGGGGCGGCTGGATTCGAACCAACGCATGGCAGGATCAAAACCTGCTGCCTTACCGCTTGGCTACGCCCCTGTATACTGTCCGGATGCTTCGGGTTGCATCCTTCTTACGTCGCTTTGTTGAGTAAAGCATGTAACGGTGAGGTGTTACATCCCTTGGCAACAAAGGCTTGCAGAGTGGCTGGCAACCGGGCGCGAACTTTATCAGCTTCGCGTTCATTTGGGAAGGCCCCAAATAAGCAACTGCCAGTTCCGGTCATCTTAGCTTCACAAAATTTGTTTAGCAAGATCAACGTGTTACGAATTTCAGGGTAACGCGCTGTGACAACCGGCAGGCAATCATTCCGACCGCCGTGCTCTCGAAAGGCCGCTAATGTAATCGGCGTTGTGTCGCGAGTCAACCTTTCATCGGAAAATATTTCCGCGGTGCTCACATGGCAGGGCGGAACCACCACCAGGTACCAGGGCTCGTCCACCTCCACCGGGGTCAGCTGCTCGCCCACCCCTTCGGCCCAGGCCGCCCGCCCGCGCACGAATACCGGCACGTCCGCGCCCAGCTCCAGGCCCAGGGCGGCCAGCCGGTCCTCGCCCAGATCGGTCTGCCACAGGTGATCGAGGCCGACCAGGGTGGTGGCGGCATCGGAGCTGCCTCCGCCGATACCGCCGCCCATCGGCAGGCGTTTGTCCAGCACGATATCCGCGCCGAGCCGGGTGCCACTGACCTGCTGCAGGCGCCGCGCGGCGCGAAGGATCAGGTTGTCCTCGGTGGCAACGCCGGGCAGTTCGGTCAACAGGCGGATCTGCCCGTCTTCCCGGGGGGTGAAATGCAGGGTGTCGCCATGATCGAGAAACTGGAACAGGGTCTGCAGCAGGTGATAGCCGTCCGCCCGGCGTCCGGTGATGTGCAGGAACAGGTTCAGCTTGGCTGGTGCCGGCAGGCTCAGGGTTGCCCTATTCATGGTCGGCGGCGCGGCTCCCAGCGGGTGATCACCAGGGTCAGCAGCATGTCGTGGCCGGACAGTTGCAGGCGCTGGGGCAATTGCACGCCCTCGACTTCCTGATAGCGGCTGTATTCCACCGTCCAGCCGGCCTGTGCCAGCCGCGCCAGGCGGCTGTCGGGATTGAGCTGCAGGCGGCTGGGGCTGTCCGGCGCCGGCAGGCCGCGCACCCACCAGAGCAGGTTCTCCACCGGCAGACGCCAGCCTATCTGCTGCTCCAGCAGGTCCTCGGCCGATTCCGCCGTCAGGGTCGGTTGACCGGCGATATCCAGGGTCACGCCGCGGTCATCGCCCTGGATGCGGGTTGCCCCCCGACCCAAGGGGCCGGACAGGCGGATGTCGTAATAGTCCCGTTGCTGCAGCCAGAGTACGGTGCCGCTGCCAGATTCGCTTGGCGCCTTGACCCCCAGCTTGCCCTGCAGAGTCCAGCTGTCCAGCGGATCGACCGCCTTGCGGTGGGCATTCCAGGCGGCTGCATCGCCACCGAATTCGAGGGTTTCGCGCTGGTGCAGGTTGCTGCAGGCAGTCAGGGTCAGCAACAGGGCCAGCAGCAGGAGAGGGCGGACGATGATCACGTTCAGTTGGCCTTCAGGCGTTCGCGGGTGGCATCGATCAGAGAGCTGTCTTCGGCATCGGCGGCGGCTTCATCCCACACGTCCCGGGCTTCGCGATGCTTGCCCAGCTGCCAGAGCACCTCGCCCAGGTGGGCACCCACTTCGGCATCGGGGAATGCGGCATAGGCCCGGCGCAGCAGCTCCTCGGCCAGCTCCAGGTTGCCCAGCCGGTAATGTACCCAGCCGAGGCTGTCGAGAATCGCCGGGTCTTCCGGACGCAGGCGGTGGGCCTTCTCAATCATCTCCAGGGCCTCATCCAGGCGCTGGTTGCGGTCAGCCAGGGTGTAGCCCAGCGCGTTCAGGGCCATGGCATTGTCCGGTTCCAGGTCGAGTATGCGCTGCAGGTCGGCTTCCAGGCCGGCGGGCTTGCCCAGACGCTCGGCGAGCAGGGCGCGGGTGTACAGCAGGCTGCTGCTGTCCTCGAACCGGCTCAGGGCTTCATTGCTCAGCTGCATGGCGCGCTCGGGGTCGCCGGGGGCCAGTGCCTCGATCTCCAGCAGATAGAGTTCCAGGCCCTGCTGCGGATAACGGACACGCTCATCCTGCATCAGCTGCGCCAGTTCACCCACCCTGTTCTGCTCGACCAGCAGTTGCGCCATGCGCCTGCGCGAGGGCAGGTACTCTTCTCCGGCACGGATGGCGCGCCAGGCCTCGATGGCTGCATCGGTCTGCCCTGACAGGGCGAGTGCCTGACCCAGGTGGTAGCGAGCGCTGCTGTTGTCGGGATCCAGCTCCAGCAGTGACTCCAGCTCGGCAATGGCAGCCTGGTGGTCGCCGCTTTCCATCTCGATCAGCGCCAGGGCCAGCTGGATCTCCGGATCCTCGGGGTTCTGCCGGGACAGCTCGCGGAAATGGCGAACCGCTTCCGGATAATCCTCGGTGTTGACCAGCATGCGTGCCAGCAGCAGGCGCAGTCGATGGTCCTCGGGGAAGCGGCTGACGCCGCCCTGCAGTACCGATATGGCCTGTTTCATGTTGCCACTGCCGGCCAGCAGCCGGCTCTGGAGCATGATCAACGCGGCCGAAGGGTTGTCCCCGCTGTGCTTGCGCAGCAGCTCCAGGGCTTCCTCGGTACGCTGCTCTTCCTGCAGCAGCAGGGCGGCGGCGAAGCTCAGCTGCGGATTGTCCGGATGGCGCTGCAGCAGCGCCATCAGGTTGTTCAGCAGTCCGGCGCGGGTTTCGCTGTCCGCCTGCAGGGAAGCCAGGGCCAGCAGGTCGAAATGGGTGTCGTCATCCAGTTCCAGCACACGCTGCATTACCTGCAGGGCGTCCTCGTGCTGGCCGGCTCGGGCCAGCTGCAGGGCGGCTGCACGCAGCGCGTCGGGATCCTCAGGGCTCACCTCCATCCACAGCTGGGCCATCTCCAGTGCCTGCTGGCGGGCGCCGAGGAACTCGGAAATCTCCATGGCGCGTTCGATGATGCCGGCATCCCGGGTTACCACCGCCTGCTCCAGATAATTGTTCAGGGCAATATCGAAGCGGTTGCGCTGACCGGCGATCTCCGCCGTGAGCAGGGCGAAGAGCGTGTCGGCAGAGAACTGGCCATACTGGATCTGCTCTTCAGCGGCGGGCGGCGCTTCGGGTGCAGAGGGTGCCGGTGCTGATTCGGACGTGGGGCCGGTGGCCGCACAACCGCCGAGCAGCATGCCTATTGCCAGGGCCAGGGTGGGGAGTCGGGGTGCCGTCATGGATAATCTCTTTGAGCCGCTGTCTGCGGGTATTGCCTGCAGATGATGATACAGGATGAGTGGCAAACCCACAGTGTGCAAGTGCAGTATCCCTGGGATGGCTCGGGTGTCGATTTCGTTCCGCCGGTGGCCGGGGAATTGATTGACGCCCCCATACATAGGACAATTGGCCGTTTTTAACCCGGTAATGTCGGGCTTTTATCATTGAGGTGTCATGGGCTTTCTCGCAGTCGGGATCAATCACAAGACGGCTTCGGTCGACGTGCGCGAGCGTGTCGCCTTCGCGCCGGACCAGCTGGCGGATGCGCTGCAGCAGCTGCGTGATGAAACGGCCGCTCGGGAAGTGGCGATCCTGTCCACCTGCAACCGCACGGAAATCTACTGCACGCAGGACCAGGCCCGGCCCGAGCAGCTGATCGAGTGGGTGGCGCGCTATCACGGCCTGAACCCGGAGGATGTGGCCCGCTGCAGTTACGTGCATCAGGAGGCCGGTGCGGTCAGCCACATGATGCGGGTGGCCGCCGGTCTGGACTCCATGGTGCTGGGCGAGCCGCAGATCCTCGGCCAGATGAAGGACGCCTGGCAGTATGCCCGCACCGCAGGCACCCTCGGCCCCCGCCTTGATCGTCTGTTCCAGAGCACCTTCAATACCGCCAAGCAGGTACGTACCGATACCGCCATCGGCGCCAACCCGGTGTCGGTGGCCTTCGCCGCCGTGAGTCTGGCGCGGCAGATCTTCGCCGATCTGGGACGCAGTACCGCGCTGCTGATCGGCGCCGGAGAGACCATCGCCCTGGTCGCCCGCCACCTGAACGAGCAGGGCGTCAGCAGGCTGATCATCGCCAACCGCACCCTGGAACGGGCCGAGGAGGTCAGCGCGCCCCTCGGTGGTCGGGCCGTTACCCTGAACCAGATACCCGATGTGCTGCACGAATGCGATATCGTCATCGCTTCCACTGCCAGTCCGCTGCCGATCCTGGGCAAGGGCGCGGTGGAGCGGGCCCTGAAGCAGCGCCGGCACAACCCCATGTTCATGGTCGATATCGCCGTGCCCCGGGATATCGAACCCGAGGTCGGCAAGCTCGCCGATGTCTATCTGTACAGTGTCGATGACCTGCGTGAGGTCATCGAGGAGAACATGCGCTCGCGCCAGGATGCGGCCCAGGCGGCGGAGCGGCTGATCGAGCTGGGTACCGAGGAGTTCATGCAGCGCATGCGTGCCCGCGCCGCGGTGGATGTGCTCAAGCGCTACCGGCAACAGGCCGAACTGCAGCGTGACCAGGAACTGGGCAAGGCGCTGGCCCGTCTGGAACGTGGCGGCGACCCGGCACAGGTGATGGCGGAAATGGCCCGCGCCCTTACCAACAAACTACTGCATGAACCCAGCGTGCAGCTCAAGCGCATGAGCGCGGAGGGGCGCACCGAGTCCCTGTCGCTGGCGATGGAGCTGTTCGGGCTGGACAATGAAACCAGTGCACGGGGCAAACAATGAAAGCATCACTGCTGCAACGTCTGGACACCCTGCGCGAGCGCTTTGAGGAGCTCTCGGCGCTGCTCAGCGATGCCGAGGTCATCAGTGACCAGACCCGGTTCCGCGCCTATTCCCGTGAATATGCGGAGCTGGAGCCGACGGTGCAGTGCTACAACCAGTGGCTCAAGGTCAGCGCCGATCTCGAGGAGGCCCGCAGCCTGCTCAAGGACAGCGATCCGGATATCCGCGCCATGGCCGAGGACGACGCGCAGAGCTGCAGCGCCGCGCTGGCCGAGCTGGAAGCCGAGCTGAACCTGTTGCTGCTGCCACGCGACCCGGATGACGAGCGCAACGTGTTTCTGGAAATCCGCGCCGGCACCGGTGGTGACGAGGCGGCAATCTTCGCCGGTGACCTGTTCCGCATGTATTCACGCTACGCCGAGCGGCGTGGCTGGCGTATCGAGGTGCTGTCGGAGAACCCCGGCGAGCATGGCGGCTACCGTGAAATCATTGCCCGCGTGGATGGGCAGGGCGTCTATGCCCACCTGAAATTCGAATCCGGCGCCCACCGCGTGCAGCGGGTGCCGGAGACCGAATCCCAGGGCCGCATCCACACCTCCGCCTGCACCGTGGCGGTCATGCCCGAACCGGATGAACAGGCCGCCATCGAGATCAACCCCGCCGACCTGCGGGTGGATACCTTCCGCTCCTCCGGCGCCGGTGGGCAGCACGTCAACAAGACCGACTCGGCGATCCGCATTACCCACCTGCCCAGCGGCATCGTGGTGGAGTGTCAGGAGGAGCGTTCGCAGCACAAGAACCGCGCCAAGGCCATGGCCCTGCTGCAGGCGCGGCTGGCCAACCAGCAGCGCGAGGCCCAGGAGAAGGCGATTTCCGATACCCGCCGCTCGCTGGTCGGCTCCGGTGACCGCTCCGAGCGCATCCGCACCTACAATTTCCCCCAGGGCCGGGTCACCGACCACCGTATCAACCTCACGCTGTACAGCCTGGACAGTGTCATCGAGGGCGAGCTGGATGCGGTGATCGAACCGCTGCGCCGCGAGTATCAGGCCGATCAGCTGGCCGCGCTGGATTCCTGATGGGCCGGAGCATCGCTGCCATTCTGGCCGCAGCCAGCCTGCCGGCGTCGGATACGCCGGTGCTCGACGCCGAGCTGCTGCTCGCCCATGTGCTGGGCAAGCCGCGCAGCTACCTGCTGACCTGGCCCGAGCGCGAGCTGGACGAGACCCAGCTGGCGCAGTTCGATGCGCTGCTGGCGCGGCGCCGTCAGGGTGAACCGGTGGCCTACCTCTTGGGCCAGCAGGGTTTCTGGTCGCTGGATCTGAAGGTCGCTCCGGATACGCTGATACCCCGCCCGGACACCGAGCGCCTGGTGGAAGTGGCCCTGGAGCTGGGCCCCGCCGGCCCGGCCCGGTTACTGGATCTGGGCACCGGCACAGGCGCCATTGCCCTGGCGCTGGCGGCGGAACGCCCCCGGTGGCAGCTGATCGGGGTCGATCGCATGCCGGCTGCGGTGGCCTTGGCCCGGCGCAATGGTGAGCGACTCGGGCTGACCCATGCACATTTTCTGCAGAGTGACTGGTTCAGCGCCCTCGACGGGCAGTGTTTCGACATGATCGTCTCCAATCCCCCCTACATCGCCGCAGACGATCCGCATCTGGCGCTTGGCGATGTGCGCTTCGAGCCGGCCAGTGCGCTGGTCAGCGGTGAGGATGGTCTGGACGATATCCGCCGCATCATCGCCGAGGCCCCGGATCATCTCGCGCCGGGCGGCTGGCTCTTGCTCGAGCATGGCTGGCAGCAGGCACCGGCGGTATGTCAGTTGCTGCGCGAGCGCGGGATGAACCTGGTGCAGAGCTGGCGCGATCTGGGTGGTCAGCTGCGGGTCAGCGGAGGGCAGTGGCATGCTTGACGAACAACTGTTGCGCTACAGCCGGCAGATTCTGCTGGAGCAGATCGACGTGGAGGGTCAGCAGCGCCTGCTCGACAGCCGCGTGCTGATCGTAGGCATGGGCGGACTGGGCAGTCCGGCTGCGCTCTATCTGGCCGGTGCCGGGGTCGGCGAGCTGTGGCTGGCGGATGACGACCGGGTGGATCTGACCAACCTGCAGCGGCAGATCATCCATGCC
The DNA here is from genome assembly GCF_051948695.1 of Halopseudomonas sp. Lyrl_26. Lineage (NCBI taxonomy): Bacteria > Pseudomonadati > Pseudomonadota > Gammaproteobacteria > Pseudomonadales > Pseudomonadaceae > Halopseudomonas > Halopseudomonas sp. Lyrl_26. The sequence continues at coordinate 28,687 of NZ_JAYJLH010000007.1, forward strand.
ACCGCTGATCTGGACCGACCCAAGACCGACTCCGCTGCCGCGCGGCTGGCCGCGCTCAACCCCGAGGTGCGTATCCATCAGCTGGACCAGCGCCTGCTCGGCGAGCAACTGCGCGAGGCCGTGGCCCGGGTGGATCTGGTTCTCGACTGCACCGACAACTTCACCACCCGCCAGGCGCTGAATTCCACCTGCGTTGCCCTGCGCAAGCCGCTGGTCTCCGGCGCCGCCATCCGGCTGCAGGGGCAGGTCAGCGTGTTCGATCCGCGGGATCCGGCCAGTCCCTGCTACCAGTGCCTGTACGGCGACGGCGATGATGTGGCGCTGAGCTGCAGCGAGGCCGGGGTCATAGGTCCGCTGGTGGGCATGGTCGGCAGCCTGCAGGCACTGGAGGCGCTCAAGCTGCTGGCCGGTTTCGGTGAGCCGCTGGTGGGTCGATTGCTGCTGATCGATGCCCTCAGCAGCCGCTTCCGTGAACTGCGCATCCGCCGCGACCCGGGCTGCGGCTGCTGCGGGGCAGGGCAGGGCAATGTCTGAACAACCCGTCGGCGTGTTCGACTCGGGGGTCGGCGGGCTCTCGGTACTGCGCGAGATCCGCCACTTGCTGCCCGCCGAATCCCTGCTGTATGTCGCCGACAGCGGCTTTGTCCCCTATGGCGAGAAACCGCCGGAACTGATCATCGAACGCAGCTGCTGGATCGCCGACTTCCTGCTGTCCCGGGGAGCCAAGGCACTGGTGCTGGCCTGCAATACCGCCACGGCAGCGGCGGTGGGTGAGCTGCGCGCCCGCTATGGAGTGCCCATCGTCGGTATGGAACCGGCGGTCAAGCCCGCCACCCTGGCCACCCAGACTGGCGTGGTGGGGGTGCTGGCGACCACCGGAACCCTGCGCAGCGCGCGTTTTGCTGCACTGCTGGACCGCTTCGCCGGCTCGGTGAAGGTGGTCACCCAGCCCTGCCCGGGGCTGGTGGAATGCATCGAGCGCGGTGAGCTCGACAGTGACTACCTCACCCAGTTGCTGCTTGGCTATACTCAGCCACTTCTGGAGGCCGGCTGCGATACGCTGATCCTCGGCTGCACCCACTACCCGTTTCTCAAGCCCGCTCTGCAGCGCCTGCTGCCCGGGCATATCCGCCTGATCGACACCGGCGCTGCGGTAGCCCGACAGCTGCGCAACCAGTTGCAGCGGTTCGACCTGCTGGCGCAGGGGCCGGCCCGGCCCGAGCAGTTCTGGAGCAGTGGCGATATCCAGCAGTTGCAGCAGGTATTGCCCATACTCTGGGGGGAGTCGGCACCGGCAGTGCAGGCCCTGGAGCGCTGAACAAGCGCAGCGGAACCAGTTATTGAAGTCTGTATCAAAGCAGTACAACTCTGGTAAGGAAACGACACGATGAAAAGAGCTGCCCTGGCACTATCCTGCGTAATGTCATCCCTGCTGACCATGCCCGCCGCCCACGCACTGGACGGGATTACTGTTCAGATCGGGGAATCCTCCGAAAGCACCACTACCTACCGCATCGGCGCCCAGTTCGAGTTCGGCCGCACCCTGTGGCAGAGTGATTCCGGCGGTGTGCTGCTGAATGGCTACTGGGATGCCGGGGTAACCCGCTGGAGCGGGCTGGATGCCACCAGTGTGACCCTGACCCCCATGTTCCGGCTGAACTTCGGCGCGTCCGAGGGCGGCGTCACGCCCTTTCTCGAGGCCGGCATAGGTGCGGCCTACTTCACCGAAACCAATCTCGATAGTCAGGACCTGGGCAGCAAGTTTCAGTTCGAGGACCGGTTGGGCGCCGGCCTGCGCTTTGCCTCGGGTTCGGAGGTCGGCGTGCGCTACTACCACTACTCCAACGCCGGCATCAAGCAACCCAACGACGGCATCGACATGGGCGCGCTGTATTACCGCCTCGCCTTCTGATCTGTCGCAACCGGGCAGGGATGCCCGGCTCGCACGGGCTCAGCTGTCGAGCAGCGCCCGTGCCGCCTGACGACCGCTGAGCCAGGCATTTTCGATTCGTCCCCCCAGACACCAGTCGCCGCAGACGTACAGGTTCAGTCGCGGGGCGGCCAGTGCGCCCCATTTCAGTTGCTCGGCAGGCCTGGCCTGGGGCCAGAACTGTGCCTGACTGGCGCCCGGCTCCGGTAACGGCTGACCCAGAACCTCCGCCATGGCCTGAGAAAGCTCGGCAATCACCTCCTGCTCGCTGCTGTCGGCATGCCGCTCGGCCCAGCTGGATGTGGATTGCACTACCCAGACTTCCCCTTCGCCACGCGCCGGCTTGCTGCTGTTGCGGGCCAGCCAGTCCAGCGGCCCATCACGCACGAAGCAGGCCTCGACCTGGGTCTGCAGGGGCTGCGCGAAGGTCAGGGCCACACTCCAGCAGGGGCGCAGGTGGACCCGCGCCACATCCTGCTGCAGCGGGGGAGCGACCTCCAGCAGGGGGGCGGCTACATCGGCGGGGACCGCCAGCACCAGGGCGTCGAAGGGGCCGTGGGTGGTGCCGTTGCCGGCATGTACCAGCCAATCGCCCTCGGTAGTCCGCCGCAGGCGCTCGACAGCGCAGTGCTCGAACGGGGTGGCCTGGCGCAGCTGTTGTGCCAGCGCAGCCATGTGGGGGACCGCGACCATGCGCTGGATATCGTCGGAGGAGGGGCGCAGGCCGTATTCGTGGTCATGCAGGTAGAGGTGTGGCGTCCAGTCGGCTATCCACCCCCGGTTCTGCCACTCGCGGGTGGCCTGGCGGAAGGCGGGATGCCTGGCCGTGAAATACTGTGCCGCCATGTCCGCTGGACCTTCGTGTCCGAGCCGCCCGCCCGGCCGAGGCTGGCTGTCGAACAGGGTGACCGGCAACCCGGCGTCGGTCAGAACCCGGGCCGCGCTCAGCCCCGCCAGTCCGGCGCCGATGACGGCGATTCCCTGTTGAGTGATGCGCATGGCTCGGGCCCCTGATTTCGTGGCTGGTCACGGTGCTGCACAGCATCACCGAATCGCCGCCCAGCCGCAATACCTCCGGCATCACCGCCTCTGCACATATTCGCACCCGGGGCGGGTGCTCCTACGGTTGGGAGGAGGGGCTGTTTTTGTGTAGGAGCACCGCCCCGGTGCGAACGGGGCGGGCATGTATCGCACCCGGGGCGGGTGCTCCTACGGTCGGGAGGAGGGTCTGTTTTTGTGTAGGAGCACCGCCCCGGTGCGAAAGGGGGCGAGCATGTATCGCATCTGCGGCGGGTGCTCCTACGGTCTGGGGGAGGGTCTGTTTTTTTGTAGGAGCACCGCCTCGGTGCGAAACGCGGGGGCACGCTCTCTGCCTGTGATAGGCGCGTCCTATGGCGGCCATTGCAGTAAAAGCCCAGCCGGCAGGGTACAATCCGGTTTCCAGTCACCATCGCCACGCGGGAGAAAACTGATGTCTGAACGGGGAGTGCTCCTGGTCAATCTGGGGTCGCCAGCCAGTACCGAGGTGGCGGACGTACGCCGCTATCTCAACCAGTTCCTGATGGATCCCTGCGTGGTGGATCTGCCCTGGTTGCCGCGTCGCCTGCTGGTCAGCATGATACTGCTGCGCCGCCCCAAGGCCTCCGCCGAGGCCTATGCCTCGATCTGGTGGGAGGAAGGCTCGCCCCTGGTGGTAATCAGTCAGCGGGTGCGGGACCAGTTGCGCAGCCGACTGGACATGCCGGTGGAGCTGGCGATGCGCTACGGCGAGCCGTCCATCGAACAGGGCATTCTCGCTCTGGTGCAGCAGGGCGTCAGCGAGATACTGCTGATGCACCAGTATCCGCAGTTTGCTGACAGCACTATCGCCACGGCCGTGCGTGAGGCCCGGCGGGTCATCGATCAGCATGGCCTCAAGGTACACCTGACCGAGCTGCCGGCCTTCCATGACCGCCCCGACTATCTGGACGCCCTGGCCGAAAGTGCCCGCCCTCATCTGGAGGGTGGCTTCGACCATCTGCTGTTCAGCTATCACGGATTGCCCGAGCGTCATCTGCGCAAGGCCGACCCGACCGGCGGCCACTGCCTGAGTTCGCCGGACTGCTGCGAGCGGCCGTCCCCCGCCCATGCTCGCTGCTACCGCTCGCAGTGCAAGTCGGTCAGCCGGGAAGTCGCCCGGCGCTTCAACCTCGGGGATGATCAGTGGAGCCTGGCCTTCCAGTCCCGCCTGGGGCGGGCCAAGTGGATTGAGCCCTACACCGAGGCGGAGCTGGAGAGGCTGGCCGCCCGGGGTGTCAAGCGCCTGCTGGTCATGTGTCCGGCCTTTACCGCCGACTGCATCGAGACGCTGGAGGAGATCGGTGATCGTGGGCGGGAGCAGTTCATCAACGCCGGGGGCGAGGAGCTGGTGCTGATTCCCTGCCTGAACGATCACCCGCAGTGGATGGATGTGCTGGCGGACTGGGCGCGGCGGGAGCCGGTCAGCGCGTGAACTGGGAGGGCGTGGCTCAGCTGCGCCTGAGCCACTCCGACAGGGCCAGGTGCAGCCCCAGACCGACTAGCACCGCTCCCATCAGTCGGTCGAACCAGTGCCCCATGCGGGCAAAACCGCGGCGCACCGCCGGCTGGCTGAACAGCAGGGCCACCAGACAGAACCACAGGGTGGTGGCCAGCGCCAGATAGACACCGTAACCGGCCTGGACCAGGGTCGGCGTCTGCGGACTGATCACCAGGGTAAACACCGACAGGAAGAACAGGGTGGCCTTGGGGTTCAGGCCATTGGTGATGAAACCGACACTGAAGGCCTTGCCGGGGCTCATGCTGACCTGCGAGGCAGACAGGTCTCCGGCATTGGCCTGTGGCCGTGCGCCCAGCGCTTTTATGCCGATGTACAGCAGGTAGGCGGCAGCCAGCAGTTTCAGTAGGTTGAACAGCCAGATCGACTGGGACACTATGAGGCCGATCCCCAGCAGGGAATAGGCCACGTGCAAAAAGATACCGCTGCCGATTCCCAGGGCCGTCATCAGGCCCGCCTGGCGCCCGGCGCTCACGCTGTTGCGGATAACCACGGCGAAATCCGGCCCGGGGCTGATCACCGCCAGCAGATGCACCAGGGCCACTACCAGAAATTCATTCAGATACAATGTGGTTGCTCCGGCCCAAAAGCGGCCATTTTAACGCTCCACTGGACTTTGCACACGGGTCACACAATGAAAAAGCTCTCGGCGGTATTTCTCGATCATGCCTCGCTGGATCAAGGCGACCTGGACCTGCAGGTGCTGCGCGAGGCTGCCGGTCAACTGACGCTGCATGGGGCCACTACCCCCGACCAGGTGGTCGAACGTATCGCCGGACATCAGGTGGTGATCACCAACAAGGTGGTTATCGATGAGCAGGTGATGCAGGCCTGTCCCGGCCTTCAGCTGATCCTGATCGCCGCCACGGGGACCAACAATGTGGACCTGCAGGCGGCCCGTCAGCGGGGCATCGCGGTCTACAACTGCCAGGGGTACGGCACCCCGTCGGTGGCCCAGCACAGCCTGATGCTGATGCTGGTGCTGATCACCCGCTTCGAGAGCTACCGCCGGGCGGTGCGTGACGGCGCCTGGCAGCGCAGTACCCAGTTCTGCCTGCTGGATTACCCCATAGGCGAGCTCGCCGGCCGCACCCTCGGCATCCTCGGCTATGGCGAACTGGGGCAGGAGGTGGGCCGCCTGGCCCGGGCCTTCGGCATGCAGGTGGTGGTCGGTGCGGTTCCCGGGCGGCCGCACCCCGAACGGCCTTCGCTGGAGGCCCTGCTGCCCCGGGTGGATATTCTCAGCCTGCACTGCCCGCTGACGGACAGCACCCGGAACATGATAGGTCGCAACCAGCTGGCGCTGATGAAGCCCGGCAGTCTGCTGATCAATACCGGTCGCGGTGGTCTGGTGGACGAGCAGGCGCTGGTCGACAGCCTGCGCAGCGGGCACCTGGGTGGTGCCGGCTTCGATGTGCTCACCACCGAACCGCCGGCGGCGGGCAACCCGTTGCTGGCGGACGATCTGCCCAATCTGGTGGTGACCCCCCACAGTGCCTGGGGCAGCCGCGAGGCGCGCCAGCGTATCGTCGGCCAGCTGGCGGAGAACCTGCTGCATGCCGCCGGTTCCGGCACCGGCCCCGCACGCCGGGTAGCCTGACGGGGAGCGGTCGGCAATCCGCCCGCGACCCCGGTCACAGATTACCCATCATCACCCCTTGGGGTGATGTAGGCAGAGCGCCCGCTCGCTAGAGTCGCCGGTCCATGCCAGGAGCCGGCATTCCCTGGGGCAACTCAACTGCTGCAGGGGGCGCCATGCCGGACGCTTACGCCATCCATACAGCCCGGTTCCACCGCACCACAGCACAGCAGGGCGCCAGTCTCATCGAGGTTCTGGTTGCCCTGCTGATTCTTGCTGTCGGAGGGCAGGGTGCGATGCTGCTGCAGGCCCAGGCGTTGCGGGTCAGTGCAGCGGCGGCCGACCTCACGCATGCCTCCTTCATCGCCTATGACCTGCTGGATCGCATGCGTGCCAATCCTGACGCTCTGGCGCAGTACGCCATGCAGCTGGATCAGGGTTGTCATCCCGCGACACCGGGAGCGTCGGTAGTACAGACCGACCGCAACGATTTCATGCATGCCGTCACCTGCGAACTGCCCGCCGGGCATGCCCGTGTGCAGGTGCAGGGTCCCCAGGTCAGCATTCACATCGGCTGGTCCCAGGAGCGCCTGGATGGGCCGGGAGCCCAGGCCAGTCTGCTGCTGTCCACGCGCATCAGGGGCCTGCCGTGAAGGGGCGAGGGAGAACCACCCAGGCCGGAGTGGGCCTGGTAGAGCTCATGGTGGCGATGGCCGTGGGGCTGCTGCTGGTGGCCGGTGCGATTCAACAGCTGTTGGCCAACCGCAGCAGCTTCGTGCTTCAGCAGCAACTGGCTGCAGTGCAGGAAAATACCCGCTTCGTGCTAGCCCGCCTCGGTCGCGATATCCGTCAGGCTGGTGCCTTCGGCTGTCTGGATCTGCAGCGGCTGCCCGCGCCGATGGCCGCCCAGCTGCCAGGGCCCCTGGCCACGCCCATCTCGCATTCGGCGGGTGTGCTCAGGCTTGTCAGCGCCGTGACCGTGCATGATCCGGTGCATACAGCGGAGCAGCGCGATGCGGCCGGCTATGATGCACGCTGGCTGCTGGCTACCAACTGCCTGGACGAGGTGCGCGTGGCGGAGGCCGGCGAGACGCTGGCCGTGACCCCGGGGGATATCCTGATTCCCGTACGCAAGGTGGAATACCGGCTGGCCGGCCATAACCTGCAGGTGCGTACCAATGGCGCGGGCAATTTCGAGACGCTGATCGAGGGCGTGGCCAGCTTCGGCGTGCAGTTCGGTCTGGCTGCCAGTGCTGACGAGGACGGTGTGGCAGGGGCCTATGTGGCGACGTTGCAACCGGATGAAGGGCCCCGGGTCCGCAGTGTGCGTATCCTGCTGGCGCTGTCCGACAACCCTGCCGGCCGGGGGCAATTGCGTCAGCGCCGGTACACCCTGGTCAGCGCCCTGCGCAACCGGCTGGAGTGAGCCCGATGTCGCTGCCCAGGTATCGACCCATTCGACCTTGTCAGCGGGGGGCCGCCCTGCTGGTCAGTCTGGTCATGCTGTTGCTGCTGACCCTGATCGCCCTGGCTGGGGTATCCGACTCCACGCTGCAACAGCGCATGGCACATAACTCCCGCCAGCTGAACAAGAGCTTCCAGGCTGCCGAAAGTGCCCTGCGTTATCTCGAGCAGCAGCTCGAAGCCGGATTGCTGAGCTTGCCAACGGATCCCTGTCAGCCGCTCTGTGAGGTACCGGTGACGGTGTTGAACGGGGCTGCGGGCAGCGCGCCGGGGGCGGACTGGAGTCAGCTGCCGGTGAGCGGTAGCGAGGTGGAAGTCTGGTTCCGCCTGGTGCGCCAGGGGGACAGCAGTCTGCTGCCCGGTATCGCGCCTGGCAGCGACGGGACGCTGTACCGGGTCACCGTACTGGCGCGGCAGGGCCAGGTCAGCACGCTGCTCGAGGCCGGCTATGCACAGCAGCAGGGTGCCGCTGCGATGACGGCGTCGGGTGTGGGGCCGCAGGCGTTCCGGCGGGTTGCCTGGAGGCAGCTGCAGTGAATCAGCGACGGGGGCAGGGGTTCAGCCTGATCGAGATCATGCTGGTGGTGCTGGTCCTCGCCATACTGGCGGGTATTGCCCTGCCGTCCTATCAGGAGCACGTGCGCCAGGCCCGGCGCGCCGAAGTGGCGGGTATCCTGCTGGAGAATGCCCAGCGGCTGGAGCGGCACTACGTGCGCCATGGGGGCTACGATGCGGGTACGGTGCCGCAGCTGACGCTGCAGAGTCCGGCCAGCGGCACGCCACTGTATATCCTGCATGCGGCGCTGGGGGCGGAGAGTTTCACCCTGACCGCCACTGCGGTACCGGGCGGGCTGATGGCTGGCGATCCCTGCGCCAGCTACAGCCTGGATCAGATCAATCAGCGCACGCCGGCGGACAGCCGTTGCTGGCGGCGCTGAATAGGGATCAGGAAGGGTTGGATTCTGCCGCTGCTCCAGTGGCCGAGGCGGGGGCCGCCGGCAGTATCAGGTTGAGCAGTATCGCCACCACGCTGCACAGGCTGACACCCTGCAGGGTCAGTTCGTGACTCCCGATGGCCATGCCGCCGATGCCGAACACCAGGGTAACCGAGACGATGCATAGGTTGCGCGCCTCGGACAGGTCCACCTGGTTGCGGATCAGGGTATTGATCCCCACCACCGCAATGGAGCCGAACAGCAGACACAGAATACCGCCCATTACCGGCACCGGAATGCCCAGCAGAACCGCTCCGAACTTCTCGACGAAGGCCAGGCCCATGGCGAAGAAGGCGGCCCAGATCATCACCATGGGGTTGAAGTTGCGGGTCAGCATCACTGCGCCGGTGACTTCGGAGTAGGTGGTATTCGGCGGCCCACCGATGAACGCGGCCGCGGATGTGGCCAGGCCGTCACCCATCAGGGTACGGTGCAGCCCGGGCTTGCGCAGGAAATTCCTGCCGGTCACCGAGCTGATCGCCATGACATCGCCGATATGCTCGATCACCGGAGCCAGCGCGACGGGAATCATGAACAGAATGGCGGCCAGGTGAAATTCCGGAGTCACGAAGGCGGGCATGGCAATCCAGTTGGCGGTACCTATGTTGGTGAAGTCCACCACGCCCAGTATCCAGGACAGGCTGTAGCCCACCACTACTCCAGCCATGATCGGCAGCAGGCGGAATATGCCCCTGGCATAGACAGCCACCACCAGGGTGGTGAGCAGTGCCGCCAGGGAAATGATCATGGCGGCGGATTCGTCCACCAGCTGCAGGCTGCCGTCCCCGGACTTGCCCAGGGCCATGTTCACTGCCGTACCCGCCAGCCCCAGACCGATCACCATGATCACCGGGCCGACCACCACCGGCGGCAGCAGGCGCTGAATGAAATCAGGCCCGCGCAGATAAACCAGCAGGCTCAGCACCAGGTAGACCATGCCTGCCGCTATCAGCCCGCCCAGGGTGGCGGCGATCCCCCAGGTCTGGTTGCTGTACAGGATGGGTGCAATGAAGGCGAAGCTGGACGCCAGGAACACGGGAACCTGGCGTTGGGTGATGAACTGGAAGATCAGGGTGCCAAGACCGGCGGTGAACAGCGCCACACTGGGGTTCATGCCGGTGATCAGGGGCATCAGCACCAGGGCGCCGAAGGCCACGAAGAGCATCTGCGAACCGGCCAGGGCGCTGCGCCAGCCGGTGGTACTCATATCCTGCTGCATCAATGCACGTCCTTCTGCCGTGTGCCGAAGATCTTGTCACCCGCATCGCCCAGGCCGGGAATGATGTAGCCATGCTCGTTCAGATGCTGGTCCACCGAGGCAGTGAAGATCTCCACGTCGGGGTGGGCTTCATTGACCCGCTTGATGCCTTCCGGTGCGGCAACCAGCACCAGTGCGCGGATCTCGTGGGCACCGGCCCGTTTGAGCATGTCGATGGTGGCGATCATGGAGCCGCCCGTGGCCAGCATGGGGTCGATGATCAGCGCCCGGCGCTGGTGCAATTCGTTGACCAGCTTCTGCAGGTAGGTGTCGGCCTCGAGGGTTTCCTCGTTGCGCACCAGACCTATCATGCTCACCTTGGCACTGGGGATCAGGCTGAGTACACCGTCGAGCATGCCCAGACCGGCGCGCAGGATGGGTACCACGGTGATCTTCTTGCCGGCCAGCTTCTCGACTTCCACCTTGCCGCACCAGCCATCGATGGCATGGCTTTCGACCGGCATGTCCTTGGTCGCCTCGTAGGTCAGCAGCGCAGCGATTTCCTGTGCCAGTTCACGGAAGTTCTTGGTGCTGATATCGTTGCGGCGCATCAGGCCGAGCTTGTGACGGATCAGCGGATGGCGGATTTCCTGGATATTCATGGGGCAGGGTTCCTGGCGGGAAAGATACGCGGATAGCCTAAACTAATGCTCGATGCCGGTCATCCGCAATTGGGCGGTAAATCGCCACATTACCTTGCGTGACCGCGGCAGGTGCAGTATTTTGCGTCGCTTTCACCCTTGCCCCGGAGGCTTGCATGTCCCTTGATCTCGATCACGTCAGACAGGTGATGGACGAGGCGGATTGCCTTTATACCCAGCAGCAGGTGGAAGCCGCGATGGATCAGATGGCCGAGGCCATCACGGAGAGGCTGAAGGACAGCAACCCGATCGTCTACAGCGTCATGAACGGCGGTCTGATCATCGCCGGGCAACTGCTGACCCGTTTGAACTTCCCCATGGAAGTGGGCTATCTGCATGCCACCCGCTACCGCAACAAGCTGTCGGGCAGCGAGCTGTTCTGGAAGGCTCGCGCCGAGCATTCCCTGGTCGGGCGCACCGTGCTGATCATCGATGACATTCTCGATGAGGGGCATACCCTGGCCGCGATCATGGAGTACTGCCGCGATGCCGGCGCGGCACAGGTACTGACCGCCGTTCTGCTGGACAAGACCCACGACCGCAAGGCCTTCCCGGGCATGCGTGCCGACTTCACCGGGCTGGATGTGGTTGATCGCTACGTGTTCGGCTATGGCCTGGACTACAAGGGCTACTGGCGCAACGCCGCCGGTATCTACGCGCTCAAGGATTTCTGATCCTCAGGCCTGCACCGGCGCAGCGTCCTCCTGCTGCGCCCGGATCAGTCTGGCTGCCAGCTCCGGCGAGGCGGTAAAACCGATCTCCCCGCGACGGGCGTGGATACCGGCCCGCTTCAGCTTGAGCCGGATGCGGGGCTTGACCCCGCTCAGATAGACCTGCACACCGCGCCGGCGGATGTCTCCCAATGCCTGCTCGAACAGCACCAGGGCGCTCATGTCCATGCTCGGCACCGCGCGCATGTCGATGATCAGATAGCGGATCTGCTCCTCGAACTGGCTGAGCGCGCGCAGCGCCTTGTCGGCGGCAGCGAAGAACAGCGGGCCCTGGATACGGTACAGCACCACGGCGTCCGGCAGCTCGACCTGCAGCTCCCGGTCCGGCCGCGCCCGCACCCCTTCACTGAGATCGGCCATGCGCTTGATGAACAGCGCCGAGGCCATCAGCAGCCCCACACCCACCGCCAGTACCATATCGAACAGCACCGTCAGCAGCAGGCAGATCAGCAGGACCAGCACGTCCTGGCGGGGGCCCACGCGCAGCAGGTGGATCACCCGTTTGGCCTCGCTCATGTTCCAGGCCACCATCAGCAGCATGGCGGCCAGGGACGCCATCGGCAGCCAGGCAAACAGCCGCGCCAGCAGCACCACCGCCAGCAATATCACCAGCGCGTGCACCACGGCGGCGATGGGCGAGCGGGCGCCACTGCGTACGCTGGTGGCGGTGCGGGCGATGGCGGCGGTGGCGGTGATGCCACCGAAGAAGGGCACCACCAGATTGCCCAGGCCCTGGCCGATCAGCTCGGCGTTGGGATCGTGGCGGGTACCGGCCATGCCGTCAGCCACCAGGGCACAGAGCAGCGACTCGATGGCGCCGAGCATGGCCACCGCCAGGGCGGAGGGCAGCAGCTGGCGCAGCAACTCGAAGTTGATCTGCAGTGGCTGGCCGTCGGCACCGGGCAGTTGCCAGGGCAGGACCCATTGCGGTGCCAGCGGCGGGATGCCGGCGTGGGTCACGCCGTCCAGCTCGTAGCTGAAGCGGCTGCCGAGGGTAGCCACCGACACATCCAGGCCCATCAGCAGCAGCCCAAGCAGGCTGCCCAGCAGCAGGGCGATCAGGTGGCCGGGGATGCGCCGGGTCAGGCGCGGCCAGAGAATCAGTACAGCCAGGGTGACCGCCCCCACCAGGGTGTCACCCGGACTGATGCTCGGCAGTGCCCGGGCCAGCGCCTGCAGCTGGTCCAGATAGTGGGTGTGCGGCCCTACGTCCTGCAGGCCGAAGAAGTCCTTGATCTGCAGGGTGGCGATGACGATGCCGATCCCCGCGGTGAAGCCCATCACCACCGGGTAGGGCACGAACTGGATCAGGTTGCCCATGCGGGCCACCCCCAACGCCACCAGTATGGCGCCGGCCATCAGGGTCACCAGCAGCAGGCCGCCCAGCCCGTAGGCCTGGGTAATGGGCAGCAGTATCACCACGAAGGCGGCGGTGGGACCGGAGATATTGAACCGCGAGCCGCCGAACAGGGCGATGATCAGCCCGCCGACGATACCGGTATAGAGACCATGCTGGGGCGCCACGCCTACGGCGATGGCCAGGGCCATGGCCAGCGGGATGGCAATGATGCCGACGGTGATGCCGGCAAGTACATCGCTGCGCAGGCTGCTCAGCGAATAGCCCTGACGGAAGCTGTCGCGCAGGGCAGCGAACAGGGGCAAGGACAGGTTGGACATGCTGATTCCTGTATTGACATCGCAGGGGCGGATTGCCACAACAGATCTTGATTGTCCGTTTCCAGGCGCGCCCCAGGGAAGAACCGGCCACAAGGCCCTATCAGCATACTCCCTCCAGCCGGGCCCTGTGTAGTCGCAGCGCCAGGCTGATGCCCGACCTCCGGGAGTGCTACAATCCCCTCCTTTCGATTTCACTGAAGAGGGTTGTCCGTGCGTAAAGACAAGAAGAAGGTGGTTGGCGAGCCGATGACCGATGAACAGGTCGCGGTGTTTCTCACTTTCCGTCCCCATGGTGACGAGCCGGTGGATCATTACATGCTCGCGCGGGCTTATCGCAGTCTGCGGGCCCACGATTTCGTCCGCTTCCTGGATATGTTCAAGGCCGCCGGCCATGACGTGAATGGTGAGGACGCCCAGGGGCGCACCTTCCTGCAGGTCATTTCCGAGCATGACCAGGCCGAGGAATACGTCGCCGCCCTGCTCGAAGCCGGTGCCCGGCCGCTGGACGCCTGATCCGAACCCAACGCAGGTTCATTCCGCTGAAGGAGATGCAGTCATGACGAGGTTTTCACGCTGGCTGGGACTGGCGGGACTGGCACTGGTGCTGGTCGGTTGCGCCCACAGTCCGCAGCAACTCAATGTCACCCCGAGTGTCACCACTACCCTGAGTCCGGTCGCCCGACAGCAGCCCGTGGTGGTGACCGTGCGCGACACCCGCAGCTCGCCGGTACTCGGCACCCGCGGCGGTCTCTACCCGGAGACCAGCAACCTGACCATCAACCCGCAGGCCCTCAACCATATCCGTCAGCAGGTGGAAGGGGCGCTGCGTCAGCTGGGCTTCAGCGTGGTGCCCGAAGGTACCCCCAACGCCAACAGCCTGGTGGTCAGCCTGTCAGAGCTCAGCTACATCTCGCCCAAGGATGGGGTCTACGTGACCCAGGCAGACATCGGGGCGACCTTCAGCGCCGAAGTGCGCTCGCTCAATGAGCGCTACAACGGTCGCTACAGCGCCTCCGCCCAGCATCGCTTCGGCTATGCGCCCAACCAGGCCACCAACACCCGTCTGGTCAGCGAAGTGATGAGCGATGCCCTGTCGCGCATCTTCCGTGATCCGGAAATCATCCGCCTGCTGCAGCAGTGATCGGAACGACCGGCAGGCCCTGACGGCCTGCCGGTATCCTCAATACCTCACCTCAACCTTCCTTCGGCGTATTCAGCAGCTCGTCATGCTCGGCCATGTTCCATGGCAGCACGCCCGGTGACAGCTGCAGGAAATCCAGATACTTCTCGAAGTGATCCAGGATGTCGCTGATCAGCTCCTTGTCCTCGTAACCATAGACGTCGTAGGCCAGACCACCCCGGCGCAGGAATACCTCGGCACGGTAGTAGTAGCTGTCCTCGTCGGCGGTCTCGCTGGTATCCGGGTTGGCGAAGGCCGGACGCAGGTACTCGCGCAGGCGGATCTCGTAGAGGAAGTCGAGCTGGTCGGATACCACCTCCAGATAGGCGCGGGTATTTTCCTCGTCGTAGTGGACCTCCGCGGGCCAGGACTGTGCCTGAAGTCCCTTGGCGACGCGGATCATGGCGGTCAGGGCGGTGCCCTTGATGAACTGTTCCACCTCATCCTTCTCAGGATAGGTGACTATGCCGGCCAGGCGCTTGCGCCACAGGCTCGGGCCGCTGCTGCGGCTGCTGTGGCTGACCCTCTGGTGATGGCTCTCGATCACCAGGGCGCGCCACATGCCCACGGCCGACAGCAGCATGATGATGGCAAAGGGGAGTGCGCTGGCAATCGCCATGCTCTGCAGCGCCTTGAGTCCCCCGGCCAACAGCAGGACCGAGGCCAGCACGCCGCTGAGGATGGCCCAGGCGCCGCGCTGCCAGGCCGGTGTTTCCAGAGCACCCCCGGAGGCCAGCGAGTCGACCACCAGCGCTCCGGAGTCCGCCGACGTGATGAAGAACAGGGTGATCAGCAGCACGGTCAGGAAGGAGGCCACCGAGGTGAAGGGGAACTGCTCCAGCAGCTTGAACAGCGCGATGGCGTTATCCGTCTTGACCTGATCGATCAGCTCGCTGTAGCCCTGGTTGATGATCAGGTGCAGGGCGGTGTCGCCGAATACCGAGAACCAGAAGAAGGTGAAGAAGGTCGGTACCAGCATCACACCGAAGACGAACTGGCGGATGGTGCGACCACGGCTGATCTTGGCGATGAACAGGCCGACAAAGGGTGCCCAGGCGATGGTCCAGCCGAAGATGAACAGCGTCCAGTTACCGATCCAGTCACTGCGCGAGTAGGCCTGCAGGTTGAAGGTCCGCTCGACGATGTTGTTCAGGTAGCTGCCGGTGTTCTGCAGGAAGGTCTCGAGAATGAAGATGCTCGGCCCCAGCAGGAAGACGAACAGCATGAGCGCCGTGGCGATCACCATGTTGAGCATGGCCAGACGCTTGATGCCCTTGTCCATCCCGGCTACCACCGAGCCCATGGTCAGCAGCGTGATGCCGGCAATGCAGGCAACCTGAACCCAGGTATCCACCGGTATCGCCGGCCACAGATAGTTGAAGCCGGCATTCATCTGCGCAACGGAAAGGCCCAGGGTGGTGGCAATGCCGAACATGGTGCCGAGAATGGCGAAGATATCCACCGCGTGACCGATGGGGCCGTAGATGCGGTCACCGATCAGTGGGTAGAGCGCCGAGCGGATGGACAGCGGCAGGCCGTGGCGGAAGGAGAAGTACGCCAGCACCAGGCCGGTCAGTCCATAAATGGCCCAGATGTGAAAACCCCAGTGGAAGAAGGCGATCTGCATGGCCTGCTTGGCCGCATCCACTGTCAGTCCCGCACCCACAGGGGGGTCGGCATAATGCAGCACGGGTTCGGCGACGCCGAAGAACAGCAGGGCGATACCGTAGCCGGCGGAGAACAGCATGGCGAACCAGGCCGGGAAGCTGTACTGGGGTTCGGAGTGGTCAGGCCCGAGCTTTATGTTGCCCCAGCGGCTCAGGGCGACTATCACCACAAAGACCAGGAATATCGCCACGGCCAGCATGTAGAACCAGCCGAAGCTGCTGGTGATATAGGCCAGCAGCGAGGAAAACAGCTCCCCGGCCAGATCAGGTTGACTGGCGGTACCTATGACCAGCAGCAGGATGAAGAAGAACGCCGGTATGAAGACCGGCAGCACAATGGTGGTGTTCCAGAGTCGTTTCCGTGTCGTTTCCGT
Source organism: Halopseudomonas sp. Lyrl_26 (assembly GCF_051948695.1). Classification (NCBI taxonomy): domain Bacteria; kingdom Pseudomonadati; phylum Pseudomonadota; class Gammaproteobacteria; order Pseudomonadales; family Pseudomonadaceae; genus Halopseudomonas; species Halopseudomonas sp. Lyrl_26. The sequence goes on from NZ_JAYJLH010000007.1 coordinate 44,758, forward strand.
CATGGGCGACCAGTTCCTTGTTTTCCTGTAAGTATCCTTTGGAGTCTAGTACAGCCGCGCTGGTGCTCCAGCGTTTCAGTTATCCTCATCGTTATCATCATTGCAGGTCTTCACCCGCACCCGGGCGGTGCCGGCGCGGAGCATGCCCAGCTCTCTTGCCGCGGCAAGGGATACGTCGATGATGCGCCCGCGGACAAAGGGCCCGCGGTCATTGACGCGCACCGTGGTGCTGCGGCCATTGAACAGGTTGGTCACACACAGCCGGGAACCGAAGGGCAGGCTGGGATGGGCGGCGGTCATGTCCGACTCGTCGTAGGGTTCGCCGCTGGCGGTGCGCCGCCCGTGCAGACGGGAGGAATAGTAGGACGCACGGCCCTCGGCGGTATAGGTCAACCCGCCTTCGCTGTCCGGCAGGTCGGTACCTATGGCGGCGGGGCCGGCCAGCAGGAGCAGGGCAGCGAGTACCGCCCGCACCGCCAGCCGCAGCACGCCCGGGCGGCCGCATTGACCTCGCAGGGGCAATGCCAAGATCAGCCGTCCAGCTTCTGCTTGAGCAGCTGATTGACCTGCTGCGGGTTGGCCTTGCCCCTGGATGCCTTCATCGCCTGGCCGACGAAGAAGCCGAACATCTTGCCGCGCTTGGCCTCGTCACTGGCACGGTACTGCTCGACCTGGGCGGCATTGGCTGCCAGTACCTCGTCGAGCATGGCCTCGATGGCGCCGGTGTCGGTCACCTGCTTGAGTCCGCGTGCCTCGATGATCTGGTCGGCGTCACCTTCGCCGTTGGCCATGGCCTCGAACACCATCTTGGCGATCTTGCCGGAGATGGTGTTGTCCTTGATGCGCAGGATCATGCCGCCCAGCTGCTCGGCGCTGACCGGCGACTGGTCGATCTCGATATCCGACTTGTTCAGCAGGCTGGACAACTCGCCCATCACCCAGTTGGCCGCCAGCTTGGCGTCGCCGCAGGTGCGCTGGACCTGTTCGAAGTAGTCGGCCATCTCGCGGCTGGCCGAGAGCACGCTGGCGTCGTAGGCGGAAAGGCCGAACTCGCTCTGGAAGCGTTCGCGCTTCTGCTGCGGCAGTTCCGGCAGCTCGCTGCGTACCTGTTCGACGAAGGACGGCTCGATGACCACCGGCAGCAGGTCCGGATCGGGGAAGTAGCGGTAGTCGTTGGCCTCCTCCTTGCTGCGCATGGAGCGGGTTTCGTCCTTGTTCGGATCGTACAGGCGGGTTTCCTGAACCACCTTGCCGCCGTCCTCGATCAGCTCGATCTGACGCTGCACCTCGGTATTGATCGCCCGCTCGATGAAGCGGAAGGAGTTGATGTTCTTCAGCTCGCAGCGGGTGCCGAACTCGGTCTGGCCCTTGGGCCGTACCGACACGTTGCAGTCGCAGCGGAAGGAGCCCTCGGCCATGTTGCCGTCGCAGATGCCCAGGTAGCGCACCAGCGAGTGGATGGTGCGGGCATAGGCGACCGCCTCCTTGGCGCTGCGCATGTCCGGCTCGGAGACGATCTCCAGCAGCGGCGTGCCGGCCCGGTTCAGGTCGATGCCGCTCATGCCCTGGAAGTCCTCGTGCAGGCTCTTGCCGGCGTCCTCTTCCAGGTGTGCGCGGGTCACGCCGACGCGCTTGACGGTGCCGTCATCCAGGGTGATGTCCACATGGCCCCTGCCGACGATCGGCAGGTCCATCTGGCTGATCTGGTAACCCTTGGGCAGGTCGGGATAGAAGTAGTTCTTGCGTGCGAACACGTTGGTCATGCCGATCTCGGCGTCGATGGCCAGGCCGAACTTGACCGCGTTCTTCACCGCCTGGGCGTTGAGTACCGGCAGGGTACCCGGCATCGCCAGGTCGACCAGGCTGGCCTGGGTGTTGGGCTCGGCACCGAAGGTGGTGGCGCTGCCGGAGAAGATCTTCGACGCGGTGGTGAGCTGGGCGTGAATCTCCAGCCCGATGACGATTTCCCATTGCATGTTCAGTGTTTCCTCAAATTCGGTATTGGCCGCTGCCTGCGAGCCTGCTGCCCCTCTCCCGGCCTGTGGGCCACCCTCTCCCGCAGGGGGAGAGAGGCATCGGAGGTGCAGCGTCGCCGCGTCTTACATTGGCGCCCGGGTATGCCAGTCGGTGGCCTGCTGGTACTGATGGGCCATGTTCAGCAGGCGCGGTTCGCTGAAATAGGGGCCGAGCAGCTGCATGCCCACCGGCAGGTCATTGACAAAGCCCGCCGGCAGGGCGACGCCCGGCACGCCGGCGAGGTTGGCTGTGATGGTGTAGATGTCGGTCAGATACAGGCTGACCGGGTCATCGACCTTCTCGCCGATGCGGAACGCGGGAATCGGCGACGTCGGGCTGAGAATGACATCCACCTGCTCGAAGGCGGCGAGGAAATCGTTCTTGATCAGGCGGCGGATCTTCTGTGCCTGCAGGTAGTAGGCATCGTAGTAGCCAGCCGACAGAGCGTAGGTGCCGACCATGATGCGGCGCTTGACCTCGGCGCCGAAGCCTTCCTCGCGGGAGCGCAGGTACAGGTCCATCAGATCGGTCGGGTTCTCGCAGCGGTAGCCATAGCGCACTCCGTCGAACCGGGACAGGTTGGACGAGGCTTCTGCCGAGGCGATCACGTAGTAGGCGGGGATGGCCAGCTCGGCGTTGGGCAGACTGACCTCCCTTATCTCGGCGCCCAACGCCTGCAGCTGCTTGACCGCCTGATCAATGGTATTGGCGATGCCGGCGTCCAGACCCTCACCGAAGTACTCCTTCGGCAGGCCCACGCGCAGCCCCTGCAGCGGCTGGTTCAGCTCGGCGCTGTAGTCCGGCACCGGATGCTCGACCGAGGTGGAGTCCCTCTCGTCGAAACCGGCCATGGCCTGCAGCAGCAGCGCACAGTCTTCGGCAGTGCGAGCCATGGGGCCGGCCTGATCCAGACTGGAGGCGTAGGCGATCATGCCCCAGCGCGATACCCGGCCATAGGTGGGCTTGAGGCCGGTCAGGCCGGTAAAGCCCGAGGGCTGGCGGATCGAGCCGCCGGTATCGGTACCTGTGGCGGCCGCACACAGACGCGCGGCTACGGCGGCGGCCGAGCCACCGGAGGAGCCGCCCGGAATCAGCTCCTGATTCCAGGGGTTGCGAACCGGGCCATAGAAACTCGACTCGTTGGAAGAGCCCATGGCGAACTCGTCCATGTTGGTCTTGCCCAGGGTCACGGCGCCGGCATCGATGAAGCGCTGGGTCACGGTGGACTCGTAGGGGGCAACGAAGTTGTCCAGCATCTTCGAACCGCAGCTGGTGCGCACACCGCGGGTGCAGAACAGGTCCTTGTGGGCCAGCGGAATGCCGGTCAGCGGGCTGGCACTGCCGCCGGCCAGACGGGCGTCGGCGGCGCGGGCCTGCTCCAGAGCCAGTTCCGGGGTGACGGTGATGAAGCTGTTGATGGCGCCATCGAGCTGCTGGATGCGCTGGAGGTAGTGTTCAGTCAGCTCGACGCTGGAGATCGCCTTGCTGTGCAGGGCCGCAGACAGTTCGGCCAGGGTTTTCTCATGCATGGAAATGGAATCTCGTCTCGGTTATTCGATGACCCGCGGCACCAGATACAGCCCCTGTTCGGTGGCCGGTGCTATGGCTTGAAGGGCGTCGCGCTGGTTATCTTCGGTGACCACGTCGGCGCGCAGGCGCTGGGTGGTTTCCAGGGGATGGGCCAGGGGCTGTACGCCGCTGGTATCCACTGCCTGCATCCGATCGATCAGCCCCATGATGCTGGACAGCTTGTCCGCATAGGCGGGAATCTCGGCCTCCTTGAGACCAATGCGCGCCAGATGGGCCAGGTGTTCCACGTCGGAGCGATCCAGGGCCATTATAGTTCTCCTCGAAATCGAATAGGGCGGGTTGCGTGAGCAATGTCCGGGAAAAGGAGAGGAATTTACCACATCCGCGCCTTGCCCAAAAACCCCGCCATTGTTAGAGTTGCGACACTTCGGGATGTGTCGATTCAAATGCCTGTGTTCGAGTCATGTTGCCGCTGTTTATCGCAGGTTCGGTGGCCATTTGCCAGGTAAATACCTGTTTCGTGCTCCCCTCATTCAAACCTAGATGCCCTCGGGGTATATAAACAGCATGTTCAAGAAAATTCGCGGCATGTTTTCCAGCGATCTGTCCATCGACCTGGGAACCGCCAACACCCTGATCTACGTCCGCGATCGTGGCATAGTGCTGGATGAGCCCTCGGTTGTCGCCATCCGCACCCATGGTAACCAGAAAAGTGTTGTCGCAGTGGGTACCGACGCCAAGCGTATGCTGGGGCGTACTCCGGGCAACATCCAGGCCATCCGGCCGATGAAGGACGGTGTCATCGCCGACTTCAGCGTCTGCGAGAAGATGCTGCAGTACTTCATCAACAAGGTCCACGAGAACAGTTTCATCCAGCCCAGCCCGCGGGTGCTGATCTGCGTGCCGTGCAAATCCACCCAGGTGGAGCGGCGGGCCATTCGCGAGTCGGCCCTGGGCGCCGGTGCCCGCGAAGTCTACCTGATCGAGGAGCCCATGGCCGCTGCCATCGGTGCCGGCCTGCCGGTCGAGGAAGCCCACGGTTCCATGGTTGTGGACATCGGTGGCGGTACCACCGAGATTGCCCTGATCTCCCTCAACGGCGTGGTCTACGCCGAGTCGGTGCGGGTCGGCGGCGACCGCTTTGACGAAGCCATCATCACCTACGTGCGCCGCAACTACGGCAGTCTGATCGGTGAGTCCACCGCCGAGCGCATCAAGCAGGAAATCGGCGTGGCCTTCCCCGGTGGTGAAGTACTGGAAGTGGACGTGCGCGGCCGCAACCTGGCCGAGGGTGTGCCGCGGGCTTTCACCCTGAACTCCAACGAGGTGCTCGAGGCCCTGCAGGAATCCCTGCAGACCATAGTCCAGGCGGTCAAGAGTGCGCTGGAGCAGTCTCCGCCGGAACTGGCGTCGGACATCGCCGAGCGCGGCCTGATCCTCACTGGCGGTGGTGCACTGCTGCGTGATCTGGACAAGCTGCTGGCCCAGGAAACCGGTCTGCCGGTCATCGTTGCCGAGGAGCCGCTGACCTGTGTGGCTCGTGGCGGCGGTCGTGCCCTGGAGATGATGGACCAGCATGCCATGGATCTGCTGTCCACCGAATGATAGGCCGGCAGGCGCATCCCGGCACCGCAGGTGCCGGGACTGACCGCTGAAGCCCACCCTGCAGTCGCAAGGAGCCCGTCATCAAACCGCTTTTCATCAAAGGCCCGTCCCTCGGGGTTCGCTTCATTGCATTGACGGTGCTTTCGATCGCGCTGATGGTGGTGGACGCTCGCTTCGAGGCACTCAAGCCCGTGCGCTCGCAGCTGGGCATGCTGCTCACCCCCCTGTACTACGTGGCCGACCTGCCGGTGCGTGCCTGGGATACGCTCTATCTGCAGCTGACCAGTCGTGCCGATCTGATCGCCGAGAACGAGCGCTTGCGTGCCGAGGCCCTGCTGGCCAAACGCAAGCTGCAGAAACTCGCCGCGCTGACCGAGCAGAACGTGCGCCTGCGCGAGCTGCTCAATTCCTCCGAACTGCTGGATGAGAAGGTGCTGGTTGCCGAACTGATCGGCATCGACCCCAATGCCTTTTCCCAGCGCATCCTTATCGACAAGGGCGAGCGTGACGGAGTCTTCCTCGGTCAGCCGGTGCTGGATGCCACCGGTCTGATGGGCCAGGTAGTCGAGGTGATGCCCTTCACTTCTCGGGTGCTGCTGATCACCGACGTCTCACACAGTCTGCCGGTGCAGGTCAACCGCAACGGCCTGCGCGCCATTGCCAGCGGAACCGGCAGCAGCGACTGGCTGGAACTGCGGCATGTCAGCGACACCGCCGATATCCGCGTCGACGACATCATCGTCAGCTCCGGGCTCGGCCAGCGCTTTCCCGCCGGTTATCCGGTGGGGCGCGTCACCTATGTCAACCGCGACTCCTCACAGCCCTTCGCCGAGGTTCGCGTCGAGCCCACCGCCCAGCTCAACCGCAGTCGCTACCTGCTGCTGGTGTTCAGTCCCGAAAGTGCCTATGGCGATGTCTTCCCCTCCCTGAGTCTGGAGGGGGACGACGAGCCGACGGAGGAGGCGCCGGAGCAGCCCGCCGCCGAGGCGCAGCAGCCGGCTGACACCCGGACGGAGGAACCAACGGATGCGCAGTAGTCTGGTCATCGGCCTGTCCTTTGTTGCGGCACTGATTCTCAGTGTGGTGCCCATGCCGGCGCCCTTCGACGCCGGCCGTCCCATGTGGCTGGCCATGGTCGTGGCCTACTGGGTAATGGCCCTGCCACACCGGGTGGGGCTGCTGACCGCCTGGGTCGCCGGACTGGCCACCGACGTCCTGTTCGGCGAGCTGTTCGGGCAGAACGCCCTGGTGCTGGTCATGGTCGCCTGGCTGGTGCTGCTGCTGTATCAGCGCATCCGCCGTTTTCCCCTGTGGCAGCAGAGTCTGGTCATGCTGCCGGTGCTGGGCATAGCCCAGATGGTCTCCCTGTGGCTGAGCAGCCTGGTCGGCAACCGACCGCCGACCCTGCTGTATCTGCTGCCGGCGTTGGTCAGTACCGTGCTCTGGCCCTGGGTATTCACCGTGCTGCGCTTGCTGAGGCGACGTTTCCATGTGCTCTGAGCGCCTGGTCCATCTGGCCTCGGCTTCGCCCCGGCGGCGTGAACTGCTGGAGCAGATCGGCGTGCCGGTGACCCTGGTTCGTTGTGCCGTCGACGAGCAGGCGTTGCCCGGGGAAGCCCCGGCCGATTACGTGCAGCGGGTGACCCGGGACAAGGTGGTGGCCGGCGTGGCGGCTGCGCCGGCGGGCGCCGTGGTGCTGGCCGCGGATACCGCGGTGGTATTGGGCGATCGGATTCTCGGCAAGCCCGGAGATCGGCAGCAGGGGCTGGCCATGCTGCGGGCACTGTCCGGCCGGGAGCACCAGGTGATGACCGCCGTGGCGGTAGCGCAGGGGGAGCAAATCCGCCTGGAGCTGGTCAGCACCCGGGTGCGCTTTCGCCCGCTGGAGGATAACGAGATCCAGGCCTACTGGGACACCGGCGAGCCCGAGGACAAGGCCGGAGGCTATGGGATCCAGGGGCTGGGCGCGGTGTTTGTCGAGCACCTGGTCGGCAGTTACAGTGCGGTGGTGGGCCTGCCATTGATGGAAACTGCCCGTCTGCTGGCCGGTTTTGGCGTTCCCTGCTGGCAGTCGCGCTGACAGGGCAGGACGCTGCAGGTATCCTGATGGGCTGACAACAGGTGCGAGAGGGCTCCATGAGCGAAGAAATACTGATCAACATTACGCCAATGGAAGCCCGGGTAGCACTGGTGGAAAACGGTGTGCTGCAGGAAGTGCACATCGAACGCACCCTGCGCCGCGGCATTGTCGGCAATATCTACAAGGGCAAGGTGGTACGGGTGCTGCCGGGCATGCAGGCGGCCTTCGTCGACATCGGCCTGGAGCGGGCCGCCTTCATCCATGCCTCGGAAATCTCCCAGCGCGAAGGCGCGGCCGTCGAACCGATCAGCGCCCTGGTGCACGAGGGCAAGGCGCTGGTGGTGCAGGTCACCAAGGACCCCATAGGCACCAAGGGCGCCCGACTGACCACTCATCTGTCGGTGCCGTCACGCTATCTGGTGTACATGCCACGCACGCCCCATGTGGGTATATCCCTGAAGATCGAGGACGAGGCCGAGCGCGATCGCCTGCGTGACATAGTGGCGCGCTGCATCGAACAGGAAGGCATCGAGGAGCAGGGCGGCTTCATTCTGCGCACCGCAGCGGAGGGCGCCCGGGAGGAGGACATCCTGGTCGATATCCGCTACCTGCGCCGCCTCTGGCAGCAGATCTCCCAGCAGATCAACAGCGCGCCGGCGCCCTCCGTTCTCTATGAAGATCTGCCGCTGGCGCTGCGCACCCTGCGCGATCTGGTCAATCCGCGCATCGAGAAGATCCGCATCGATTCCCGGGAGACCTTCCAGAAGGTCGAGCAGTTTGTCCAGGAACTGATGCCGGGGGTGGAAGGCGTGCTGGAGCACTATCCGGGTGAACGCCCGGTGTTCGACCTCTACGGCGTCGAGGACGAGATCCACAAGGCCCTGGAGCGCAAGGTGATGCTCAAGTCGGGGGGCTATCTGGTCATCGACCAGACCGAGGCGATGACCACCATCGACGTCAACACCGGTGCCTTCGTCGGCCATCGCAACCTGGAAGAGACCATCTTCAAGACCAACCTGGAAGCGGCCACCTCCATTGCCCGCCAGCTGCGGCTGCGCAATCTGGGCGGCATCATCATCATCGACTTCATCGACATGGAGGACGAGGAGCACCGCCGTCAGGTACTGCGTACCCTGGAGCGTCAGCTCGAGCGTGACCACGCCAAGACCAACATAATCGGCATCACCGAACTGGGGTTGGTGCAGATGACCCGCAAGCGTACCCGCGAAAGTCTGGAACAGGTGCTGTGCGAACCCTGTCCAAGCTGTGCCGGGCGTGGTATCCAGAAGACGGCCGAGAGCGTGTGCTATGAAATCTTCCGCGAGATCCTGCGCGAAGCCCGAGCCTATCAGGCCGGAGGCTACATGGTGCTGGCCTCGCAGGCAGTGATCGACCGGCTGCTCGATGAGGAATCGGGCAACGTGGCGGACCTGGAGATGTTCATCGAGCGGCCGATCCGCTTCCAGGTGGAAACCATGTACACCCAGGAACAATATGACGTGGTGCTGATGTAGCACTGCTCCTGCAATGGGGAATCCTTTCTGTCCATGAGCTGGTCGCGCTGGCTTCGGCGTTTTCTTGATGGCCTGATCCTGTTGCTGGTCAGCTGGCTGCTGCTGGCTGCCGCCTATGTCAGCCTGGGGCGTCAGTTCGTCCCGGCGCTGGGCGACTATCAGAACGAGCTGGTGCAGCGGATCGAGCAGGAAACCGGTCGGGCCATCGATCTGGACAGCCTCAGCGCCGAGATGCAGGGCTCGCAGCCGGTACTCCAGCTGCGCGGACTGCGGGTCTACGAGAAAGCCGACCGGGAGAGCCCGGTGCTGCTCGACCTGCAGCACGTGACCGCGCGTGTCGATGTGTTCGCCAGTCTCTGGCAGCGCAAGCCGGTCATGGACGCCCTCCAGCTGGAGGGGCTGGAGCTGGAATTCATCGAGGATGCCGAGGGCCGCTGGCAGCTCAGCGGCCTGGGCCAGACCCAGTCCGGCGGCGACGGGCTGGACAAGGCACTGGAGCGTCTGTTCGACCAGCGCCGCATCACCCTGCTCGACAGCAGCATCCGCATCAGCCCCTGGGAACAGCCCGACTGGGAGTTCACCAACGGCGACCTGACCCTGATCAACCGCGGCAGCCGGCACCGGCTGGATGCCCGCCTGCGCCTGCCGGACCAGCAGGTTGTCAGTCTGCAGCTGGAAGGCAAACTGCCGGGGCGCGACTGGCGCCGGGCGGACCTGCGCTTCTTCGTCGACCTGCCGCCCAGCGACTGGCAGCGCTGGATTCCGGAAGAACAGCTACGGCAGCTGCATGTCGCCCGGGTGGAAGCTGGTGGCCAGTTCTGGGGCCGCTTCCACCAGCGCCGTCTGGGCAGCTTCAGCGGGCAGCTGCAGGCGCCTGTGGTGGCCCTGGACCTGCCCGGCGAGGTGCCGCCGCTCGAGGATGTGCAGCTGCAGTTCGAGATGACCCTCGGCGACGATGAACAGCGACTGGATGTCCAGAACCTCGGGCTGCGTCTGGGCGAACAGCGCTGGCCGGAAACCCGCCTGCAACTGACCCGACACCCCCGCTGGCACACCTGGCAGGCACGGATCGATCGCCTCCAGCTGGATCTGCTGGGGCAGTGGTTGCCCTCCGTCATCACCCACGAGCGTACCGCAGAGATCATCCGCAGTCTGGAGCCCGGCGGCGAGCTGCGCAATGTGCTGGTCAGCGGCGCGGGACTGGACCGTTTCCGCGACTGGACGCTGCAGGCGGCGTTGCACGAAGGCCGGGTCGCAGCGCGCACCGTGACCCCGGCCATGAGCGGCATCAGTGGTGTGGTGGCCGGCTCTCCGGCCATGGGCGAGCTCTGGGTCAACAGCGCCGACTGGAGCATGCACCTGCCCAATCTGTTCCCGGAGCCCTGGCATTACCAGAGTCTGCAGGGTGCGGTGCGCTGGCGCTGGGAGGACGAGCAGGGGGTGCGGATCGACATTCCCGGTGCCGAAGCCCAGGGCGAGGATGGCCGGGTCAATGCCCTGATGCACCTGCACCTGCCGCTGCAGGGACGAACCCCGAGCATGACCCTGCGGGTAGCCCTGCGTGAAGGGCTGGCGGATATCTACCGCCGCTACCTGCCCAGTCGTACCGCCGCACTGGGCGACGAACTGGAGCAGTGGCTGGAGGCGGCAGACTTCTCCGGCCAGGTGCCGCTGGCGATCTTTGCCTGGGACGGCTCCCTGCGCAGCGAGGCCAGCGAGCAGGAGCGCACCTTCGAGCTTTATGCACAGCTGGAGCAGGGCCGATTCAATTTCCAGCCTGGCTGGCCGGCCCTGGAGCAGGTGGAGGCCCGGCTGTGGCTGCACAACCATGACCTGCAGATCTCGGGTGCCACGGGGCAGTTGCGCCAGACCCGGCTGGACGACGTGCGGGTCGAGCTGGATCGCGCCGGGGAGGACAAGGAGGCAGGCTATCGTCTGTCCATCGCCGGGCAGATCGATGGGCCGCTGGAAGACGGGTTGCATATCATGCAGCAGACGCCGCTGGCCGAGTACACCGGCGACCCTCTGGCCGATTGGAGCGGGCGTGGGCAGCTGCAGGGCGCCCTGGAGCTGGGTATTCCCATCGGCCTGCCCGAAGGCCAGCCGCGCAGACTGGATGTGCAACTGGATCTGCAGGCCGAGGCCGAGGAGCTGAACATTCCCCAGCTGAAGGCGGCGCTGCGCCATGCCAGCGGCCAGTTCCGCTATCAGCATGGTCAGGGCCTGAGCAGTGAGGCTGTCACCGCGCAGTTTCTCGGTCAGACGGTCAAGGGCAGCCTGGAGGCTCGGGACGGTCGGCACCGACTGCGCATGAACGGCACCCACAGCACCGACAATCTGTACGGCTGGTCACTGCTGGCGCCTGTACCCAAGGGGCTGGCTACCGGTCGGGCGGCGTGGAACGCGGAACTGACCATCGGTGGACGCACCCCGCGTCTGACAGTGCAGAGCGACCTGCAGGGGCTGGCCCTGAAGTTGCCGGGAGAACTGGAGAAGCCCGCAGAGAGCCTGATGCCCAGCCGTCTGCAGCTGGACATGGGCCCGACGCTGAACTGGCAGTTCCAGCTCGGCGATACGCTGCGCGGGGTGTTGAACAGCCGCGAGGACATGCTCGCCGGGGATATCCGCTACCGTCGTGGACTTCCCGAACGGCCGGCGGTCGAGGGCATCATGGTCCATGCCCGCTTCGATCGCATCGAGCTGGAGCAATGGCGGGACTGGTGGGAGCACTCCGGCCTCGGTGGTACCGCTGCAACGGGGGGCGCGGCCGCAGGCCAGCCGGTGCCGCGCACCGGACTGATCAACAGCGTGCATGTCCAGACCGGCCACCTGAGTGGTTTCGGGCTGGATCTGCAGGATATCGAAGTGCTGGCCATGCCCCAGTCCGGCGGCTGGGTTCTGAGCACCGATCACCCGCAGCTCAGCGGCGAGGTGCGCCTGCCCTCGGCCGAGGGTGAACCTGTCATCCTCGACCTGCAGCGCCTGACCCTGCCGCGCCGGGAACAGCAGATTGCCGATACCCAGGGTCTGATCACGCCGCTGGCGTCCGAAGACCCGCTGCGTGGGGTGCGACCGGGTCAGGTGCCGGCCATGCAGGTCAGCATCGATCAACTGGTCTGGGGCCCGGACCCGGTGGGGGCGGTAGCCTTCAACATGACGCCCGAAGCCGGCGCCCTGCGCATCAGCGACATCGACGTGGGCCTGCGCGGCGGCCTCAGCCTGAAGGGCAGCATGCGCTGGGACGAATCCCGCAGCCGCTTCGACGGCACCCTCTCCGCCGGGGATATCGCGCGCGTGCTCAGTGCCTGGAATTACGCACCGACGCTCAGCAGTTCCCGCTTCAATGCCCAGGTGGATATGGACTGGCCCGGCTCCCCCGCCTGGTTTGCCCTGTCGCGCAGCTCCGGCTCGCTGGCGGTCAAGGCCGAGGATGGCGCCCTGCAGAGCGGTGAAAGCTCCGCCGACGCCCTGCGGGTATTCGGTCTGCTCAACTTCAATGCCCTGACCCGGCGCCTGCGTCTGGACTTCTCCGACCTGTTCGGCAAGGGCGTGGCCTATGATACCTTCAGCGGAGAGGCGGCCCTGACCGATGGCCTGCTGCAGACCATGTCGCCGCTGGTCATGGACGGGCCCAGCGCCAAGCTGCAGCTGGACGGCACCCTGGATCTGGCCTCCGATCGGGTGGACATGGGGTTGCTGGTCACCCTGCCGGTCACCAACAACCTGCCACTGGCGGCGATCATTGCCGGGGCACCGCAGATCGGCGGGGTACTGTTTCTGGTCGATCGCATCCTGGGTGACAAGGTCGCCCGCTTCGCTTCCGTGCGCTACCGCATCAGCGGCAGCTGGATGCAGCCCACCGTGGAATTTGACCGGGCCTTCGACGACAAGGCGGCCCTGGAGGATTGAAATGTCACGCGTTGCCGCCATACAGATGATCAGTGGTGCCGATGTCCAGGCCAACCTGGATGCCGCCGCCGTTCTGATTGCCGAGGCCGCGCAGCAGGGCGCCGAGCTGGTGCTGCTGCCGGAGTGCTTCGCCGCCTTCGGCAATCGCAGCCTGCAGGAAATAGCCGCAGCGGAATGGGCGGGCAGCGGCCCGATCCGCCCCTTCCTCGCCGCCCAGGCCCGGCAGCACGGCCTCTGGCTGGTGGGTGGCAGTATCCCTCTCCCGGCAACGGCTGGCGGCAAGGCCATGGCCTGCTGCCTGGTGATGGATGGCCAGGGCCGCGAAGTGGCGCGCTACGACAAGCTGCACCTGTTCGATGTGGAGGTGGCGGACAACCAGCGCAGCTACCGCGAGTCCCGCGACTACGGCTACGGCGACCGGGTGGTCTGCGTGGATACACCGGTCGGGCGGCTGGGCCTGACCATCTGTTACGATGTGCGCTTTGCCGAGCTCTACCTGACGCTGCGCAACCAGGGTGCCGAGCTTATAGTGGTACCCTCGGCATTCACCGCCGTCACCGGCGCCGCCCACTGGGAGGTGCTGTTGCGGGCCCGGGCCATCGAAAGCCAGTGTTACATTCTCGCCGCCAACCAGGGTGGGACCCACGCCAACGGGCGGGAAACCTGGGGCCACAGCTGTCTGATAGATCCCTGGGGCGAGATCAAGGCCTGCCTGCCCCAGGGTGAGGGCGTGGTCTGCGGGGAAATGGATCCGCAGTTGCTGAAGAACACACGCGCGCGCATGCCGGTTCAGGAGCATCGCCGTTTCATGCCGGTCGAGCAGATTCTCCCGGCCAAGGAGCAATGAACCTATGAGTAACCTGTTAGCCCAGGCGGAAAGCCGTCTGCTGCAGCCCGCCGAACTGACCCCGGACGGCATTGCCAGCGTCCTCGGCCAGCTGGTCTCCGCACCGGGCGTGGATGCGGCCGATCTGTATTTCCAGCACCAGGTGAGCGAGTCCTGGGTGCTGGAGGATGGCATCGTCAAGGACGGCAGCTTCAATGTCGACCAGGGCGTCGGGGTACGGGCCCAGGCCGGAGAGAAGACCGGTTTCGCCTACAGCAACGACCTGCACCTGCAGGCCCTGACCCAGGCCGCCGGCGCGGCACGCTCCATCGCCCGCAGCGGTCAGCAGGGCAGCGTGCAGGCCTGGCAGCGCAACAGCGCCGTGCCCCTGTATCCCGCAGACAACCCGCTGGACAGCATGGCCCAGACCGACAAGGTGGCCTTCCTGCAGCGGCTGGATGCGTACACCCGCAGCCTCGACTCGCGCGTGACCCAGGTATCCATCAGCCTCGGCGGGGTACATGACACCGTGCTGGTGGCCGCCAGCGATGGCACCTGGGCCGGCGATGTGCGCCCGCTGGTACGACTCAACATCAGCGTCATCATCGAACACAACGGCCGCCGCGAGCGCGGCAGCTTCGGCGGTGGCGGACGCACCGACTACCGCTTCTTCGAGGCCGAAGAGCGGGGCATGGCCTACGCGCGGGAGGCGGTGCGCCAGGCGGTGGTGAACCTGGATGCGATTGCCGCCCCCGCCGGCAGCATGCCGGTGGTCATGGGCCCGGGCTGGTCCGGGGTACTGCTGCACGAGGCGGTCGGCCACGGTCTGGAGGGTGACTTCAACCGCAAGGGCAGCTCTGCCTACAGCGGACGGGTAGGGCAGAAGGTCGCTTCCGAGCTGTGCACCATAGTCGACGACGGCACCCTGCAGGGGCGTCGGGGCTCGCTCAGCGTGGATGACGAGGGCAGCAGCACCAACTGCACCGTGCTGATCGAGAACGGCATCCTCAAGGGCTATATCCAGGACAAGCTCAACGCCCGCCTGATGGGCGTGGCGCCCACCGGCAACGGTCGCCGCGAGTCCTACGCGCATCTGCCGATGCCGCGCATGACCAACACCTACATGCTGGCCGGGCAGAGCGATCCGGAGGAGATCGTCCGCTCGGTGAAGAAGGGTATCTACTGCGCCAACCTCGGCGGCGGCCAGGTGGACATCACCAGCGGCAAGTTCGTGTTTTCCACCAGTGAGGCCTACCTGATCGAGGATGGACGCATCACCGCCCCGGTCAAGGGCGCGACCCTGATCGGCAACGGCCCCGAGGTGATGAACCGTGTATCCATGGTCGGCCACGACCTGCAGCTGGACAGCGGTGTCGGTACCTGTGGCAAGGATGGTCAGTCGGTGCCCGTGGGTGTGGGCCAGCCCACCCTGAAGATCGATCAGATTACCGTGGGTGGTACCGGGGCCTGACTGGCTCGTGTACGAGCTGCTGTGATATTCGTGCAGGGCTGTGCTGGGGTGCAGGGCCGCGCCGACACGCCGTGAATACTTCACTGTAGGCTCGCGGTTTTCATCCCTGAAAACCGACGGTCGGCACAACCCTGCACCCCAGCCCGCTGATTATTCCGAGCTGCTTTCAGAAAACCATCAGCAGCTCGGAAGTTTCCGCCGTTGCGCCGGTATGCCCCCGATACGACCGTTTGATGTCATGGATGACATCAACGAGCCCCCAGGGATGGGTTCACGGCGTGTCGTAGCGGGGGCGTATCGGCGCAGAGGCCCGCACAGACCACCAGATACTCCCGCACCAATACCTTCAAACCCCTTCAAACTTCCCTGCCAGGCGGTTCTTTCTGACGCCATCGGCAGCAAACACCCGACCGCTCATGGCGATATAGACGCCGGGCTGGCAGCTGTTCAGCGCGCCTATGGCCAGGCCGACGTTGAAGGGGGCGTCCGAATCGCGGAAGCGGGCCGGCTGCATGGCGCCCGTCAGCACTATCACCTTGTTCTCGATATCCGCCAGCGCTGCTGCGGTCACTGTCATGGTGTCGGTACCATGGGTGATCAGGATGTGGTCGGCGGGGCAGGCCGCGACTCTGGAGCGGATCAGCTCGCGGTCATTGTCGTCCAGCTCCAGACTGTCCTTCCTTGTCAGGGATTCGATGGCATAATCGAACCCGACCCGCGCGTCCTTCAGCAGCTCGCCGATGATGGGCTCGCCGATCTGGAATTCGCTCAGTGCGTCGAAGTACACCTTGTCGATGGTGCCGCCGGTACTGAAGATCTGTATGAACATGACTGCCTCCTGAATGACTGTCACCAGTATGCCGCCAGAAAGCGATGAACACAGCCCCGGGAATGCACCGGCGGTACAGACCTGGTGGGTGTACATGGTCCGGGCGCAGAACGGGCACCTGTACACCGGGGTCAGCACCGATCCCGAGCGGCGCTTCCGCCAGCATGCCAGCGGCAAGGGCGGAGCCCGGTTCTTCAATCGCAGTCCGGCCCAGGCTCTGGTCTGGCAGCATCGCTGTGTCGATCGCTCCGATGCCCTGCGCCGTGAGATCGCGGTGAAGAAACTGGCGAAACCGGCCAAGGAAGCCCTGGTCAGTGGGGCGCGGAGTCTGCAAGACTGAGCTGGCGGCGGTACCGGCCCCACGGCAGAAGCCACGGTCAGCGACTAAGATGTGTCCTCAGAGCATAGAACCGAGGTGACCATGAACCAGCTGATTCTGCATCATTATCCGCAATCACCCTTCGCCGAGAAGGCCCGGCTGATGCTCGGGCTCAAGGGATTGTCCTGGCATTCGGTGATGATTCCGCCGGTGATGCCCAAGCCCGATCTGACCGCGCTGACCGGGGGCTATCGGCGTACCCCGGTGTTGCAGATAGGTGCGGATATCTACTGCGACACGGCGCTGATCGCCC
The DNA here is from genome assembly GCF_051948695.1 of Halopseudomonas sp. Lyrl_26. Lineage (NCBI taxonomy): Bacteria > Pseudomonadati > Pseudomonadota > Gammaproteobacteria > Pseudomonadales > Pseudomonadaceae > Halopseudomonas > Halopseudomonas sp. Lyrl_26. Next base: position 61,170 of record NZ_JAYJLH010000007.1, read on the forward strand.
AACGTCTGGAGCGGGAAAAGGCCATCCCCGCGCTGTTTCCCGAAGGGCAGGAGGCCGTAGCCGCCGCCCTGGCCCAGTTCGGTGATCAGACCCTTTTCCAGCATTCCATTGCCATCAATTTCCAGCCCCACGCCCTGGAGGCGCGCTTTGCCGGCATGCCGCCGGAGGTGATCAAGGGCTTTCTCAAGGACCGTCAGGCCATGTTCTCCAGTGGCACCGCCAGCCGTCTGGAGACCGACGTGGCGCTGGCCCAGTGGCCGGTGCTGATGAGCCGTCTGGAAACCCAGCTGGAGCGCAACGGCGAGTACCTGCTGGGCGAGGAGCCGAGCATTGCCGACCTGGCCTGGTATCACCCGCTGTGGTTCATGGCAGCCAACTCGGCGGTCTCGGTGATGCTGGAAGATTACCCCGCCGTGCGGGCCTGGATGGCACGTATCCATGACTTCGGCTCCGGCGCATCGGTGCGCATGGAGGCGGAGGAGGCGATCCGCATTGCCCGGGACAGCGAGCCCGAGCCGCTGCCCGAGGGCGGCTTTGTCAGCACCCGGGGCCTGAGTCTGGGGCAGGAGGTCACGGTGCGGGCGGTGGACTACGGCAGCGACCCGGTGGTCGGACGCCTGGTCCACGAGGAGCTGGACGAAATCGTCATCGCCCGGGAAGACGAGCGCGCCGGACTGGTTCATGTGCATTTTCCGCGGGTTGGCTACCGGGTGGACGTCGTCGGCGCCGCCGAAAAGGATTGAACAGCCGCTTTCTCCGTGGGTCACTCTTTACAACAGAGTGAATACCACGGGGAATCCATGAGCAGCGACGACAGTGCACTGGTAACGACCATTACCGAGCAGGCCCTCCCATTGAACGGCACCGACCGGGACTTCGATGCCATCATCGAAGCGGCCCGGGGCAAGTCACTGGTGCTGATCGGCGAATCCACCCACGGCACCAGCGAGTTCTACCGGGCGCGGGAGCGTCTGACCCGCCGCCTGATCAGTGAACTGGGATTTGCCGGTGTGGCGGTGGAGGCCGATTGGCCGGACGCCTTTGCGATCAATCGTCATGTCTGGAATCTGCAACCCGACCAGCCGGAACAGCAGGTGCTGGCCGCCTTCGAACGCTTTCCCGCCTGGCTGTGGGCCAACCGCGAGGTGCTGGAGTTCGTCCGCTGGCTGGCGCGGTTCAACCGCACCCCGGCTCGGGCTGATGCGGGTCTGCGACCGGTCGGCTTCTACGGGCTGGATCTGTACAGCCTGCGCAGCTCCATCCGCGCAGTGATCACCTATCTGGAGCGGGTCGACCCACCGGCAGCGGTGCGCGCGCGGGAGCGCTACTCGTGCATGGATCACTTCCTGCAGGATCCGCAGCTGTATGGGCAGAAGGCGGACTCGGGGTTCAGCCGGTCCTGCGAACAGGCCCTGGCCGAACAGCTGCAGGACATGCAGACCCGCGCCCTGCAGCGGCTGGAAGGGCTCGGTCTGCTGGCCGACGAACACCGCTTTCATGTGGAGCAGAACGCCCGTCTGGTACGCAACGCCGGAGAATACTACCGGGCCATGTTCCGCGGTCGCCCCGGCTCCTGGAACCTGCGCGAGAACCACATGTTCGAGACCCTGCAGGCCCTGCGTGATCATCTGTCCCATCAGCTCGGCGAGCCCGCGGCTCTGGTGGTATGGGCGCACAATTCCCATGTCGGCAACGCGGCGGCGACCGGCATGGTCGAGCGCCGCGAGGCCAGTCTCGGCCAGATGGCCCGGCAGGTCTACGGGGACAAGGCACTGCTGGTCGGCTTCAGTACCGCCAGCGGTGAGGTCACGGCGGCGGCGCACTGGGATGGCCCGGCCGAGACCATGGCCCTCAATCCGCCACTGCCGGGCAGCCATGAAGCCCTGTTCCAGCAGGTGCCGCAGGAGGCCTTCCTGCTGGATCTGCGCAACGGGACGCTGGCGGCGCAGCTCGGCGAGCCCCGCGTGCAGCGCTCCGTCGGCGTGGTGTACCGCCCGGAGACCGAGCGCGAGAGCCATTACCTGTCCAGCCGCCTGCCGCAGCAATTCGATTTCCTGCTGCACTTCCAGCGTACCCATGGCATCGAGCCGCTGATCGAGCGCACCCCGGCCAGCGGCGAGCTGGGGGCCACCTGGCCCAGCGGGCTGTGATCAGTCCACCGGGCGGTAGGAATGCCGCTCGGGTTGACCGCCATGATGGGCCTGTTCGCAGGCCTGCAGCAGGTCCTGCTCGATCCAGCGCAGGGTTGCCCTGACTCTGGGAACCTCCGCCGGCAGAAAGCCCAGCAGGGGAATCATCAGCACGCTGGCGTCCGGCTCGGCATCCTCGTAACTGCGCTTGAAGGCGCCTCTGGCCGGATCCAGTCCCCGTTCGCAGACCTGCGCATGGATCTGGTCCCGGATCTCACGCCAGCGCTCCAGGGGCGCATGCAGTCCGTATTCCTCCGCGTCGCGGATGGAGCGGTCGAAGGCCACCCAGGCGTAGACCTTGGAATGGATGTAGTTGCGACGCTGGCCGCGCAGTTCCCAGATGCCCTCATCGGGCTGGTGCCAGCAGGCCTCGACTTTCTCCATCAGTCGACACTGGTGGTACCAGCTGCGCCACCAGTGGCGGCACTCCTCGAGGGTTTTCTGCGGGTCGACGGGAACAGCCGGGGCTTCGCCGGGCTCCAGGTGCTGGAGGATGAAACATTAATGCTCGCCGGCTTGCACGGTGATCTCGGCCGTGGCCTGATCCTCGCGCAGTTGCAGCGGCACCTCGGTGTGCAGCAGCAGTCGACGTTCGCCATCCCACAGGCTGCAGCCGGTGGCCTCCGGCTCGCAGCGGCCGGCATGGTGGTCCACAGCTGCCAGCTGTGGGTCCTGGCTTCATTGTCGAAGCGCCCATGGCTGCCCATGTCCCTGTCCACCGGCTCGAACAGGTTGTCCGGCCGGTCGCCGGCTGACAGCTGCTCGTCCTGCTGGCCGCTGTAGCCGTCCTCCTCCAGCACCCAATCGGGCGAATCTGTTGCCCCCGGCGGCCTCTACCTCGGCCCGCGCCCCTTCGAGGCCGGCTTTGCCCCGGGCAAGCAGGGCGACAGTGGCACCCTGGCGGGCGAACTCGACGGCGGTGGCGCGGCCCACCCCGGCCGAGGCGCCGGTGACGACGACAATCTTGTTGGCAAGCTCGGACATGGAGGATCTCCACAGGCTGGTCGGAATAATCAGATGACCACGCCAGCGGCGGCCGCGTTCAGCAAAACGCAGCCGTGGAGTCCAACAAAATGTGTCGGTCGGGACCTAGCGCTTGCGGTTGCGCAGCTGCTGGATCAGCCCCTTGGGGGGATGGCGGATGACCAGGGCATCCTCGCCCTCGTCGTACTCCACCCGCTCGCCGAGCAGGTGCGCCTCGAAGCTGATCGACAGCCCGTCGGCCTTGCCATAGAACTTGAAGAAGTTGTTGAGGGTGCGCTTGTCCGCCGGGATCTCCGGCGCCAGGCCGTAGTCCTTGTGGCGGATGTAATCGTAGAACGCCCGGGGGTTCTCCTCATCCAGCACCCCGGACAACTCTTCCAGCGCCACCTGCTCGCCCTGGCGGGACTGGCTGTTGACGTAGCTGGTCATGGCCTTGGCCTTGCCCTTGAGCTCTTCCGCCGGCAGGTCCGCTTCGCCCACGTAGTCCTGGAAGGCCTGCAGCAGGGTCGTGGTCTCCGCCTCCGGGTCGGCCCCTTCCTGGCAGCCGATGAAGTCGCGGAAGTAGTCGGACACACGCTTGCCGCTGCGGCCGCGGATGAAGGAGATGTACTGCTTGGAGCTGGCGTTCTGTTTCCACTCGGTCAGGTTGATGCGCGCCGCCATGTTCAGTGCCGACAGATCCAGATGCCGCGCGGCGGCCACTTCCAGCTCCTCGGTCACGGTCACGCCCTCGGTGTGATGCAGCAGAGCGATGATCAGGAAGGCGGTCATGCCCTGGCGGTAGCGGATGAACAGCACATGCCCGCCGAGGGCCAGGTTGGAGCCCTCCATCAGGGTCTTCAGGTGTTCGGTGGCCTGCTTGGAGAAGCCGACGAAGTCCAGTTCCTCGTCGATCAGCTGCTGCAGCCAGCCGCTGAAGGGGTAGGCGCCGCTTTCCTCGTGGAAGTAGCCCCAGGCCTTGTTCGGCTTGCTGTTGTAGGTTTCGATCAGGCCGGCAAGCAGCTGTTCCAGCGCCTCGCTGTTGGCCAGCTCCTGCTCGCGCAGGGTCAGGCTGGCGGGCTGGCCGTCCGGCTTCTTGTGAATCTGATGAACAATGCTGTTGTCGATGGGCATCGGTAATCCGCAACGGTAAAACGAAAAGGGGAAAGTCGGCCGGGCCGAGAGATGGCAGAACGTTACTCCAGTTCACGCCGCGTCGCAAACCGGGGATACTGAGCCCGTCACAGGACAACCGGGGGCGATATGAAACGCATGCTACTGACAGGCCTGATGGCGCTGTGGACCGGATTGGCGGCCGCGACGCCGCTGCCCGAGTGGGTCAACAGCGTACCGCCGGCGCAAATGCACCTGGGCCAGGCGCTGGATACCCGCAGCGGCGAATGGCTGGAGCCAGACGAGCTGGTCGAGCGCATCCGCAATGCCGACCGGGTACTGCTCGGCGAGCAGCATGACAACGACGATCACCATCGCCTGCAGTTGTGGCTGTTGCAGCGGTTGCACAGCGAACGGCCCCAGGCCGGTCTGCTACTGGAAATGCTCACTCCGGCCCAGCAACCGCTGGTGGATCAGGCCTACGCCACCGGCTCCTCCTCTGCGGCATTGAAGGAGCAGCTGCAATGGAACCCCGGTTGGCCCTGGGAGCTGTATGGCCCCGTGGTGCGCTGGGCCTTGGACAAGCAGGTGCCGCTGTATGCCGCCAACCTGGACCGCAGCGAGATCAGCGAGCTGTACCGCAATCCGCCGCCGCTGTCGCCGCGCTACAGCGAGGTGGCGGTAGCGGAGCTGAGGGAGACCATAGCCCGGTCCCACTGTGGCCGGATCGACGAGCCCCAGCTCGGCGGCATGCTCGGCATCCAGCAGCAGCGGGATATGCGCATGGCCGAAGCGCTGGCCGCCGCCCCGGCCCCCAGTCTGCTGCTGGCGGGCAACTTCCATGTGCGCCGGGATTTGGGTGTGCCCGTGCACGTCGAAGGCGAGGCCCCGGTGGTGATCATGCTGCACGAGGCCGGCAAACCCATGCCCGGCCCCGAGCAGGCCGACTACCTCTGGCTCACCCCCGCCGCACCGGAGCAGGACCACTGTGCGCAGTGGCAGTCGGAGTAAACCGTGGCCCGCTTTCGCACCGGGGCGGTGCTCCTACAGGAATGAAGCATCAGCCAGCGCAGTGCACACTCCCCCTGTAGGAGCGCCGCCGGATCGCCGGACCGCTCGGCGCAAACGCGGCCTGCAAGGGAGCACTCAGGCCGTCTTCAGCATAGGAGTCAAAGGCACGTCCGGTTCGCAGCGGGGGCGCTGCTCCTACGGGAATGAAGCATCAGCCAGCGCAGTGCCCCCCTTCCCTGTAGGAGCACCGCCGGATCGCCGGACCGCCCGGTGCGAAAGCGGGCTAGAAGGGAAATACCGAAGGTACCAGCACTACTGTGACCAGCAGCACCAGCAGGGTGAAGGGCACGCCCACCTTGAGAAAATCGGCAAACCGATAGCCGCCCGGATCCAGCACCAGGGTATTGACCGGGGACGACACCGGGGTCATGAAGGCCGCCGAGGCAGCCAGGGCCACTGCCATGACGAAGGGATAGGGCGACACGCCCATGGCCTGGGCGGTGGCCAGCGCCACCGGCGCCATGAGTACCGCCGTGGCGGTATTGGAGATGAACAGACCGGTCACCGCCGTAGCGATGAACAGGGTTGCCAGCAGCACCCGTGGCCCGGCATCGCCGAACAGGTTCAGCAGGCCGCCCACGGCCAGGTCTATGCCGCCGGTCTTCTGTAGCGCCAGGGCAAAGGGCAGCATGCCCACGATCAGGATCAGACTCGGCCAGTGGATAGACCTGTAGGCGGAGTCCATGGTGATGCACTTGAAGGAGCCCATCAGCAGGCAGCCAATCAGCGCCGCCATCAGGTTGGACACCACGCCACTGACCATCAGGCCGATCATCACCGCCAGGCTCAGCAGGGCATAGGGCGCCTTGCGGGCGGCCGGGACCACTTCCCTGATCTCGCTGGGCAGACTCAGCAGCACAAAATCCCGGGTCAGCAGGTGCAGGCGGTCGATGTCCTTCCAGCTGCCGGCCACCAGCAGGGTATCCCCGGCCCGCAGCTTCTCGTCGACCAGCACGCCGGGCAGGGCCTGACCGTTGCGCCGCAGCCCCACCACATTGAGTCGGTGACGGCTGCGGAAGGCCACTTCCTGAATGGTCTTGCCGGCCAATCGCGACTCCGGCGGCAACGCCACCTCGGCCAGCCCCAGCTGATGGGAATGCACGCTGTAGTAGGAGTCCTCGAGCGGCACCTGGGTAACACCGATTTCATGATAGGCGCCGAGCAGGGCGATGGCCGGGCTGGCCAGATCCACCAGCAGGATATCGTCCGGCTGGGGCACGGTATTGCCGGTGGCAACCTGCAGCAGATTGCGGAAGCGGCGCTGGCGCTCCACGGCAATCACGTTGATGCCGTATTCACTGCGCAGCTCCAGTTCATTCAGCGGCCGGCCGATCAGCGGCGAGTTGTCGTTCAGCCGCAGGCGCCGTTCCCGCTCGGGCAGCCGATACAGCGCGGCCAGATCCTGCATGGTCTGGCGCTCGGGCTCGTCCTTGCCCACCTGGCCGCTGCCCAGCCAGCGCCGGGCAAACAGCATGTAACCGATACCGCACAGCAGTATCACCAGACCGATGGGTGTGAAACTGAAGAAGTGAAAACCATCCAGCCCCTGACGAACCAGCTCGGCGTGGACCACCAGGTTGGGCGGTGTCGCCACCAGCGTCAGCATGCCACTGATCAGCCCGGCAAAGCTCAGCGGCATCATCAGCCGGGAAGCGGGAATATTCATCCGCATCGCCACGCTCATCACCACGGGGATGAAGATCGCCACCACCCCGGTGGAGCTCATTACCGAACCCAGCGCGGCCACCGTCAGCATCAGCAGCACGATCAACCGGGTTTCGCTGTTGCCGGCCTGGTGGGCCATCCAGTCGCCCAGCTTGTAGGCAATGCCGGTGCGCACCAGACCGTCACCAATGACGAAGAGTGCCGCGATCAGCAGCACGCTGGGATCGCTGAAGCCGGCTACCGCCTCCTGGATGGTCAGCACGCCGCTGAGCGGCAGCGCCACTATCACCAGCAAGGCCACCACATCCATGCGCGGCTTGTTGCGGATAAAGAGCACCATGCTGCCAACCAGCAGGGCGAGGACAACGGCGAGATCAGTGTTCATGCATTCCTTACGGGCAGACGGAGCGGTTCCAGCCATGATGGTAGTACAGTCCGAGCGCAGCGGGCAGCACTACCACGGATGCACGTTAGCCCGGAATGTGAAACCGTGCCGGGTGTTACATGTACATCAGGAAGTACACCAGCGCTCCCGCGGTATAGCCGAGGAAGGCCAGCAGGCTGACGCGTCTGATGTACCAGAAGAAGCCGATCTTCTCCATGCCCATGGCCGCGACACCCGCGGCCGAGCCGATGATCAGACTGCTGCCACCGGTACCGGCACAGAAGGCCAGCAGTTGCCAGAAGCGGCCATCGACAACGAACCGACTCATCCACTCGGCCTCGGCTGCAGGGGTCGATGCGAGCATTCCTTCGCTGACCAACGGATACATCTTCATGGCGCCGGCTACCAGCGGCACGTTATCCACCACCGCCGACAGCAGCCCGATGGCGTAGTTGATGGCGAAGATGTCGCCCAGCCCGTCGCGCAGCGCCAGGGCGATCTGACCGAGGTGTCCGGCTGTTGCCAGGCTGGAGACAGCCAGCAGGATACCCAGGAAGAACAGAATGCTCGGCGTATCAATCCGGTGCAGTACCCCGATCACCGACAGCGGATGCTTGAGTTCGGGTTTCTTGTTGCGGTGCATGATCTCGGTAGCCGCCCACAGGACGCCCAGCCCGAACAGAATGCCCATGTACGGCGGCAGACCGGTGACCGTCTTGAACACGGGTACAAACAGCAATGCGCCAATCCCCATCGCCAGCACGATATTGCGTTCCCCGTCGGTGGTCTCATGGCCACCCTCGGCGAGGTGAGCGCGTACCCGCGGCCGTGGGGCGTCACCCTTCAGACGCAGGCTGAGGATCACCAGTGGTACCAGCAGACAGGCCAGGCTGGGCAGGAACAGATTGGTAACCACCTGATGTGCGGTGATCTGGCCACCGATCCAGAGCATGGTGGTGGTCACGTCACCAATGGGCGACCAGGCGCCGCCGGCGTTTGCGGCAATCACCACTATCCCCACATACAGCCAGCGCTCCGGCCGCCCCCGTACCAGCTTGCGCAGCAGCGAGATCATGACGATGGTGGTGGTCAGGTTATCCAGTACCGCAGAGAGGAAGAAGGTCAGCAGGCCGATGATCCACAGCAGCGATACGCGCCTGCGGGTGGTGATGCGGTCGGTGATCACCTTGAAGCCGCCATGGGCGTCGACCAGCTCGACGATGGTCATGGCGCCGAGCAGGAAGAACAGGATCTCGGCGATCTCACCCAGGTGATGACGCAGCGCACTGACCACTATCCCCGAGGAGTCCGCCGGGTCATTGGTGTACAGCTCCAGGGTCGGCAGTATCTCATTGGCCCCCAGCACCAGTACCGTCCAGGTCAGTGCAGCCGTGAGGATCGCTGAAGCGGCCTTGTCGAGCCTGAGCGGATGCTCCAGCGCGATACAGAGGTAACCCACTACAAAAATGACCGCCATCAGCACATACATCAATCCGCCTCCTTACTGCTTTCGGAACCACAGGAATGCCGGGCTCGGCTCTGAAATCGACCCGCCATTATTCGCGGCTGGCGAGCCCTCGGCCTTATCCCAGATCAATTCTGCGGGATAGCCGTCACGACACATCCTGTTACAAGGGGGCGAACTTTACCCTATGGCGGGATTGATCGGTAGTTCGGTGGCCAGGGTGTGCAGGCCACCCCAGGGGTCAGCATCAGCAGCACGATCAACCGGGTTTCGCTGTTGCCGGCCTGGTGGGCCATCCAGTCGCCCAGCTTGTAGGCAATGCCGGTGCGCACCAGACCATCGCCGATCACGAACAGCGCAGCAATCAGCAGCACACTGGGATCACTGAACCCCGCCACCGCCTCCTGAACCGTCAGTACACCACTCAATGGCAGCGCAACGATCACCAGCAGCGCCACCACGTCCATGCGCGGCTTGTTGCGGATAAACAGCACCATGCTGGCGAGCAGCAGGGCAAGGGTGATCAGCAGTTGGGTATTCATCAATGCGTTCCGTCAATTGCCTGCGAAGCGGAACAGAGGATGCCGCATCACCGCTCCGTCCTCACCGGGCGCGTGGTAGCCCCGATCCCGGGGCGATGGGTGTGCGCCAGCACACCCTTTGTTCAACGGGAATGTGAGCCACGTCTCGTTGCGAACAATCCACTGAGCAAACCGCTATCCACCCTCACATGTAATGCCTTAAGTTCCGCCCATGCAGAACAAATCATCAGCACACTATCAGCGGCTTTATCGCCAGCGCTTGCGCGAGCGTGGGCTGATCAAGAAGGAAGTTTGGGTGCTGCCCGAGTACGCCTCACAGCTTATGGCGTGTGAGCGGCAATGGCGCCAGCCGCGGTCCGGGCTGGCTTTGACAGACAGTGAGGGAAATGGAATGCAGCAGATCTGGACTGCAAAGGGATTGTACGAAGCGCTGGCGACCACCGAGCTCTTTACCAGTGGAGCGGCCCGGATTGAGCTGATCAGCGGCAGCGAGCCGAGCCTGCACATCACCATGTGCGAATACGGCGAGCTGCCGCTGTTTCTGGCGGTGCACGGTGAGCAGATCATCGTCGAGGCGCTGCTATGGCCAGCCAGCGATGTGGAGCACCAGGGGGATTTCAATGCCGAGGTGCTGCGTACCCAGAAGCTGTTCCCGCTGTCCTGCATCGGACTGGAAACGCTCGGCGATGGCGAGCTCTGCTACACCATGTTCGGTGCACTGAGCTCGTCCTCCTCGCTGGCGGACGTGGTGTTCGAGATCGAGCTGCTGGCAGACAACGTGATCAAGGCCACCGAGGCCTATGAAGGTCATCTCAAGGCGACCGCCTGATTGTTTTCAAGGAGAAGAAGCGATGAATGTCTGGAGAAAGTTGCTGACAGCGGTACGAGGCGGGGCACATGAAGTGGGCGAGGCCGTAGTGGACAGTCAGGCCCTGCGCATTCTGGATCAGGAAATACGCGACGCCGACGACGAACTGCACCGCTCCCGCGAGGCGCTGGCCGGCATCATGGCCAGGCAGAAGCTGGCCGCCGAGCGGGTGGCCAAACTGCAGGATCAGATCACGGAATACGAAGGTTACGCCCTGAAGGCGCTGGACGCCGATAACGAGACGCTGGCGCGGGAAGTGGCGGAAAAGATTGCTGCGCTGGAAGCCCAGCTCGGCGAGGAGCGCCACCAGGCTGACGGTTACGCCAACAGTGTTGCCCAGCTGCGCAAGGCAATCACCCAGGCTGAAGGCAACCTCAAGCGGCTGAAGCAGCAGGTGGACACGGTCAAGGCCACCGAAAGCGTGCACAAGGCGCAGCTGGCAGTCTCCCAGCGCCACAGCGGATCCCAGGCAAAGATGCATACAGCGCTGGAGTCGCTGGAGCGCATCAAGCAGAAGCAGGCCGAGCGTGGAGCGCGCATGGAGGCAGCCGAGGAGCTGGCCGCCGAAGCGAATCTGGATGGCCAGCTGGAAGGCAAGCTGCGCGCCGCAGGTATCACCCCGGATGCAGGCAGCGCTGACAGTGTGCTGGCGCGCTTGAAGAACCGTGCCACTACCTGATCCGCCCGCGGCCCCGCTACTGCGTACAAGGATGTACCCATGAATCTGTTTCTGCAGACGTCACTGTCTTTCCCCGTAGTGCTGCTGAGTTTCGTGCTCTGTGTGGCGGTGCTCTACTGGCTGGCGGTTGCCCTGGGGGTGCTGGATATCGAGGCGCTGGATTTCAGTCTGGACGGGGTAGAGTCGAGTTTTTCCTCCGCCGAGGGGCTCGGCGGCCTGCTGCTGAAGCTGGGCTTCCGGGATGTGCCGGTGACCCTGTGGTTGACGCTGCTGGTCTTCTTCGGCTGGATGCTCTGCTACTTCGCCGAACTGCTGGCGCTGCGTTTCCTGCCCCTGGGCTGGCTGCGCTATCCGCTCGGGCTGGTGGTCGCTGCCGGCTGCCTGACACTCGCACTACCGGTAGTGCGGCTGATCAGCAGACCTCTGCGGCCGCTGTTTCGCAAGGTCAACGGCGACAGCACCCGTTCGCTGATCGGCCAGACCGCAGTGGTACGCAGCGGCAAGGTCAGTATGCGCACCGGGCAGGCCAGCCTGGAAAACGGGGGAGCAGGGCTGATCCTGCGCATCCGCGCCGAGGAGGAGCTCGGCCTGCAGCGGGGCGACCGGGTGGTGCTGCTGGATTATCTGCCGGCCGAACACGCCTACCGCGTGATAACCGAAAACGAATTCAACGATGTATGACCCGCAGGAAGCAGTCACGGGTGCCGCAAACAAGGAGATGTAGATGAACATCGCAATGCTGATGCCCTTCCTGATCGGGGTGGGCGTTTTCTTTCTGATCCTGATCGGATTTTTCGTTCTGTTCCAGGCGTTTTATATCAAGGTGCCGCAGGGCACGGCGCTGATCGTCAACGACATGTCCTCCACGCCAAAGGTGCACTTCACCGGTGCGCTGGTATATCCGGTGATCTACAAAAAGGAGTTCATGAAGATCTCCCTGCTGACGCTGGAAGTGGACCGGCGTGGCAAGGATGGCCTGATCTGCAAGGACAACCTGCGGGCGGACATCACCGTTGCCTTTTACCTGCGGGTGAACGAAACCGCTCAGGATGTGCTGAAGGTGGCCAAGGCCATCGGTGTGGATCGCGCATCCGACCGGGTGGCGGTGAACGAGCTGTTCAACGCCAAGTTCTCCGAGGCACTGAAGACAGTCGGCAAGAACTTCGATTTCGTCAGCCTGTTCGAGGAGCGCCAGGCGTTTCGCGACCGCATCATCGAGGTAATCGGCAATGATCTGAACGGTTATATCCTCGAAGACGTGGCCATCGACTACCTGGAGCAGACCCCGCGCACCTCGCTGGACCCGCACAACATCCTGGATGCCGAGGGTATCCGCAAGATCACCCAGCTGACCGCGGCGCAGAACGTCATCACCAACGAGCTCGAGCGTAACGAAGAACTGGCGATCAAGAAGAAGAACGTCGAAACCCGCGAGGCCACCCTGGCGCTTGAGCGCCAGCAGGCCGACGCCGAGGCGCGTCAGAAACGCGAGATCGAGACCATCCGCGCCCGGGAAGAAGCCGAAACCCTGCGGGTGCGCGAGGAGGAACGGCTCAAGGCCGAGCAGGCGCGTATTCAGACCCAGCAGGAGCTGGATATCCGCGCGGAGAACCACCAGCGCGAAGTGGAGGTGGCCCAGCAGAACCGCGAACGGGCGGTGGTGATCGAGAAGGAGAAGGTGTTCCGCGCCCGGGACCTGGAGATAGTCGCCCGCGAGCGAGAGGTCGAGCTGCAGCGTATCGAGAAGGAAAAGGCGCTGGAGGAAGAGCGCAAGAATATCGCCTCGGTCATCCGCGAACGCGTGGCGGTGGAGAAGACAGTGGCTCAGGAAGAGGAGCGCATCAAGGAAGTGCGGGAGGTGTCCGAAGCCGAGCGTCTGAAGCAGGTCGTGCTGCTCAATGCCCAGGCCGAAGCAGAGCAGGAGCTGGTACGCCAGGTCAAGCAGGCCGAGGCGGACGAAACCCGTTCCCGGCACAAGGCGGTGGAAATCAACACCCTGGCCCAGGCCGAGCTGGAAGCGGCGGCCAAGAAGGCCGAAGCCCTGAAGAAACTGGCCGAAGGCACCCAGGCCGAGCAGGCTGCCAGCGGTCTGGCGGCAGCGAAGGTGCGGGAAGTGACCGCCGCGGCGAAGGAGAAAGAGGGCCTGGCCGAAGCGCGTGTACATGCCGAATACATGACCGCCGACGCCAGGGGCGAGCAGGAGAAGGGGCTGGCGCAGGCGCGCATTACCGAAGCTCAGGCACTGGCCAAGGAGAAAGAAGGGCTGGCCGAGGCCAAGGTGCTGGAAGAGAAACTCACCGCCCAGGCCCGCGGCGAGGAGCAGCTCGGTGTCGCCCAGGCGCGCGCCACACGCGAACAGGGTCTGGCCGAGGCGCAAATCCTGCTGGAGCGCTTCAACTCCGAAGCCGAAGGTCTGGGCAAGAAGTTCAGCGCGCTGGACGCGCTCAGCGACAACGCCCGCCAGCACGAGGAGTTCCGCATGCAGCTGGAGAAGAGCTTCGAGGAAGCCATGGCCGCGATTGCCGCGAACAAGGACATCGCCAAGGATCAGGCCGAAGTACTCTCCGCAGCGCTGTCCAAGACCAAGATCGACATCGTTGGCGGCGAGGGCGATTTCTTCAATTCCTTCGCCAAGTCCCTCTCGGTGGGCAAGGCCATCGAAGGCGTGGTCGGCAAGAGTCCAGTGGTGCAGGACGTTATCCAGCGCCTGTTGGCCGGCAAGGCGGCCCCGGCCGATGCTTCCAAGACCAACGGTCATGCCATCCCCGGCGAGATCTGAGCTTTACCCTCTTCACCCCCGGTCTTCCGGGGGTGCTTGTCTGGCTTGAATCAGGAACAACACCATGACGGATGTGCAGACCGAGGCGCCGGGACAGGAGCTGGTTGATCGGGCGGTCGCGGAGGGCGGCGCCTACGAGGTGCTGCAGCGGCGGCTGCAGGAGCAGGGAGCACAGCTCAGAGCGATTGCCGACGGGCTGAACCACCAGCGCCAGGAGGCCTTCGGCAGCAGTCGGATGGAGGTCACGGGGCGCGTACGCATCCGCACCGAGAACAATTGCCTGGCCAGGGATATCGTGCAGGTTGGCGACGCGCTGCTGTTTGGCTACAACGTGTTCCTGGGTTTGAAGAAGGAGACCCGGGTCGCCGATGTCTTCTCCCTGTATCGGGTGATACAGCACGAGGAAGGCTACGAGGCGGAGCCGCTCCCGCTGACCGGCAGCTTCCTTGACGAGCCCGGCTTCGTCAATGATTTCAACGAGCTCTACGCCTATTACAAGAATACCCGGCTGCTGCAGCTGACGATCCGCGACGGCAAGCTGCTGGCCAGCTTCCAGATCGGCGATCGCATCAGCGACATCCGCGTGTTCCGCTGGTCGATCTCCCAGAACGGCGAGCATGTGCGCTACATCGACAACCGCGGCGAGCGGGACGTGGCGCTGCCGCAGCCCTTCGACTTCGAGTGGCAGCGTGCAACGAGGGAGATGGCGGTCAATGGGCGCCATCCGCACGTCAATATCCTCGATACCGTCTTCGTCGAGACCGTCGCTGGCGACCTGACGGTGAAGGTTGAAAACAACACCGAAGACGGTCTGGGCATCTACCGCGAGCCGGTGCAGGACAAGACCCAGTCGCTGGATGACGCGGTCATCGAGTTTGCCCAGGTAGGCAGCCTGGTGCTGCTGAAGATCCTGCCCTACCGGGAGGAGACCTGGCGCTATCTGGTCTTCAACAGCCTGACCCGGAAGGTCGAGCGCATCGATGCGATTGGTCTGGCCTGCGTACAGCTGCCTGAAGACCACGGCATCATCTTCCCCGGTGGTTATTACCTGCAGAGCGGTGAGCACAAGACCTTCGACCAGTCGATGGAAGGCATGCGCTTCAAGCGGGCAATGCGCTCGCCCAACGGCGAGGATGTGCAATACGTGTTCTACCACCCGGAGCAGGGCCGCTCGGCGCTGTTCACCTACAACCTGATCCGCCGCGAGCTGCAGAACCCCGTGTTCGGCCACGGCTACGCGCGGCTGGAAGACGGGCGCATGGTGATCTTCTCGGCAGAGGGCGATGAGCCGACGCGGATCCATCCCATGCAGATCTGGCAGACGCCTTTCTTCACCGATGAGTACGCAGCGCGCCAGCCGCAGCGCAGCGATTTCTTCGGACGTACCGGCAATGCCGAGCTGGTGCGCGGTATCTCCGAACTGCTGAACCTGAGCCGCGAGATAGACAGCAGCGAGGTGTCCATCCAGCGCTACACCCGACTGTGCCAGGACGTACGTCGGCTGTTCGATGCCTACCATTGGCTGGATGATCCCCAATGCCAGGGGCTGGGCAAGCTGCTGCATCAGGTCGCCTCGACCGCCGAACTGGTGCTGGACGAGTTCGAAAAGGTGGAGAGCATCCGCCAGCAATCACGCCGCGCCATGAATGAGGCGGAAACACGCTGGCAGGCCCTGCTGGAAACCCTGCACCGTGACGAGCGGGGGGATGTCCAGGCGCATGTCTCGGCGCTGAACAACCTCGCTCAGTTGCGTGGCCAGCTGCTGACCATCCGCGATTATCGCTACATCGACATCGAGCGCATCGACCAGATGGAAGACGCCTTGCTTGAAGAGCAGGCGCGCGCTGCGGCGGAAACGGCCGAGTTTCTTGCCGGGGAAACGGCACTGCAGCCGTACCTGGCCGCCCTTGAAGAAACGGATGAGCAGGCACAGCAGGCCGAAACAGTGGCCGAGCTGGCTGAACCGCTGGCCGCGTTCGAGCGGATGTCAGCCGACCTGGACATGCTGTCCTCGCTGATGGCCTCGCTGCAGATCGAGGATGCCACCCAGCGTACCCGCATCGTCGAGTCCATCTCCGAGGTCTACGCCCGGCTCAATCAGGCCAAGGCCCGTGCCGAACAGCGCCGGCGCAGCATGGGTTCTGCCGAGCAGGTAGCACAGTTCGGAGCCCAGTTCCGCCTGTTCAGTCAGAGCATTACCAGCGCCCTGGCTCAGGCCCGGGATCCGGAGGGGTGCGACGCACAGCTGTCGCGCCTGCTGGTGCAGCTGGAGGAGCTGGAAAGCCAGTTCGGCGATCACGAGGCGTTTCTCGGTGATATCCTGGCCAAGCGCGAAGAGCTGCTGGAAACCTTTGAGAGCCATCGACAGGCCTTGCTGGATGAGCGTCAGCGCCGCGCGCAGGGCCTGCTTGATGCAGCCGTGCGCATCATCGACAGCCTGCCTCGCCGTACCGGGCGGCTGGAGACCCCGGAGGAGATGAACGCCTTCTTCGCCACCGATCCGCTGATTCTCAAGCTCCGCGAGCTGACCGAGCGGCTGCGCACGCTGCAGGATAACGTCAAGGCTGACGATGTCGAAGCCCGTCTCAAGCATACCCGGGACCAGGCTGTGCGCGGCCTGCGCGACAAGGCCGAGCTGTTCGAGGAAGGAGGCAATGTCATCCGCCTGGGGCCGCGGCATCGCTTCAGCGTCAACACCCAGGAACTGGACCTGACGCTGATGCCCCGGGGCGATCAGCTGTACCTGCATCTGACCGGCACCGACTTCCTCGAGCCCTTGCAGCACCCTGAGCTGGAGGCGCTCAAACCCTTCTGGCAGGTGAACCTGGAGTCGGAATCCGACGAGCTTTACCGTGCCGAGTACCTGGCCGGCGAAGTGCTGGCTGCCTGCGAGGCTGGCCGTGATGGGCTGGACATGGGCCAACTGCATGAACTCCTGGTGCAGCCGGAACAGTTGGTGCGGATGGTGCGCGAGTTTGCCACCCCCCGTTACCGCGAAGGCTATGAGAAAGGCATTCATGACCATGACGCCGCGCTTATCCTGAATCAGCTGGTACCGCTGCGCGACAGCGCCGGCCTGCTGGCATTCAGTCCGCTGGCACGGGCGCTGGGGCTGCTGTTCATTTCCACCCATGGCGACCTCTCAGCGCAGGGGCAGTGGCCGCAACGAGCCCAGGCTGCGGCGCATATCCAGCGCCTGTTCGGCCGCCGCGATGCCTTCACCCAGCTGCAGGCCGAGGTTCAGCAGCACCTTGCCGATCACGTGCAGCAGCTGGCATTGGAGGAGGCGCCACTGGCCGAAGCGGCCGAGTATCTACTGGCCGAGCTGGCCGGTGGGAACCAGCCGGTGATGAGCAAGTACGCCCGCCAACTCACGGAGGGATTGCAGGATTGCCTGCAGCACGCCGGCCTGTGGGAGGAATATCAAACGACCCTGGCCCAGCTGGCGGATCAGCCGGCCCAGCGCTGGCGCCTGGTGGAAAGCTGGTTGCTGGGGTTGTGCGAGAGTGAGGAATTTGCCGGTGCACGACATTACCTGCCCGAGGCCATCGCGCTGATGCTGTTGCCCGAGTCGGCGGGCGTGCAGGTGACCGAAGTGGACCTGCGCTTTACCGTTGACGGGCTACTGGGCGACCACCCACGGATAGACAATGGCAGCATGACACTGGCACTGGACGATCTGTTCGCGCGCCTGCGCCGTCACCGTGAGGCGTTCCTGCCGGGCATGCAGCGCTATCAGGCGTTGCGCCAGGAGGTCATCCAGCAGCAGCGCGATGCCCTGCGGCTGTCCGAGTTCAAGCCAAGACCGCTCAGCTCCTTTGTGCGCAACAAGCTGATCAACGACGTTTATCTGGGCGTTATCGGCGACAACCTGGCCAAGCAGATGGGCACTGCGGGAGAGAGCCGCCGCTCAGACCTCACCGGCCTGCTCATGTTGATTTCACCACCCGGCTACGGCAAGACCACGCTGATGGAATACGTTGCCCACCGCCTCGGCCTGGTGTTCATGAAGATCAACGGCCCGTCGCTGGGACACGAGGTGCGCTCGCTGGATCCGGAGCAGGCGCCCGACGCGACCTCGGCTCAGGAGCTGGTCAAGCTCAACCTGGCGCTGGAGATGGGCAACAACGTCATGCTGTATGTGGACGATATCCAGCACACCCACCCGGAGTTCCTGCAGAAGTTCATCTCCCTGTGCGACGGCACCCGGCGTATCGAAGGGGTATGGAAGGGGCGCACCCGCACCTACGACATGCGCGGCCGCAAGTTCTGTGTGGTCATGGCCGGCAACCCCTATACCGAGTCCGGGGAGGTATTCCGGATTCCGGACATGCTGGCCAACCGGGCGGACATCTACAACCTGGGCGATACCCTCGGGGGCATGCAGGAGGTGTTCGCCCTCAGCTATATCGAGAACAGCCTGACCTCCAATCCGGTGCTCGCCCCGCTGGCCACCCGGGACATGCAGGATCTCTACCGCTTCGTCGACAAGGCGGAAGGCAAGCCCTTCTCCAGCAACGAGCTGAGTCATGATTACAGCACCGCCGAGATCAACGAGATCACGGCTACCCTGCAGCGCCTGATGCAGGCCCGGGACGTCGTATTCCGTGTCAACCAGCAGTATATCGCCAGTGCCGCACAGGATGATCGCTACCGTACCGAACCGCCGTTCCGCCTGCAGGGCAGTTACCGCAACATGAACAAGCTTGCGGAAAGGATTTCCGCAGTGATGAACCAGAACGAGCTGATGCAGCTGATCGCCGATCACTACCAGGGCGAGTCCCAGCTGTTGACCACCGGCGCCGAGGAAAACATGCTCAAGCTCGCTGAGCTGCGCGGCAACATGACCGACGAACAGGCTGCGCGCTGGGAGCAGATCAAGACCGACTTCATGCGCAACAAGGCCATGGGCGGCGACGATGCCGATGTGGGCAGCCGTGTCGTGGCGCAGCTCAACGATCTGGTGAACGGCGTTCGTGCTCTGGGCACCGCCGCAAACCAGCCAGCCGGAGTGCGGATGGAAGACATACCTTGGCAGCAACTTGTGGACGGCCTGGAAAGCCTGCACAAGCTCAGCCCCCAGGTGCGCGTGGTAACCCCACCCAAGGCCGCGATGCAGTGGTTTGCCGGCGAACTGGGCGGCAGCCTGCAGGCGTCGCTGAAACCCTTGATAGAGGCGCTGGAGCGCAAGTAGGGCAGGCGGCAGCCAGCCCCTGCGCTACACTGATGCGCGACATATCCCGCATCTGCATCACCGGAGGCTGTCGTGAAGATTACCTGTGACCAGTCCGATTATCTGGAAATCGCCTGCCTCTACCGCATCCCCATTGCGCTCGACTGGGCCGATGGCAAGCGGGTGGAAGGGGTGCCGCTGGATACCGGCTACAACGAACAACGCCAGGAGTGCCTGCAGATGGCGCTCGGCGACGGGCCGCAATGGGTGGTGCTGGAAGGCGCGCTGAGCATGACGGCGCTGGAGGAGAACAAGCACTTCGCTCAGGTACGCTTCGGGTAGAAGGCATACGCAGTTGTACCGGTATTCAGGGAGGCGTTATGAAAAGGAAGCATGAAACACAGGAAACACTCGGCTCGCGTCTCATGGCCGCATTGTTTTCACTGTTTGTTTCGGTGCCCACGGCCGCGCTCATCTGGTTATGGGTCAACCGGGAGCTGGCATTCTGGGGAGGCTTTGTCAGCAGCAGCTATCTGCTGGTCTCGGTGGCCATTTTTGCGCTGATCGCCTTTGTCGTCCCCAGGCTGTTTCCCAGCCTGCTCGGCAGAATCTGGCACGGCATGATCAGCGTCAATCGCTGGTTCGGCTGGTAGCGGCAGGGGAGCTCACTCCGCCCACTCCGGATCACCGGTAAACACCACCGTCAGCCAGCGGTCCGGGCCCTTGTCGCCGATCATCTCGCCTACTTCCTCACGCAGCGCATCCCATTCCTGGATGGTGCGAGAGGGAGCGTCCGGCGGCACGATGAAGTAGATCTCGATCTCCCGGCAGCGGCCCATCCGCGCCACATAGGCGCGGAAGGACAACAGCCCGTGCTTCTCCTTGAATGCCTTGGCAACCTCATCCACGTGTTCCTTCAGATCAGCCGGGGTGACCAGAAAGATGTCCGCCAGCGCCTGACGGATGGTGGAAATGGGCAGGGGAATGATGACCACGCAGACCACAGCCAGGATGACCGGGTCGATGTAGGGTGAGACCCATTCCAGCGAGGTGCCCTGCACCAGATAACCGAAGATGAAGGCGATCAGCAGGGCAGCGGTGATGGCGCCCGCCATGATCCAGCCCTTGATATCCAGCGCCACGAAGTCGGAGTTGATCTTTTCATTGGCATTTTTCTCGACGCTGGCCATGACCACACAGGCAATCAGCGTGACCAGGGTGTAGAGAATTGCCCAGCCGAACTCTAGCTCACGTCCACCGTCCAGGATGCTGCCCACTGCGTTGAACAGTGCATAAGTCGCAACACTGACCAGCAGGGTGCCGTTCAGGCACAACACCATCGGCTCCAGATGCCACAGCCCCATGGAGAAGCGCTCCTGCAGCTTCTTCGACACCGGCTTGATCGCCGCCGCAGCAGCAATCAGCCGAGCCACCACCAGCGACAGCAGGCTCATGCAGGCGTCGACCAGCGAGTAGACTCCGTCGAACACGATGGAGAACGAGCCGGAGATGATGCCGAAGCAGATGCCGAGCAGCGAGTAGAACACCGTCGCGGCGATGGAAGCACGCAGCACGCCGGCTTCGTCGGAGAGGTTGAACAGCCTTGTAACTCGATTCATGTCAGGTCAGTCAGGAGGGTGAATCGGGTATAGCGCAGGTGCGCTACACCCGCAGTGCAGCTCAGCTTAGCAGTAACGCATCATCCGAGAGCTTCTCACCACGGACCTTCTCGAACATCTGCAGCAGGTCCGGCACGTCCAGCCCCTTGCGCTCGTCGCCGGCCACGTCCAGCACCACCTGGCCCTGGTGCAGCATCACCGTACGGTCGCCCACATCCAGCGCCTGGCGCATGCTGTGGGTGACCATCATGGTGGTGAGCTTTTTTTCCTCGACGATACGGGCCGTCAGTTGCAGAACGAAGTCAGCGGTGCGCGGGTCGAGGGCGGCGGTGTGTTCGTCGAGCAGCAGAATGCGTGAAGGCTGCAGCGCCGCCATCAGCAGGCTGACCGCCTGGCGCTGACCGCCGGAGAGCAGACCGATGCGGTCGGTCAGGCGGTTCTCCAGACCCAGGCCCAGGGTCGACAGCCGATCCCGGAACTCGTCGCGCATCTCGCGCTGCACCGCCCGGCGCAGACCGCGACGCTGGCCGCGCTGCTGGGCCAGAGCCAGGTTTTCCTCGATGGTCAGGTCCTCGCAGGTACCCGCCATGGGGTCCTGGAATACCCGGGCCACGCGGTTGGCGCGGCTCCATACCGGCAGGCGGGTAACGTCATCGCCATCGATCAGGATCTTGCCGCTATCCACCGGCAGGTCGCCGGACACCGCATTGAGGAAGGTCGACTTGCCCGCGCCGTTGGTGCCGATCACGGTAACGAACTGGCCGGTGGGAATCTCCAGCGACAGCCCCTGCAGCGCCTTGGTCTCGATCGGCGTGCCGGGGTTGAAGGTGATTTTCAGATTCTGGGCGCTGAGCATCAGATTTGTCTCCTGCGGGTCAGGCGTTGCTTGAGCAGCGGGATGACCAGCGCAATCACTACCAGCACCGCGGTAATCAGGTTCAGGTCCTGGGCCTGCAGCCCGATGAAGTCACTGTTCAGGGCCAGGGCGATGAAGAAGCGGTAGATCACCGCACCGATCACCACGGCCAGGGTCAGGTAGACGATGCGGCGGGCGGGAATGATGCTCTCGCCGATGATCACCGCCGCCAGACCGATAACGATGGTACCGATACCCATGGAGATGTCGGCACCGCCCTGGGTCTGCACGAAGAGCGCACCGGCCAGGCCGACCAGGGCGTTGGAGATGGCCATGCCGAGGATGACCATGGCGCCGGTGTTCACGCCCTGGGCGCGGCTCATGCGCGGGTTGGAGCCGGTGGCGCGGATGGCCAGACCCTGGCGGGTGGAGAAGTAGGCGTCCAGCAGGAACTTGGCCAGCAGGACGATCACCAGCAGGATCAGCGGGCGGGCGATGTAGTCGGCCAGCCACTCGGGCTGCAGGATGCTGAACATGGTCGGTTCCATGATCAGCGGAATATTGGGACGGCCCATGATGCGCAGGTTGATCGAATACAGGGCAATCATCATCAGGATACTGGCCAGCAGATCCATGATCTTCAGGTGCACGTTGAGCACCGCAGTGACCATGCCAGCCAGCGCACCGGCGAGGGTAGCGATCAGCGTGGCCAGGAAGGGATCCATGCCATTGGCAATCAGCACGGCGCAGACGGCGCCGCCCAGCGGAAAACTGCCGTCCACGGTCAGGTCGGGAAAGCGCAGCAGACGGAAGGAAATGAATACACCAAGCGCCACCAGACTGAAGATCAGGCCGACTTCAAGGGCGCCAAACAGGGAAAACAATGACATGGGATGTTAAGCCTTTGGGTGAAGGCTGCGCCGGTGCGGGTGCACCGGCGCAGGTCGGATCAGTCGATGATCTCGGCGGCCGAGTCGATCAGCTCCTGGGACAGGGTGACACCCTGAGCCGCAGCGGCGGAGCGGTTGAGGTACAGGCTCAGCTCACCGCTTTTCTGCGGAGCGATGCTGCCGGGGGCTTCACCCTGCAGTACCCGTACGGCGACCTTGCCGGCCTGAACGCCGTGCTGGTAGTAGTCGATACCCAGGGCAGCAATGGCGCCGCGCTTGACCGAGTCGGTATCGGAGGCCACCAGCGGCGTCTTGGTGTCGTTGCCGACCTTGACCAGCGACTCGTAGGCGGAGACCACGTTGTTGTCGGTGCTGGTGTAGATCACGTCCACCTTGCCGACCAGGCTGCGGGCAGCGGCGCCCACGTCAACGGTACGCGGAGCGGCGGCTTCCACTAGGGTCATGCCCATGGTCGGCAGCAGCTCGCGCAGACGCTCGACCACCACCACGGAGTTGGCTTCACCCGGGTTGTAGACCATGCCCACGCGGGTGGCGTTGGGCACTACCTGCTTGACCAGCTCCATCTGGCGATCCAGTTCCAGCTCGTCGGACACACCGGTAACGTTGGTGCCGGAGGCTTCCCAGCTGCTGACCAGCTGCGCTGCCAGCGGATCGGTTACCGCAGCAAAGACCACCGGAATGGACTTGGTGCTGGCCACCACGGCCTGGGCCGAGGGGGTGGCGATGGCGACGATCACGTCGGGCTTGTCACCCACGAACTTGCGGGCGATCTGGCCGGCGGTGGCGGTGTTGCCCTGGGCAGTCTGGTACTGCCACTTCAGGTTGTCGCCAACGGTGTAACCGGCTTCTTCCAGCGCGGCACGGACGCCATCACGCACCGAGTCCAGTGCCGGGTGTTCCACGATTGCGGTGGCCGCCACGGATTTGGTGTCGGCTACAGCACTGGAGAACGGGGACGCCAAGGCCATGGCGAGGGCGCCCAGGGATAACCACTTGCTCATAGGTGACTTCATCTTATTTCCTTGTGGGCCGGCAGGAGGCCCTGTTCTGGTTTTTGTTTCCGTGTCACGGGTTCAACAGGTGCATTATTCCCCGTTCGTTACAAATTGGCGATATGTGCCCGCTGTTCGCTCAACTGGGTCAGGGCCTTCTCGGCCTCTTCCAGCTTTGCGCGCTCCTTGTCGATCACCGCAGCCGGAGCCTTGGCGACGAATCCTTCGTTGGCGAGTTTGCCGCCGATCCGCTTGACCTCACCCTGCAGGCGGGTGATTTCCTTGTCCAGGCGGGCCAGTTCCGCATCCTTGTCGATCAGCCCGGCCATGGGTACCAGAACCTCCAGCTCACCCACCAGGGCGGTGGCGGCCAGCGGTGCTTCGTCGGCATCCGACAGTACACGGATGGACTCCAGTTTCGCCAGCTTCTTGAGGAAGGCCTCGTTCTCGCCCAGGCGGCGCTGATCCTCGGCACCGGCCTTGCGCAGCAGTACATCCAGCGCCTTGCCGGGGGCGATGTTCATCTCGCCGCGGATGTTGCGCACGCCCAGAATCAGGCCCTTGAGCCATTCGATATCACCCTCGGCGGCGGCGTCGATGCGGTCATCGGCCGCCTCCGGCCAGGGTTGCAGCATGATGGTGGCGCCGGACTTGCCCGCCAGCGGCGCAATGCGCTGCCAGATCTCTTCGGTAATGAAGGGCATGAACGGGTGGGCCAGGCGCAGGGCGGTTTCCAGCACGCGTACCAGGGTACGGCGGGTGCCGCGCTGGCGGCGTTCATGTGCGCTCTCGGTCGCTTCCGGCGTCCTGCCCTCAGCGACACTCGCACTTCCCTGTGCAGCGTCCCACAGTACCGGCTTGGACAGCTCCAGGTACCAGTCGCAGTACTGGTTCCAGATGAACTCGTACAGGGCGTTGGCCGCCATGTCGAATCGGAACTGATCCAGGTGACGGGTGACCTCGGCCTCGGTGCGCTGCAGCTGGGAGATGATCCAGCGGTCGGCCAGGGTCAGCTCCACGGACTCCCCGTTGACGCCGGTATCCTTGTC
Source organism: Halopseudomonas sp. Lyrl_26 (assembly GCF_051948695.1). Taxonomy (NCBI): domain Bacteria; kingdom Pseudomonadati; phylum Pseudomonadota; class Gammaproteobacteria; order Pseudomonadales; family Pseudomonadaceae; genus Halopseudomonas; species Halopseudomonas sp. Lyrl_26. The sequence goes on from NZ_JAYJLH010000007.1 coordinate 85,489, forward strand.
CTCGCACTGCATCATCACATAACGCGCGGCGTTCCAGATCTTGTTGCAGAAGTTGCGGTAACCCTCGACCCGGCCCATGTCGAACTTGATGTCACGCCCGGTGGAGGCCAGCGACAGGTTGGTAAAGCGCAGGGCGTCGGTACCGTAGGCGGCAATGCCCTCGGGGAACTCGGCGCGGGTCTGCTTCTCGATGGCCGCAGCCAGCTTGGGCTGCATCATGCCGCTGGTGCGCTTCTTCACCAGGGTTTCCAGATCGATACCGTCGATGATATCCAGCGGGTCCAGCACGTTGCCCTTGGACTTGGACATCTTCTGGCCCTGGCCGTCGCGCACCAGACCATGCACATAGACGGTCTTGAACGGAATCTGCGGGCTGCCGTCCTCATGCTTCATCAGGTGCATGGTCAGCATGATCATGCGCGCTACCCAGAAGAAGATGATGTCGAAGCCGGTCACCAGAACATCGGTCGGGTGGAAGGTCTTCAGCGCTTCGGTCTGCTCCGGCCAGCCCAGGGTGGAGAAGGTCCACAGGCCCGAGCTGAACCAGGTGTCCAGCACGTCGTCGTCCTGGCGCAGTACCGCATCGCCCAGATCGTGCTTGGCGCGCACTTCGGCCTCGTCGCGGCCGACATAGACGTTGCCCGCCTCGTCATACCAGGCCGGAATACGGTGGCCCCACCACAGCTGGCGGGAAATACACCAGTCCTGGATGTCACGCATCCAGGAGAAATACATGTTCTCGTACTGCTTGGGCACGAACTGGATGCGGCCGTCTTCCACCGCGGCAATGGCCGGCTCGGCCAGAGGCTTGGTGGACACGTACCACTGGTCGGTCAGCCAGGGCTCGATCACCACGCCGGAGCGGTCGCCCTTGGGCGTCTTCAGGCTGTGCGGCTCGATCTTCTCCAGCAGGCCGGCGGCGTCGAAGTCCTCGACAATGCGCTTGCGCGCCTCGAAGCGGTCCAGCCCGGCATAGGCGGCGGGCAGGGTGGCGTCCACCTCGGTGTTGACGCTGCCATCGACATTGAACACCTGGGCGGTGGCCAGAACAGCCGCGTTCTTGTCCAGCACGTTGATCAGCGGCAGGTTGTGGCGCTTGCCCACTTCATAGTCATTGAAGTCATGGGCGGGGGTGATCTTCACGCAGCCGGTACCGAACTCCGGATCGCAGTAGTCGTCACCGACAATCGGAATGCGCCGGCCAACCAGCGGCAGCTCGACGAACTTGCCGATCAGAGCCTTGTAACGCTCATCCTCCGGGTTCACCGCCACAGCGGTATCGCCGAGCATGGTCTCGGGGCGGGTAGTGGCAACGATCAGATAGTTCTTGCCGTCAGCGGTGGTCGCGCCATCGGCCAGCGGATAACGCAGGTGCCACAGCGAACCGGTCTCGTCGTGGTTCTCCACTTCCAGATCGGAAATGGCCGTGTGCAGTTTCGGGTCCCAGTTCACCAGGCGCTTGCCGCGATAGATCAGCCCGTCCTCATACAGACGAACAAAGGCCTCCTTCACCGCCTCGGACAGACCCTCGTCCATGGTGAAGCGCTCGCGGGTCCAGTCCACCGAGCTGCCCAGACGACGGATCTGGCTGGTGATGGTGCCGCCGGACTGCTCCTTCCACTCCCACACCTTCTCCAGAAACTTCTCCCGACCCAGGTCGTGGCGGCTCACGCCCTGAGCCGCCAGCTGACGCTCGACCACCATCTGGGTGGCGATACCCGCGTGGTCGGTACCCGGCTGCCACAGGGTGTTGCGACCCTGCATGCGGCGGAAGCGGATCAGCGCATCCATCACCGAGTTGTTGAAACCATGGCCCATGTGCAGGCTGCCGGTCACGTTCGGCGGCGGCAGGGCAATGGTGTAGGGCTCGCCAGACCCCTGGGGAGCAAAGTAATTGTTCTGCTCCCAGGTCTGGTACCAGGAAGTTTCGATGGCGTGGGGCTGGTAGGTTTTATCCATGGGTGTTCTGGCTATCCGGTATAGGCTGGCGACGGAAACAGGGTGCCACGGCGCCGAACAGGAGTCCCGCCCGGCCCGCTGATTGGTTGGGGCTATAGAGGCAGGAACTCCGCGCGCCGTGAGACAGAGTCGCAAAAGGAGCCATTATACCGAGGTGGGGCGGTGGAGGCATCCTTAGTTCACGCGCAGTCCAGCGCTACACGGGCACAGCCTCCACCTCACTCTAATCAAGCCCCAAGATTCATCGCCTACCGGCTATGGCCAAGCGCCATCGCCTGCGCTATGTTCACAATCAGGCAATGGATTGCAGCCACTCCCGCCCCGAGCGGCAAGGACAGCTCGCAATCCATTCATTTAAAAATTTAGAGCGTACCGGCTCGCCTGCCATTTAAGGCCGGGCGGTAGCGTGCCCCCGATCAGCTGGTTTTATCCAGTAGTAATGGAATCGGGAAAAGACGCAGTCAAGCGAATACGGGTACAGTTAGCGTTGCGTTCGTAATCTATTGATTTTTATAGATTTTATGGCGGGCAGAGTTCTGGCTTAACCGGAGTTATACCGCAGTCATTGTTATGTATTAGTGCCGCATGCGGTCTAATCACTGTTATATTTCAGAGGAAGCATGAGCGCATTTAAGAATGGTCCCTTTAAGGTTCCTAAATTATCAGATGATCACCCATTGTATGGGCGATTGCTTGCTAGAGAGGTAGAGAAGCTGGTTTCTCTGCCTGATTTCTCTGATGACAAAGGGTTGTTTATTTTTTCTGATTTTGGTGGTGAGCATAAAGGAGCGGACTTCACAACTTACTCAATCTTGATTTGCTCAGCCGACAAAAGAGTTATTTTCGAAGAGAAGACTAAGAAACTAAGAGCTAAAAATGGCCTGAATGATCCATGGAAAGAATTTGGTTTTAAAGATCTAGGTTATGGGCCTATATCCAGATCGTTAGATGAATTCCTTAGTCTTGCCGACAATTTCATTCATGGGATTTTGGTTACTATTTCAATAGATCAGAAAATTCAAAGTCTTTTTGGTCTTGATAAAAAAGAAGCTCAAAATCAAATTGTAGAACTATTTCGAAACAACGATTTAGGCGAGTGGAAAGGCAAGGAGTCAGAAAAAGTACTTCGGGTATGCCATGCAATTAGCATATTTATGTCGCTTGTTGCTTTCTCAGGTCAAAAGATATTGTGGTTATGCGATCACGATTCAATAAATGTAGATGGAAAAAAACGCGATTTCACCCACACGCAGAAGATATTTGGGCACTGCCTAGCAATGTATAGCGACAATCTATACGAAATATATGGATTTGCAAAGCCATTCGAAAAGGATGCCGGAACAACTGACTTACTCAGCTTAGCTGATTTTTCAGCTGGCATTATACAGGAGATCCTTCAAGGTGAAGTTTCAAAGAAAGATGTACAGCTATCTGATGAGAAAGCGAAGCTAGCCAAATGGATGGGAACAGATAGCTCATTCCTCACCAAGGCGAACTTGGTTTTTATTCAACAAGATGATGGGGGTTGGGGTGTTGGTTCTGTCGATATCCAAGCAAAAATATAACAATCGCAAGCACTCGGACCAATTTTCCGCTGCGCTACAAATTGCCCGGTGTTGCGGGCGTTAGCTTGCTGAGGTGTAAATATGTCAGATTCAGAAAGCACCGAAATCCTTAAAATAAAAATAGGTATTTGGGAGAAGGTAATAGATGTGCAAATGCATTTTAATGACCTATGCCTAAGGATTCGTAGCTTCGCAATATCAATACTTGGTGTACTACTTGGTTCGGCAGCTATTGCATATCGATTTGCTGGGTATGTAGAGGTTTTTTCTTATAAAGTCCCTACGGCAACAATTTTTATTGCAATTTCTATGATTTCTTGGTCCGCATTTTACTTGATGGATCGTTTTTGGTATCACGAGCTCCTAAAAGGAGCGGTGCATCATGCGCAAAAAATTGAGGACTCTCTGAAGAGTGTGTTATCTGAAATAAATCTTTCGCATTCAATTAGAGAGCAAAGCCACGAGTCGCTTAATATGAATGCAGCTAAGAAATTGCATATTTTTTACATCACTATTTTGTTGGTGCAGGTGGCAGCATTTTTTGTTCTTGCAAGCGATATGGTCAAGGTCGCAAGCTAACAAGGCATTCAAGATCGTTCGCTTTGCTCACTGGGACCGGTGTAATGACCCAGTGAAAACCTGCACATGCTAAAGTCGCTTCAGAAATTGGAGTGAAGCATGACGCAAGAACCCGACATCAAGCGCTGGACAGCCAAACGCAAAGCGGAGCTGATCATGCAGATCTACCGAGGGCAAACTACAGTGCCCGAGGCGGCGCGGGCCGCTGATCTCGAATGCTTCGCCCTATCCGGGCGCAGCCTCAGAGTCCCAGATACTCTGCAATCAGGAAGGCTTCGCCCTTGCCCTCGTGCTTGCCGAAATAGCTGACCGGCTCGCGGGCGCCGTCTTGGATATAGCCCACTTCGCAATCAATGCCGTACTGCTCGGCCAGCCCGTTGAACAGGTCCACGGGAAAGTTGAGGTGGGTATTCCTGGTCACCGGGTGGCTGATGCCCAGCTGCCAGTCCTCGCAATCGTCGCTCTCGCATTCATTGATCAGAATGACGTCGTATGCGGCGTTGGCCTCGGCGTACGCCTGCAGGGCAGCCTGCAGCTCCGGCAGGTTCTGCCGGAGTTTCTTCTCCTGCTTGTCCTCAAGGCGGTCGCAGGCGATCAGAAGGTATATGAGCATTCGGGTGGTCCGGTCTGTTTGAGTGGCTACTTTACCATGGTGGCCCTGTTCGGCTGTCACCCTTTGATTGCCGCCGGTAGCCGCTTGTCGCACCCCGTCAAATAACCCCTGAACGCTTCGTTTGAGGGCCTTGTCACAAGTCGGAAGGGCAATATCTCTGTGACTGACGAGGTGAAGACCAATGCCGAACGACAAGAAAGGCCAGGGCGGTACCTATATTCCCGAGACCGCCTATCTTGGCACCGATGGTGGCCCCGCTTCCGCCCCAGCCAAGGCGGACAGGCCGGCGGTAAAGCAGGCGAAGTTGGTGGGAGAGGTGGCTGGCAGCATGCCGCACAACGACACCAAACCCAGTGAGTACGACCCTGCCGGTGCGCCGCCCGCGGGCTCGGTGTCGCCGCGGTTCAATGACCTGGCTGCGGCCAGTACGCCCAGTGAGATGAACAGCAATGCCAAGACCGGCGGGGCCGGGCCGGTCAAGGATGGCGAGTATCAGGACGGCTCACTGGACAAGGATCGCGCGCCGCCGCCCGAGGGTCCGCTGACCACCAACCAGGGTGTGCTGATCGCCGATAACCAGTCCTCGCTCAAGGCGGGGGGCCGCGGACCGGCGCTGCTCAAGGACTTCATTCTCCGCGAGAAGATCACCCACTTCGACCATGAGCGCATCCCCGAGCGCATCGTGCATGCCCGCGGCTCCGGGGCCCATGGTTTCTTCGAATGCTTCGACAGCCTCGAGCATCTGACCTGCGCGGCTCCCTTCGCCGAAAAGGGCAAGCAGACGCCGGTGTTCGTACGATTCTCCACCGTGGCCGGGGAGCGTGGCTCCAAGGACACTGCCCGGGACGTGCGCGGTTTTGCCATCAAGTTCTACACCGATCAGGGCAACTGGGATCTGGTGGCCAACAACATGCCGGTGTTCTTCATTCAGGATGCAATCAAGTTTCCCGACCTGGTGCATGCGGTGAAGCCGGAACCGCACCATGCCATGCCCCAGGCGGCCTCGGCCCACGACACCTTCTGGGACTTCGTTTCCCTGATGCCGGAAAGCACCCACATGCTGATGTGGCAGATGTCCGACCGGGCCATTCCGCGCAGCTACCGCATGATGCAGGGCTTTGGCGTGCACACCTTCCGCTTCGTGACCCGGGAGGGCAAAGCCACCTTCGTCAAATTCCACCTCACCCCCAAGCTGGGCACCCATTCGCTGGTGTGGGATGAGGCGGTGAAGATTGCCGGTGCCGATCCGGACTTCCATCGCCGCGACCTGTGGGAGGCGATTGATGCCGGGGAATACCCGGAGTGGACCTTCGGCGTGCAGTTGATCCCCGAGGAGGATGCGGAAAAATTCAGCTTCGATCTGCTGGATGCGACCAAGATCATTCCGGAGGAGCTGGTGCCGGTAACGCCGATCGGCCGGCTGGTGCTCAACCGCAACCCGGACAACTTCTTTGCCGAGACCGAGCAGGTGGCCTTCTGCGCCGCCCATGTCATCCCGGGCATCGATTTCACCAACGATCCGCTGCTGGCGGGGCGCATCCACTCCTATCAGGACACCCAGCTGTCACGCCTGGGTGGGCCGAACTTCCATGAAATCCCCATCAACGCGCCGGTGGTACCGGTCAACAACAACCAGCGCGACGGCCTGCATCGTCAGACCATCAACCGAGGCAAGGTAGCCTACGAGCCCAACTCCCTGGCCGGCGGTTGCCCGTTCCAGGCCGGCAAGGCAGGCTTTGTCGCCTTCCCCGAGCCGGTGTCCGGGGTGGAGCTGACCGGCAAGCCGGAGAAGTTCGCCGAGCATTACAACCAGGCGCGGTTGTTCTTCAACAGCCAGACGCCGGCGGAGCAGAAGCACATCATCGATGCCTTCGCCTTCGAGCTGGGCAAGGTGACTGTGCCGGCGGTGCGCGAGCGTACCGTGTCGATGTTGCGCAATGTGACTGACGAGCTGGCGGTACCGATTGCGAAGAAACTCGGCATCACCAGACTGCTACCGCCCATGCCGTTGGCCACCGACAGGGTGTTCAAACCGGAGGTGGAGAAGTCCGACTTCCTGTCGCTGCGGGCGCATCCCGGTGAGATGGGCATCCGTACCCGCAAGGTGGCCATTCTCTGTGAGGACGGCGTAGATGGCGCAGCAGTGCGGCAGGTTGCTGAAGCGCTGATCGCGGAGGGCGCGGTGGTGCGGCTGGTCAGCTCGCGGCTGGGTGACATTGCCGGATCGGGTTGCGCGGTGGAGGCCGATACTACCTGCGAGGCGTCGCCCTCAGCTGTATTCGACGCCATGGTGCTGCCGGGCGGCAAGGCCGCCGCCGAGGCCATGATCAGGAACGGCGAGGCGCTGGGCTTTGTCCGTACGCTGTTCCGTCACTGCAAACCCATGCTGGTACTGGGGGAGAGCGCTCAAGTGCTGAGTAAGGCAGGCATCGATCCCAAGGCATCCTTCCCCGGCGTGCATGTCGTGGCCCAGGGGGGGGATGGGACCGCTGACCTTATTGCCTCGATGATCAGGCATCGTGATTTTGAGCGGGAGACTGATCCGCCTATGGTCTGATTATGGGGCGGAGTACACTTTCAGGCGCATAAAAGTGTAGGTTTCTGCATTTTTATGCGCATAAAAGTGTAAATCAGCCTTGGTTTTCCGCTTCCAGCATCTGCAGCAATTGATTCATTGCACTCATCAGGTTGCTGGTCAGAGCGCTGATACTGGCCTGAATTTCGGCCAGTTTGACCTGTTTGGTCTCATGGCTCAGGTTGGCGTCAGCCATTACCTGCATGAGTTCCTGTTGCTTTTCCTGAAGCTGGCGCTGAAGGTCCTGAATGAGTTCCATCAGGCGTTGGGCTTCTTCAGGCAGCTCGTAGCCGGACGCTTCACCCTCGGTTCTACTGGGTTGATTGGTCTGCCCCAGAGCAGCCAGAGCTCGACCGAGGCTGGACAGGTCGACAGTATCGCCGGTGCTGGATGGCAACGGTTGGTTTGCCGGTGCCGTGCCACTGCTGGGGCTGGCAGTTACTGTCGGCAGGCTGGGCATGCTGGGTGGGATTGTCGGGCTCATGGGTAGTCCGTGTCTGGCCTGTTACCCTGAGTGTATCGGCCGCTACTGGGCATCCTTGATGGCCAATGGCTTTTTCACGGAGAAAAACTGATGCATATCGCTATCCTCACCATGACCTTTTCCCTGCCGGGCTGCACTTCTCTGAAGGAGAAGCGCCAGCGTATGGGCGGTATGCATGAACGCTACGGGCGCAATCCGGCGGTGGCGGTGTGCGAGAGTGGGGCGCGGGACAGTCTGGATAGCAGCGAGTGGAGCATGGTTGTGGTGGGCAACTCGGTGCAGGAAGTGGATTCGCTGTGCAGCGAGATCGAGGACCGGATCCAGCGTACTGTGGAGGCCCGGATCACGGATGTAGTGCGTGAGCGGTTGTGAGTGAACAATTGCAAGTTCATGGTATTGAAACACTTTCTCACTTACCTTATGGTGTTTCGACACAAATAAATGCAATGGAGATATGCCATGAGTATTGAAGAGACAGCGGAAGTTGGGGTGGTGAGTCAGGAGTCCAAGAACTTCGCCCTGCTGACCTGGATCGGTACCCTGTTTTTCGGCTTCATCCCGGGTCTGATTGTCTACCTGGTGAAGACCGATGACGCTTATGTCAGAGGACAGGCGAAAGAGGCGCTGAACTGGTCGATCACTGCCATCATCGCTTATGTCGCTGCCTTCATTCTGGCCTTTATCGTGATCGGTGCTTTCCTGATTCCGATCATCGCCATTGCCCACCTGGTGATCTGCATCATGGGGGCGGTTTCCACTTCCAAGGGCAACGACTTCCGCGCGCCCCTGACTATCCGTCTTATCAAGTAACACGACCTCACAACATACTGCAGACTGTTTCATGCCGCTGATTGCGGCGTGGGACGGCTGCAGGTCATGTCTCAGAGTCATACCGCTTATTGTTTCCCTCAGTGGCAGGATTAATCGCTGCTTGCACTCTTGTGGTCTACGCTTGAAGAGCGGTGGCCCAGCCATTAGCAGAAATTCAGTCCCCTTTTTTCTGCATATGCTAGAGAGAATCCATGCCAATCGACCCTCCCGATCTGGAAGGCGCCGGTGCAGATCAGCCGGACGCAGCATCCTCAGGTTCACGGGCAAAAGTGCCGCCGCCGTTGGAGCGCAGTCGATTCGGGGGTACCCAGCGTCGTCCGGAGCGTCCTGATGAGGCGCCGGTGTCACGCAGCGACCTGAGCAAGGGCCCCGAGGAGTTACTGGAGCATCGCACCTCCCGCACCAACTGGCAGGTTCTGGTGATTTCCTCCTTGGTCATTCTGGCTTTCTCGGTCTGGGCGATCCTTACGCCGGGCCAGGCGCGGGTCGGAATGAAGGCGATGGTGGACTGGATAGCCTTCAATCTCGGCTGGTATTACGTGGTCACCATGACTCTGGTGATCGGGTTTGTGCTCTGGGTGGCGCTGTCCAGAGAGGGCAGTGTGCGACTCGGGCCGGATCATTCGCGGCCGCAGTACAAGCTGGGGACCTGGGTGGCGATGCTGTTCGCCGCCGGAGTGGGGATCGATATGCTGTTCTACTCGGTTACCGGCCCGGTGGTGCAGTACCTGTATCCGCCCTCCGGTGAGGGCAGCAATGCCCAGGCGATGCAGGATGCGGTGGTCTGGACGATGTTCCATTACGGCATTGCGGGCTGGTCGATGTATGCCTTGCTCGGTATGTCCATGGGCTATTTTGCCTATCGCTGGGGCATGCCGCTGTCCATCCGCGCGGCGCTGTATCCCCTGCTGGGTAAACGGGTGAAAGGCCCCCTGGGAGATGGGATCAGCATCATCGCGCTGGTTGGAACTGTGTTCGGGGTTGCTACCTCCATGGGCATCGGTGTGGTGCTGTTGAGCGTAGGCTTTTCGCTGATTTTTGGTTTGCCGGACGGGCTGGGATTGCAGATCGGCCTGGTCATTGGCGCGGTGGTGCTGACCATAGGGGCAACCACCTCGGGGGTGGATCGGGGGATTCGCTGGATCTCGGAGCTGAACCTGTGGAGTGCGGTGGCGGTCTGTGAAAGCGGCGATCGCGAGCGGCTGGATGCCAGCGAATGGAGCTTTGTTGTAGTAGGCAACACGGCACAGGAAGTGGAATCGCTGTGCAGTGAGATTGAGGAGCGGGTACAGCGGACGGTGGATGCCAGGGTGATGGCGGCTGTCAGGGACAAGCTGTAGCCAGACAGCCACCCCCGAGTTTCCCCTCAGCCGCCGTACCGGTTCGCATCAGTCAGCTGCTGCCAGGCCCAGGGAGCTGTTCTGCATGAAGCCCGCCGGCTGATGCTCAGCGAAGGGCTGGAAGCGGCTACCGCCAGTTACCGGGTCGGCTATGAAAGCCCGTCCCACTTCAGCCGCGAGTACAGCCGCATGTTCGGCGCGCCGCCCCGGGCGGATGTGACCAAGCTGCGGCAGGAAACCCGGCTCAGCATGCACGCCTGAGCCAGGCCACCCGCTGACTTCAGCTCAGATGCAGGTGCTGCCACCGTCGACCGGCAGGGCAATGCCGGTGGTGAAGCTGGCGGCATCGGAACACAGGTAGAGCACCGCCGCGGCCACTTCCTCGGCCCGGCCGATACGACCTATGGGGTGCAGCCTGGCGACGGATTCGGCCTTGCGCGGCTCGGCTTCCACCGCGCGGCGGTACATGTCGGTGTCGATCACCGCCGGGCACACGGCATTGATGCGTACTCCCCTGAAGCCATATTCGACCGCCGCCGAGCGGGTCAGCCCCAGCACCGCGTGCTTGCTGGCGGCGTAGATGCTCATCTTCGGCGCAGCACCCAGGGCGGCGATCGAGGCGGTGTTGACGATGGCGCCGCCACCGCTCTTGAGCATCAGCGGAATCTCGAAGCGCATGCACTGCCAGACGCCCTTGACGTTGACGTCCATGATGCGGTCGAACACGGTTTCGTCGCCGTCGGCCAGCTTGTCCTGCTCGAACTCGACCCCGGCGTTGTTGAAGGCGCAGTCCAGCCGGCCGTAGTCGCGCTCGATCATCTCCAGCATGGACTGGACCTGGGCGGCGTCGGCCACGTTGCACTGGCAGAAGACCGCATCACCGCCCTGTTCGCGGATGGCTGCCACTGTCGCCTCGCCATTGCCGGTGTCGATATCCGCCAGTATCAGCCGCGCCCCTTCAGCGGCGAAGGCCTGGGCGGTGGCCTTGCCGATGCCGGCAGCGGCCCCTGTGATCAGTACGACCTTGCCCGAAAACGCTGAACCCATGGTGTGTTCTCCTGAGCGATGGCGGCGGTCCCATACCGCCGCCTGTCCGTCGCTCAAGAATATCAACGCGACGGCGGATGGCACGCTGCATCAGGAAGCTTGTTCATGGGCCATGAGCATGGATGATGGGTCACGGCCGGGCCGGGCGTCCGGTGGCGGTCAGATCGGCTGTCGGGTCGGGCGTACCACTATCTCGTTCAGCGATACCCGTCCCGGCCGGGTCAGGGTAAAGCACAGTGGCAGCAGGCGATCAGACCCGGCCTCCAGGGAAGTCTGCATCTGCTCGAGCCGCTCAATGCGACGGGCCAGCGCGACCACGCGGGCACCTGCATTCAACAGTGTGGTGATGGTGGCGGCACCGATACCGGAGGAGGCCCCGGTGACCATGATGATCTGATCCTGCAACGGCTTTGTCATTGTTGTTACTCCCGTATGTCTTGAATTGGATCTGCTGGTGGCAGGGCTCTGGAAAATAACAGCTGGTCGGTACGCCGAAAACGGAGCCGCGCCAGTGAACCTGAATCCCGCTCGCCAGTCCCATTTGTAGATAACAATACACGGGAAAACCCATGACCTTTTCCATCGCAGCGCTGTGCCCGCGAACCGGGCAGATCGGTATCGCCGCCACCACCGCCGCCCAGTCGGTAGGCAAGCTGGCCTGCCATGCCCTGCCGGGGGTGGGAGCCTTTGCTTCCCAGGCCCGGCTCAATCCCTACCTGGCCTATGATGGTCTGCGCCTGCTGCAGCGCGGCGCGACAGCCGAAGTGGCGCTGGCGCGGGTCCTGGCCAGTGACCCGGAGCAGCAGGAGCGCCAGGCGGGGGTGATCGACCGCCATGGCAATATCGCCGCCTTCACCGGCGCCGAGAACATTCCCTGGGCCGGGCATGTGGCGGGACGGTTGTTCGTCACCCAGGGCAATCGCCTGGCCGGGCCGCAGGTGCTGCAGAGTATGGTCGAAAGCATGCAGGGTTCGGAGCATCTGGAGCTGGCCGAGCGGCTGGTGCTGGCACTCAGGGCAGGGGCGGATGCCGGCGGTGATGTGGAAGGGGAGCGCTCGATCAACGTGATGGTGTTCGCCGATGAGGAGTATCCGTTGTGCGATATCCGCATCGATGATCACGACGAACCCCTGATCGAGCTGGAGCGGCTCTTTGCCCTGTACCGTGAGGAGATACTGCCGGTCGTGCTTGGGCTGCCCAAACGGACCGAAATCGCCGAACCCCGCTGAGCTTGCCCTGGGTCAATTGATATCCCGGCAGATATGGTGAACCATGCTGTGAGACGTATCCGCATCTCGCGGTGGTTAACAGGAGAGTTGCCATGCTGCCCATTCAAGTTCCGGTGGAAGAGTTCACCACTCCCGATCCCGTCACGGCGGATGCCAGCACAATGGTCGATGATCTGCGCCTGCTGATGGAGCGCCATGGTATCCGCCACCTGCCCATAGTTCAGGATGGCGCCGTGGTAGGTATTGTCAGTGACAGGGATATGCGGCTGTTTGCCGGCCTCAGTGCGGCGGAGAAATTTCAGGTACAGGCCTCGGATATCATGGCCGAGAACCCGCTGAGTGTGACCGCTTCGACACCCCTGGACGAGGTCGCCTTCCTGATGTCCGAACGCAAGGTGGGCAGTGTCATCGTCAAGGATGAGGAGGGCGCCCTGCTGGGCATCTTCACCGCCACTGACGCGCTCAATGCGCTGATCGAGATCATCCGCGAGGGGCGGTCTTCTGCTTCGCAGGAGTGAAGGTATGCTGCCCGGTGCGCCGGGCGGCCCGAGGCGCAATCAATCCCTGACGATGCGCCCGCGATAGATACGTACTGCCCGAGGCTCACCCCCCGGGGCGGGCTGCTCGAAGCTGGCCGGCATGGTCATGGCGGTATCGGTCAGCAGCTTGTCGCGCAGCGCTTCCATCAGGCCCTTGCCGGAGGGGGCGGACGACTGGGGTTGCTGTTGTGTCGCGGCCAGCGCCAGTTCCAGGCCCAGCTGGCGGATGAGTTGGTCGTCACTGGCCTCGCTCAGGCGGATCATCTTCTGGACCGCGTCGGGATCGTCCAGATGGACTGTTACGCCCTGGGTCTGTTTGAGATGCCTGCGCAGTACCACCATGCGATCCAGGGTGCTGCGGTTGAAGCGGGTTTCATCGATCATGCTCCATGTCTCCTTCGGACAGCGTGGCGATGGCCTCCGAAGACCAAGCAGAATGTGTTCCACTTCTCACCATTCCGCGAATTCTGTGCCCTGCGCGGCTCTGGCACGGGGTTTTCACCCAATTGTTGCTCCAGACTGGGTCGCCGGCGGTCGGCTCGGACCAAAAGTGAGCCGACCGCCGTCCCGACTCCCTCATTCATCCACCACCATGCGGAAGCCGCCATAGATCATCCGCTTGCCGTCGAAGGGCATGGGATTGCTGTCCTGTTTCAGGCGAGGGTCTTCCATCACCTTCTGCATGCCGACGTCGCGCACCTCGCGGGAGGGCCACTCGATCCAGGAGAACACCACGGTTTCCTCCGGTTCCAGTTTCACCGCCATGGGGAAGGAGGTGAGTTTCCCGTCGGGTACATCGTCGCCCCAGCATTCGGTGATGCGCAGGGCGCCGTGCTCCCTGAATATCTCCGCGGCCAGCCGGGCATGGTGGACATAGGCATCCTTGTTGCTGGTGGGTACTGCTACTACAAAGCCGTCTACATAGTTCATGTCGGACTCCCGTTATTGGTAGAGGACAATCAGTCCTTCGGTGGCAGCTCCCGCACCGGACGCACCTCGATGCTGCCCAGGCGTGCGGGAGGAATGCGGCTGGCCAGCTGCAGGGCCTCGTCCAGATCCCGGGCTTCCAGCAGGTAGAAGCCGGCCAGCTGTTCCTTGGTTTCGGCGAAGGGGCCGTCGCTGAGCAGAACCTCGCCCTCGCGCACCCGCACCGTGGTCGCGGTGGCCACCGGCTGCAGAGCCTGACCGGCCACATAGTGCCCGGCTGCGGTCAGGCGCTCGACGCCGGCAACGCATTCCTGATTGAGGTCATGCCACTGCTGATCGGTCATGGCCTCGATGATGCTTTCCTGGTAGTACACCAGCGCCACGTACTTCATGGGTTGCATACCTCCTCAAGCGGGGTTTGCGGGCTGCGCCCGGTGCCGTAGCCGATCATCCAGCTGATGCCGAAGCGGTCGGTGACCATGCCGAAACGGCTGGCCCAGAAGGTTTCGGCAAAGGGCATGGTGACCTGGCCACCCTGTTGCAGCTGGTCGAACACCTCGGCGGCCCGGTCCTGATCATCGTATTCCAGGTGGATGCAGGTTCCCTGGGCGACCTGCTGGCATTCGCCAGCCATGTCCGCACCCATCAGCCGCCGGCCGCGGATGTTGAGCGAGCCGTGGATGATCAGGTCGGCTGCCTCCGGCGGTACCTCTGCGGCAGCCGGAGTCTCGCCGTAGGTGATCAGGGCTTCCAGGGTGCCGCCGATGGTCTGGTGATAGAAGGTCATGGCCTCGCGGCAGGTGCCGGGAAAACCGAGATGGATATTGACCTCCACCGGCATCTTCAGCTGCTGCTGGTGTGCCTCCACCAGCGGACCGGGGGCGAAATCCCCCGGTTCGAAATAGCGCCGCAGTTCCAGTACCGCATTGCCGTTACTGTCCAGCGTCGGCCATTGCCGGGCCCATTCGATGGCCTGTTCGAGGCTGTCGACCTCCAGGACGGAGTAGCCCGCGAGTTGTTCGCCGGGCGGCGTGAAGGGCCCACGCACCACCTCCGGCTGGCCGTTGCGGAACACGATGCGGCAGCCTTCGCTGGTCGGCCGCAGACCGTTGCCGAACAGGAATACCCCGGCCTGGATCATGCGGTCGTTGTACTCGAGCATCGCCTTGAACAGCTCGTCGGTCGGCAGAATGCCCTGTTCGGTTTCACTGTCGGCCTTGCGCATCAACATGAATTTCATCCCTCTGACTCCTCTTCTGGCGGGTGGTAACAGTGGGTCGTGCGGCGGGCAGGGGAATCGACAGTGGCGCTCGACAGCACCTTTTTACTCCGACGAACGGTCGTCCGGCGCCTCCAGATGTTCGAGCTGGCGCGCCAGAAATCGCCGCTCCGGTTCCTGGGTGGCCAGGCTCAGTGCGCGCTGGTAGGCCTGCCGGGCTCCGTCGATATCGCCGGTGCGGCGCAGGAGGTCGGCCCGGGCGGCGTGATACAGGTGAAAGTTGATTACCGCCCGGACATTCAGCCGGTCCAGTTCCTGCAGCCCGGCGGCCGGCGAGTCCCGCATGGCAATCGCCACGGCACGGTTGAGGGCAATGACGGCTGAGGGCTGCTGGCGGTACAGGGCGTCGTAGAGCGCCACTATGCGCTTCCAGTTGGTCTGGCTGGCGCTGGGGGCGGTGGCGTGTTCAGCGGCGATGGACGCCTGCAGGGTGTAAGGCCCTACCGGCGTCAGGGGCAGGGCGCGGGTCAGCCAGGCCATGCCCTGGTCGATCTCGTCCCGATGCCACAGCCGCCGGTCCTGCTGCTCCAGGGTGATCAGCTCGCCAGTGGCATCCTGCCGGGCATCACGGCGGGAGTGTTGCAACAGCATCAGTGCCAACAGGCCGAAGACCTCCCCTTGGGGCAGCAGTGCGGCGAGGGACTCGGCCAGTCGGATGGCTTCGCCGGCCAGGCTCACATCTTGCACCTGCTCACCTTCGCTGCGCGAATAGCCCTCGTTGAACACCAGGTAGATGACCCGCAACACATCCGGCAGCCGCTGGGGCAGTTCATCACTGTCGGGCACCCGGTAGGGGATGTTGGCATCGCGGATCTTGCGTTTGGCGCGCACCAGGCGCTGGGCCAGCGTCGCCGGCTGCTGCAGCAGAGCGCGGGCGATCTGTTCGGTGGACAGGCCGCACATCTCGCGCAGGGTCAGGGCAACCCGCGTCTGCGTGGCCAGGGCCGGGTGGCAGCAGGTGAACAGCAGGCGCAGCAGGTCATCCTCGATGGCGGCATCATCCGGATCGAAGGCCAGCGCCTCCTCCGACGTCAGCCAGGGCGCGTGACGGCGAGCGGTCTGCTGGCGCCGGATATGATCGATACCGCGCCGGTGCCCGGTACTGACCAGCCAGGCGGCAGGGTGGTCCGGCAGGCCGCTTCGGGGCCATTGATCCAGGGCGGCAATGAAGGCCTCCTGCAGGCACTCCTCGGCCAGGCTGAAGTCGTTGAGCAGGCGAATCAGGGTCGCCAGCACCCGCCGCGACTGTGCGCGGTAGATCTGTTCGATCTGCTGCCGGGTGACGCTGTTGTGGCTCATGGACCGGTCCGCTGGAGGCCGCTGGGCACGGCCCGCGTCACTGAGCCTAGAACTCTGTGCCGGGGCGCGCCACCGCAGCGGCTGTGTGCCGTACCGCTTATCGTTTTCCGGGTGCGTGGATTTATCGCTGCTTAACTTAAGCATGTTGGAGTCAACCAACCCAAGGGGATAACGTCATGAACACAGGTTGTGAGCCGTGTCCGTGATACCCCCTTGCATGGTCTTACGCTGAAAATGCGTTAACGAGCCCACCACAGGAGAGTTTGCGTCATGTTCCGTTTAAGTTTGCTTGTGTTTGCGATGCTGTTCGCTTCAACCGCGCTGGCCATGCACTGTCCCCAGGACATGGCCCGGATCGACGCCATTCTGGAAAGCGATCCGCCGGCGGATGAGGAGGTGCTGGCGCGGGTGCAGGAGCTGCGTGCCGAAGGGGAGGATCTGCATGAGGCCGGACGCCATGCGGAGTCCGTTGCGGTACTGGGTGAGGCGCTCGAGTTGCTGGGCGAGCCGCCCCACGAGGACTGACCCGCGGGGAAGGGGAGTGCCCGGCATCAGAGACCGGCGCTCCCCTCCCGGTCCAGTTGTTCCTCCACCAGTTGCTGCAAGCGGCCGTTCAGTCGCTTGCGCAGCTCCGCCTCGATCAGGGGCAGTATCTCGTCGATCACGTCCTGCATGATCAGCTGCGCATCGGCATGCAGGCGCTCCTCCATCCTCACCTCCCGGGCGCCGGTGTGCGGGCTGGGCGTGGTCGGGCTCAGGCTCTGTTGCAGCAGGCGTTCGAGCTGCACGCGCTCGCCCGCCAGCTTGGCCAGGGATTCATAGGGAAGAAAGGGATTGGGCGCCTTCTCGGCTGAGGCGGTGGGGGGTGGAGTCGGTTCCGGCTCCGGCCGATCGGTACCGGAGGTGATGATGTCCTCCAGCAGGGGAATGTCCAGGGTCTGCGCAGGCTGCTCTTCATCCAGCAGAGTGCGGATGGACTCCAGATCCTGCAGCAAGCCTTTCCGGTCCTTTGGCTCGCGTTGCTTCATGCTTCATCCTGCTATCCGTATCTGATGAGTGTCCAGAGGATAGCCCCGATCGCGGTAAAAGCGAAAGCGTTCGCGGCCCGGAACGATGATCGGTTCATGATTGACGAGGATTTCCGCCAGACGGTTGAAGCGGCTGAAGAACTCGGGCGTCTCGTTGCTCAGATTGATCAGCAGGTCATTGTAGGGGTCGGGTTCGCGACCCCAGCCACAGACCACCGGCTCGTCCCCATGGCATTCGTACAGGGCGTGGGGCAGGAAGGTATCGGGGCGGAATGACCACAGCAGTTCGTCCAGCTCTTCGGCTTCCTGCTCGCTGCCGCAGTGCAGGTAGACCCGGCGGTTATGCTGCCAGGCCTTGTACGCCAGCCGGCAGGCAAACTGCAGTCGGGCGTTGCTGCTGTGGCTGTTGAGAACGTAGAAATCGATTCGGGTCATGACAGGTCGGGGATACGGAATTTGAGCTGCACGCTACAGGCTGCGGGCCGGGAGCACAAGGTCCGGCGGGGTGCCGGGCCCTTGTACTGGCCCGCAGTCAGGGTGCGGGGCTTCAGCCAGCCTGGTTGAGCAGGTACTGGGTCAGCAGGGGGACCGGACGGCCGGTCGCACCCTTGTCCTTGCCGCCGCTGGTCCAGGCGGTTCCGGCGATATCCATATGCGCCCAGCGATAGGCCTTGGTGAAACGCGACAGGAAGCAGGCGGCGGTGATGGTGCCGGCCTTGGGCCCGCCGATGTTGGCGATGTCGGCGAAGGGGCTGTCCAGCTGCTCCTGGTACTCGTCGAACAGCGGCAGCTGCCAGCCACGGTCATCGGCCTGGCGGCCGGCGTCCAGCAGTTGCGCTACCAGCGTGTCGTCATTGCCCATGATGCCGGTGGTATGCGCACCCAGGGCGACCACGCAGGCACCGGTGAGGGTGGCGATATCGACCACGCTGGCGGGGTTGAAGCGCTCGGCGTAGGTCAGGGCGTCGCACAGCACCAGACGGCCTTCGGCGTCGGTGTTGAGGATCTCGATGGTCTGGCCGGACATGCTGGTGACGATGTCACCGGGCTTGGTGGCGGTGCCGCTCGGCATGTTCTCCGCGGCGGCAATGATGCCGGTCAGGTTGATTGGCAGCTGCAGGCTGGCCACGGCCTTGAGCACGCCCAGTACGGTGGCGGCACCGCACATGTCGTACTTCATCTCGTCCATGCCGGCACCGGGCTTGAGGCTGATGCCACCGGTATCGAAGGTGATGCCCTTGCCGACCAGCACATGGGGCTGGGCCTTGCCGGCGCCCTGGTAGCTGAGGCGGATCAGCTTGGCCGGTTCAGCGCTGCCGGCGCTGACCGACAGCAGCGAGCCCATGCCCAGGGCCTGCATGTCCTTCTCCTCCAGCACTTCCACTTCCAGCCCGTGCTGCTCGGCCAGTTCCCTGGCCTGAGTGGCCAGATAGGAGGGGGTGCAGACATTGCCCGGCAGGTTGCCCAGATCGCGGGTCAGGCTGGCGCCGTCGCTGATCGCCTGACCGTGGGCGATGGCCCGCTTCAGGATTTCGGCATCGGCCTTGTCCGCCGTCCACAGGGTGCATTTCTTCAGCCGCGGCTTGTCGGCCTTCTTGCTCTTGAACTGGTCGAACTGATACAGGCTCTCGCGGGTGGTCTGCACCAGCAGGCGGGTACGGGCGTAGAGGTCGCGGTCCTTGACCGGCAGGGCGGCGAGCGCCAGCAGGGCGTCGGTGGCGCCGCCGCTCTTCAGGCCACCGATGACGCCGGCAACCAGCTTGCGGAAGCTGCGGTCGTTCAGCTCGTCCTTGCCGGTACCCACCAGCAGTACCCGCTGGGCACTGATGCCCGGCAGGGCAAACAGCATCAGGCTCTGGCCGGATTTACCGGTGATGTCGCCGCGCTTGATGGCGGCGCTGATCTGGCCGCCGCTGGTGGCATCCAGTTCGGCGGCAGGGCCGGTGAGGGTTTTGGCTTCGCTGATGCCGACCACCAGGCAGCCGGTTTTGATGGTTGCCAGTGCGCCGTGTTTGACGTTGAACTCCATGGTACTCCCCAAGACAAATCAGGTGGATTGACCGATAATGCTGCCCATCACGACCGGCTTGTGGCGGCGGAGAGCAGTCATTTCTACATAGAAGTGCTGTGCAGCATTCTGGCCTATTCCCGCTGGCCCATAAAGCCCCGGACTCAAGGAAACAAAGTGTGATCGTATTCCGATACCTCAGCCGCGAGGTGTTGACCACGCTGGCTGCGGTCAGCGGTGTGCTGCTGATCATCATCATGAGCGGCCGCTTCATCAAGTATCTGGCACAGGCTGCAGCAGGGCAGCTGGACCCGGGCGTGCTGTTCACCATCATGGCCTTCCGGGTGCCCGGCTTCCTGGTGCTGATCGTGCCCCTGGCCATGTTCCTGGGCATCCTGCTGGCCTACGGACGCATGTACCTGGACAGTGAAATGGCCGTGCTTTCGGCGACCGGCGTCAGCGACCGCCGGATTCTCGGTTATACCCAGGGCCCGGCGCTGCTGGTGGCCCTGCTGGTGGCCTGGCTGAGCCTCTGGGTGGCACCGGCGGGCGTGCTCAAGACCCAGCAGCTGTTCAATGAACAGGACGCCATGACCGAGTTCGATACCCTGGCCGCAGGACGCTTCCAGGCCCTGGGCAGCGGCCAGCGGGTGACCTACGCCGGTGGTCTGTCCGAGGACCGCACCGAGCTGGAAACCGTGTTCATCGCAGAGCGCACCGGGTCCGGCGAGGACGCCTCGGTCGGCGTGCTGGTGGCCGAAGGCGGGCGTCAGGAACTGACTGCCGATGGCAACCGCTACCTGGTGCTGCACAACGGCTACCGCTATGACGGTCGGCCGGGCTCGGCGGATTTCCGCACCATCCAGTACGACCGCTACGGCGTGCTGCTGCCCAAGCCGGAGGTGATCCGGGAGATCACCGACAGGGAAGCCATGCCGACCCGCCAGCTGCTGGGCAGTGATGACCTGAAAAACCGCGCCGAGCTGCAGTGGCGCCTGGCGGTGCCGCTGCTGGTGCCCATCGTCGCCTTCTTTGCCGTACCGCTGGCGCGGGTCAATCCGCGTCAGGGCCGCTTCCTCAAGCTGATTCCGGCGATCATTCTCTACATGGCCTACCTGGCGCTGCTGGTCAGCGCCCGGGGCTGGATGGAAGCCGGCAAGACCCCGGCGGCCATCGGTCTGTGGTGGGTGCATCTGGTGTTCCTGGCGATCGGGGTGATGCTGAATTTCCGCGCCCTGACTGCGCCCTCCGGTCCGAAAGGGGGTGCCCATGCGGCTGCTTGATCGGCACATCGGCACTACTGTGCTGCTCAGCGTCCTGACCGTGGCGCTGATCATCGTCGGGCTGGATCTGTTGTTCGCCTATATCGGTGAGCTGGAGGACCTGGAAGGGGACTATGGTGCGCTGCAGGCGCTGCTTTACGTGTTCCTGACCCTGCCGCGCAGGCTGTATGACCTGCTGCCGATGGCGGCGCTGGTCGGCTGCCTGATCGGTCTGGGGACTCTGGCCAGCAATTCCGAACTGACGGTCATGCGCGCCTCCGGGGTCTCCATCGGGCGCATCATGGGCTCCGTGCTCAAGCCGCTGCTGGCGCTGATGATCGCCGGGGTGCTGCTGGGCGAATACGTGGTGCCCTATACCGAGAATCTGGCCGACAGCCGCCGGGCGCTGGCGGTGGGCAGTGGCTCTGCGGTCAAGTCCAAGGGCCTGTGGCACCGGGAAGGCAACGACTTCATCCACATCAACGCGGTGCACCCCAACGGCACCCTGCATGGCATCACCCGCTACCGCTTCGACGACGAGCGCCGGCTGATCGAGACCAGCTTCGCCACCCGGGCCAGTGTGGAAGAGGAGCACTGGCTGCTGCAGGAGGTCGCCGCGACCCTGTTCGAGGACGACGGCACCAGCCGCGTCGAACAACATGAACAGCAGCGCTGGGATGTCGGCCTGTCACCCAGCCTGCTGCGCGTGGTGCTGCTGGATCCGGACGTGCTGCCGCTGCGCGGCATATGGCATTACCAGAGCTATCTGGCCAATCAGGGACTGAACAACAGCCAGTACTGGCTGGCCTTCTGGAAGAAGCTGCTGCAACCGGTGACCACGGCGGCGCTGGTGTTTGTCGCCATCTCCTTCATCTTCGGCCCGCTGCGCTCGGTAACGCTCGGCCAGCGGGTATTCACCGGGGTGCTGGTGGGCTTCAGTTTCCGCATCCTCCAGGACCTGCTGGGTCCATCGAGTCTGGTATTCGGCTTCTCCCCACTGATCGCGGTAGTGGCACCTATCCTCATCCTGGTAGTGATGGGCATGTGGCTGATCCGCCGGGCGGGATGAGCTGAAAGGACCCGGGAGGGAGGAGCACATTCTGCCGGGAACTCCATCATCGAGCTAGTGCTCGACGTTCCCAGGGGGGGGGGGCGTTTCCGGGCGGGCAGGAGGGTGGGGACGCTGTTCCGGGGGGGGGACGAGCACCAGCTCGTCCAGCAATCTCTCCCCAAGCTCAGGTCTTGGGCAGTACCACGGTGCGGGTGCCGGAGGCGATATCCGCCCAGGTGCGGGACTGCTTGTCCCACAGCGCCCACCAGATGCCCAGCCCGCCACACAGCCAGCTGACCAGCGAGACGCTTACCCGGTTGATCGCCTGACGGCGGGTGATGGAGGTGCCGTCGGGCTGCTGCACGCGCAAGCGCCAGGCCTGCATGCCCAGGGTCTGTCCGCGCAGGGTCCAGAACAGCATGAAGAAGCCGTAGATGGCCAGGACCATCAGCACCGTCAGCAGCGGGTCGCGGTCCAGCTGACCGGCGTTGGACATGGCCTCCAGCGTCTCGGCGCCATAGATCATCCGCAGCACGACCTGCTGGTAGACCAGGGTCAGCACCATGAGCATCGCCAGGCACAGCATCATGTCGTAGAAGGCGCTGGCGACCCGGCGGAAAATGCCGGGGGCGGGAAAGTCGCCCTGGGGGTGGAGTTGCTTGACGGCCATGTCTGCTCCGTTAACGTCGGGTCAAGGGCGGCCGGTCGAAGCGTACCGCTTCCAGGCCGTGTTGCATCAGGGTACGGATATTGGCGTGTTCGCTGCCGGTCGGATCACCCAGCACCGCCTGGTAATGCTCGGCAAAGCAATGCAGGGCCTGCTGGGTATCCAGCCCGAGATCCTGAGCCATCGCCAGCAGGCGGCAGGAGCCCTGGTTCTGCTCCGCGCTGTTGTACAGCGGCCCGTTGTGAAAGCCGCTGGGCCGGTAGTGGTAATGCTGTTCGATGAACGCCAGGGTGTCGGCGAAGCGGTGCTCGGCAGTGCCCAGGCGCGACTTGAATTGCTCGGCAGTCAGCGTCATGGGTGGCCTCTCAGCGTGCTGCGCTCAGGGTGATGGATACCGATTCGGAAAAGCGCAGGGCATGGGGCTTGTCCACTTCCACCTCGGCGTAACGCACCTGCTCGTTGTCCATGACGATATCCAGCACTTCCTGGGTCAGGCGCTCCAGCAGGGCAAAGCGGTTGCTTTCCACATGGCTGATGATCGCCTTGGTGATGGTCCGGTAGTTGAGCGCGTGCTCGATCTGGTTGATCTCCACCGCGTTGTCCGCCGGATAGAGGATGGTGGCGTTGATCACCACATCCTGCCGGTTGTTGATCTCTTCTTCCTTGATGCCGATGTAGGTGCGCAGGCGCAGGTCCTTGATCCTGATCCGCGCCATGCCGGGTTGCAGCTGCTGCATCTCAGTTGTCCCGTCCGATCAGTTGCAGGAATTCCTGGCGGGTGTTGAAGGACTCGCGGAAGGCGCCGAGCATCACCGAGGTCATCATTGACGAGTTCTGCTTCTCCACGCCGCGCATCATCATGCACATGTGTCGGGCCTCGATCACCACGGCCACGCCCCGGGCATCGGTGACCGTCTGCACGGCCTCGGCGATCTGCCGGGTCAGGCTCTCCTGAATCTGCAGACGGCGGGCGAACATGTCGACGATGCGGGCGACCTTGGACAGGCCGATCACCTTGCCCGCCGGCAGATAGGCCACATGGGCCTTGCCGATGAAGGGCAGCATGTGGTGCTCGCACAGGGAGTAGAGCTCGATGTTCTTGACGATCACCATCTCGTCACTGGAGGACTCGAACAGCGCGCCGTTGACGATTTCCTCCAGCGATTGCTGGTAGCCGCGACAGAGAAACTGCATGGCCTTGGCGGCACGCTGGGGGGTGCCCTTGAGCCCTTCGCGTTCGGGATTCTCACCCAGGTTGGTGAGGATGTCGTGGTAATTGCTGGTCAGCTTTTCAAGGCTCATTGGCATTCTCGTGTCGGTTCATTTGAGGTTCCTGCCGCCGTTGAGGTCGAGGCAGGTGCCTGTGACGTAGGGGTTGTCCATGAGATAGCGGATGGACTGGTAGACAACCTCGGGGCCGGGCTCGATGCCCAGCGCGGATTTGGCCAGCGCCTTCTCGCGGTATTCGGGTGTATCGCCTTCGTTGAACATGATCAGCGCCGGGGCGATGGTGTTGACCTTGATGCGCGGCGCCAGTCTGGCCGCGAAGGAGCGGCTCAGACCTTCCAGCCCGGCCTTGCTGGCACTGTAGGCAATGTGCCGGGCGCTGCCACGCTGGGCCACATGATCGCTGATATGGATGATGTCGCCGACCTGCACGGGGTCGAACAGCTGGTCGCTGGCCAGGTTCAGCAGGTAGGGCGCCTGCATGTGCACCATGAACATTTGCTGCAGCGCGTCGGCGCCCTGGTCATCGTTGTGCCAGATCGAGGCGTTGTGAATCAGCGCCCGCAGGCGCACACGGCGCTCGATCAGGGTGTCGATGAGCCGGCGGATGCCCTCAACGCTGGAGAAGTCAGCCAGCAACACCTCGATGCCCTGCAGCGGATTGTCCTGCCACTCCGGGCGAGCCTGCCGGCAGGTGATGATCACCCGGTAACCATCCTCCACCAGGCGCTGGGCGCAGTGCAGTCCGATGCGCTGGGCGCCACCGGTAATCAGAATGGTCGGTTTCTCTGTCATTGGCCGGGCAGGGTCAGGTGCATGGACCGGCTATCTTACCATGCCGGCTGCGGGCTGGGGCCCTGCCGGGTCGGACAGCCGCGGCGCTTCCGGGCATAATGGCCGGCCACCATGTGAACTGACGGGAGTGACAATGCATCTGGCGATTTTCAGTGGATCGGTTTTCGGTACCGCCGACGAAGTGGCGGACATGGCGGCCGAGCGGTGCCGCGCGGCGGGCCTGCAGGTGACCCGCCTCAAGCCGGTGACGGTAGACGCGCTGCTGGCCGCCGATGCCGATGCGCTGCTGGCGTGCTGCTCGACCACCGGCATGGGTGAACTGCCGGCGAGCATCCAGGACTTCTACTACGAGCTGCAATCGCGCTTTCCCCTGCTGACCGACAAGCCCTTCGGGGTCATTGCCCTGGGCGACTCCGGCTACGGCGATACCTTCTGCCAGGGCGGCGAGCAGCTGCGTGAACTGCTGCTGGAAGTGCAGGCCAGGGAGCTGCTGCCCATGCTGCGCCTGGACGCCAGCGAGACGGTCACCCCCGAAGAAGATGCCAAGCCCTGGCTGGATGAGTTTGTGGCGGCGTTGAAGGGGTAGAAGTCACGCGGGCCCCCTTCGCACCCGGGGCGGGTGCTCCTACAGGGGACGGGTGAGGTTCTTGTAGGAGCACCGCCTCGGTGCGAACCGGGCAGGCAGCCATTCGCACCCGGGGCGGGTGCTCCTACGGGGGCGGGGGCTGGGTGAGGTTTTTTTGTAGGAGCACCGCCTCGGTGCGAACCGGGCAGTCATCCACATCCGGGGCGAAGGCTCCTTGTATGTTACGCAG
This sequence comes from Halopseudomonas sp. Lyrl_26, assembly GCF_051948695.1. NCBI lineage: Bacteria > Pseudomonadati > Pseudomonadota > Gammaproteobacteria > Pseudomonadales > Pseudomonadaceae > Halopseudomonas > Halopseudomonas sp. Lyrl_26. Next base: position 110,608 of record NZ_JAYJLH010000007.1, read on the forward strand.
AGATCAACTGATAAGGTTGCTCGCCAGTTATCGGGGAGGCCGTATGCTCCTGGAGGCAGCTTGGACTGACCTCGTGTGTAGAGTGGCTCCCCGCCTCATTACCAACCTCGAAGAGTATCCGGAAGCTGGCTTGGCCAGACTTCGCATGACAAGGTCGAGGCGGCATCAAGTACGAGGTCGGGGAACCGGTAACTATTGTGACCGAAAATCTGCCGAGGGAGAACTCATTTGACCATTGCTGTTGGAATCGATATCGCTGCCAAGACATTCGACATGGTCATCCGCCGCTCCGAAAAGCCGAGCAAGTCGAGTGTTCAGTGAGGAGCACATGAAAGCTTGACCTTTAACAGAGTCTCTACAGGCTGCCGGTGGCGACCCGGGTCAGGGCGGCTTCGTCGAGGATGCTGATCTGGCTGTAGTGGATCTGCACCCAGCCGGCCTGTTCGAACTGTTTCAGCAGGCGGTTGATGCTCTGGCGTGAACTGTTGAGCATCAGCCCCAGGGTTTCCTGGGACAGCTGGATAGACAGGCGATCTCCACCCGGCCCCGGCTCGCTGTACTGCTGGGCATGCATCAGCAGGCGCTTGGCCAGGCGTGCGGGCAGGGGCAGCAGGGCGCTGTCCTCGAGCATGCTGAAGGAGTGGCGCAGGCGCAGGCACAGCAGGCGCATGAAGTGCGGGTACAGTTCGGGGCGGCGTTCCAGCAGCTGGTGGAACTCCCGGCGCGGGATCACCAGCACCTCGGTGGGACCCATGGCGTGGGCATCGTGGGTGCGGGGCAGGCCATCGAACAGCGATATCTCGCCGAACCAGTTGCCGGGACTGAGAATGGTCAGCAGCGCCTCGCGGCCGTCGGCACCGGTGCTGCTGATCCGCATCGCCCCGGTGCTGACGCCATACAGACCATCCGGCAGGTCACCCTGGGCATGCAGACGCTGGCCGTCTTCCAGCCGCCGCAGCCGGGCCATGCCGACCATCTCGCTGATGGCATCCGCCGGAAGGCCGCGGAACCAGCGATTCCTGTGCAGCAACTCCACATGCCGCTCGGTCACGCCGGCGGACACTGTAAGCTGATTGACAGTGCTGTCGTCAGTCACGCCTTAGACTCTCCTGAACTGGGCTGGCCAGTATGCCGCATCCGGCTGTTGCTGGCACCGGTTGGCGGGACACTGATAACAAGGCTGGGGGTTGGATTATGGCAAAGATGGCGGGCATTCCGATCGAGCAGTGGGCCGCGGCGGGCCGGGACTTCATGTTCGGCGAGCACCGGCTGCGCTACTGGGAGGCCGGCAGCGGTGAACCCCTGCTGCTGATCCATGGTTTTCCCAGCGGCGCCTGGGACTGGCACTACCTGTGGCAGCCGCTGGCCGAACGTTACCGGGTGATCGCCTGCGACATGCTCGGCTTCGGCTTCTCCGCCAAACCGCGGGGCCATGCCTACAGCCTGCTGGAGCAGGCGGATATCCAGCAGGCGCTGCTCAGCCATCTCGGCGTGGAGCAATACCATGTGCTGGCCCATGATTATGGCGACAGTGTCGCCCAGGAGCTGCTGGCCCGGGATCGGGAGGGCGAGTCTCGGCTGCTGAGCATGTGTTTTCTCAACGGCGGGCTGTTTCCGGAAACCCACCACCCCGTCCTTTTGCAGAAGCTGCTGATGAGTCCCATCGGTTTTCTGATCGGCCGGCGCTTCTCCCGGGAGCGGATGGCCGGCACCTTCAGCCGCATCTTCGGCCCGCACACCCAGCCCAGCGAGCAGGAGCTGGACGCCTTCTGGACCCTGATCATCACCCACAACGGCCCGGCGGTGATGCACCGGTTGATCCGTTACATGGCCGAGCGCCCGGTACACCGGGATCGCTGGGTGAGCGCCATGCAGCAGACCGCTGTGCCGCTGCGGGTGATCGACGGGGCGGCGGACCCCATCTCCGGTGCGCACATGGTCGAGCGCTATCACCAGCTGATCGCCAATGCCGATACCGTACTGCTGGAGGGTATCGGCCATTACCCGCAGGTCGAGGCGCCGGAGCAGGTGCTCAGGCACTACCTCGACTTCCGCGACCGCCTCTGACGCCGGGCAGTCGTGGACTCAGCGCTGCTCGTCGCGCAGGAACACCAGGGTGTTCTCGCTGGAGCTGGCCGGGTCGTAGTAATAGCCCTCCAGATTGAAGTCCTTCAGGCCTTCGGGATCGCGCAGGCGCTCCTTGATCACGTAGCGCGCCATCAGGCCGCGGGCCTTCTTGGCGTGGAAGCTGATGATCTTGTATTGACCGTTCTTCTGGTCCTTGAATACCGCCTCGATCAGTCGGCCCTTGAGGGCCTTCGGCTTGACCGCGCCGAAGTATTCCTGAGAGGCGAGGTTGAGCAGGATGTCATCCCCCTGCTCGGCCAGGTCCCCGTTCAGCCACTCGGTAAGCTCCTCGCCCCAGAAGCTGTACAGGTCCTTGCCCCCGGGGTTGGCCAGCTTGGTACCCATCTCCAGCCGGTAGGGTTGCATCAGGTCCAGCGGGCGCAGGATGCCGTACAGTCCCGACAGCATGCGCAGATGCTGCTGGGCGAAATCGAAATCCTCTTCACTGAAATCCTCGGCGTGCAATCCGGTATACACATCACCCTTGAAGGCCAGCAGTGCCTGCTTGCTGTTGGCGGTGGTGAACTCCTCGCTCCAGCTGCCGTAGCGGGCCACGTTCAGTGCGGCCAGCTTGTCGGAGATGGACATCAGCTTGCCGATTTCCTGGGGCGACTTCTCCCGCAGCACCTTGATCAGCTCGAGGCTGTGGTCGAGGTAGCGGGGCAGGGTGTGGCGCGCGGTCACCGGCGCGGTTTCGTAGTCCAGGGTCTTGGCAGGGGATATCACCATCAGCATGACAGGGGCTCCTTTGATTCGTTGCGTCTATTATGCCGCACCGAACCGGGTATGGCTCCCAATGGGGGTGATACAGGGAATTCATGGGGGATGGGGAAACCTGCCCCCTCTCCCGCAAGGGGAGAGAGGGTGTCGGGTTACAGGTGGGTTTCCGCGTACTCGGCGAGGATCGAGCGGGGGACTCCCTGCAGGTGGATGTGGACGCCGTGGGGGAAGTCCTTGAAGCACTCGGTCAGGTAGGTCAGCCCCGAGCTGGTGGCGTTCAGGTAGGGGGTGTCGATCTGTGCCAGGTTGCCCAGACAGACCACCTTGGAGCCGTTGCCGGCGCGGGTGATGATGGTTTTGATCTGGTGCGGGGTGAGGTTCTGGCTCTCGTCGATCAGGATGAAGCTCTGCTGGAAACTGCGCCCGCGGATGTAGTTCAGTGATTTGAACTGCAGCGGCACGCGGTCGAGGATGTACTCGACGCTGCTGTGCGTGCATTCGTCATCCATGTGCAGGGCTTCCAGGTTGTCGGTGATGGCGCCGAGCCAGGGCTCCATCTTCTCCTTCTCGGTGCCCGGCAGAAAACCGATGTCCTCGTCCAGCCCCTGGGTGCTGCGGGTGGCGATGATGCGCCGGTAGGTCTTGGTCACCATGGTCTGCTCGATGGCCGCAGCCAGCGCCAGAATGGTCTTGCCCGAGCCCGCAGCGCCGGTCAGGTTGACCAGATGGATATCCGGGTCGAGCAGCGCATGCATGGCCAGTGCCTGGAAGATGTCACGCGGGCGCAGGCCCCAGGCCTCCTGGTGCAGCAGCGGCTCGCGATGCATGTCCAGCACCTGCAGATTGACCCCGTCCACCGCCTTGATCTGGCCGACGAAGCCCTGTTCGTCGAGGATGAAGTCGTTGATGTGCAGAGCCGGGAGGTTGTCGACCAGCTGCACGTCGTGCAGGGTCTGCCCGGTCAGCTGGCGGGTTTCCACCCGGCTGGCACGGTCCCAGAAGGAGCCCTCGATCTGGTGGTAACCCCGGGCGAGCAGGTTGATGTCATCCAGCAGCTGGTCGGTGTGGTAATCCTCGGCATCGATACCGCAGGCGCGTGCCTTCAGGCGCATGTTGATGTCCTTGGACACCAGTACGATGCGGTCTTCGGGGTGGCGGTGCTGGAGTTGGCAGAGCTGGTTGATGATCTTGTTGTCGTTGAGGTCGTTGGGCAGGCAGTGCGCGGGGGTGGGGGTGCGGTCCATGAGGATGGCAAGGGTGCCGTTGGGGCCGGCCTTGCCGCGCTGGATGGGGACCCCGGATTCCACCAGGTCGGGCGGTGCATCGGCGAGGGTATGGTCTATCAGTCGGATCGCCTGGCGGCAGTCGGCGGCGGTGCTGGTCTTGCCGGATTTGAGCTTGTCGAGTTCTTCAAGGACGGTCATCGGGATGATGACGTGGTGCTCTTCGAAGTTGAGCAGGGCATTGGGGTCGTGGATGAGGACGTTGGTGTCGAGAACGTAGAAGGTGTGTCGGGTCGCTCCGCACGCTTCCATGGGCTGTTACCTCGCAATGGCCATATGCACGACTGCATCAGGCGCTGACCTGCTCCTGGCAGTCTGCGGGGCCGACTCACATTGCCTGACAGTATCAATGGATCACTGACAGGCATCGGTCGGTTGATTGAGGTATAGCGCAAAGAGTGTTACGGCTTCAAGCGCGCTGAGACAAACTGCCTGAATTTCTCATGGCGCGGCTTCCCTGGGGGGACGAGCACTGGCTGGTCCGCGGAGTTTGTCGGGGGCTCTTTCATCGAGTCCGATCGCGGCCCGTGGGCTCGACGTTTCCAGGGGGCGGCGTTCCCAGAAGGGCGGTGTTTCCGGGCGAACGGGAGTGGGGGGCATTG